>NZ_JADNNI010000005.1:0-173131 GCF_015556925.1 Enterococcus sp. 1001283B150225_161107_E12 | reverse complement strand
AATCTGAGCCAGAATGAGGTTCATTCTGACCCAGATTTAATTTTTCGCAACTCATCAGTCCTTATTGACAAAGAGCCCTAAATCGATACTTGGTGGTCTTCAAATTTTCAGTAAGCAATCACTGTTACTGCTTGTTCAAACTCTTTTTTTAAATGTTGTAACTGGTATTCTTTAAATTCTGGACGATGCGTTCGTAATAATACGCGTAATTTCATTGGATTGTAACGATCAATCAATTGATATTCATCGATAAAATCTCGTGTCAATTGCCATTCGTAATAATAGCCAAACGGCCGACAACTATACGTCGTTCCTTGGAGTACTTTATCCTCAAACCGTCGATGCGTATGCCCAAAGACGACTTGTTGAAGATTATCGTATTGATCGAGTAGTTTTCCAAATGAAGCTGAACCTAAGAACGCATTGAGTTGGTTCCAACGTTCATAAGGCGCGTTTTGGTAAACAATGAATTCTTGTTTTGGAACAAAATGTGTTGATAAGATCACATTCAGTTTCTTTTTGTGTAGCGTATCCAATAATGATCGTGTTGCTTCTACTATTCGATCATTCACTTCTAGATCCGTTCCATCTCGCTCAATCAAGCGGTCATACCAGTACAAACGCTTCATCCGCACGATTTTCTTCACGTCTTTTTCTTCTGAGAATTGGTAATCATACCAACCATTGATGCCTAATAACACAGTTTTTTCATTTAATGGAATATAGCGCTCATTCAAAAAGTGGACGTCTGGAAAATGACTGATCATCGCTTCGCCAGTAACATCGGCTAACTCATGATTGCCAAAATGGAAAGTCGTTGGTAGCCGCTCTGCAAAAAATTCAGCAACTGCGACACAGCGATCGACTTTATTGGCGGTATCCCCAGCCAGATGAAGTCGAGTAATCTTTTTTTGTTGTAAGACTTCCCATAAGAGCATTAATTCAGCTTCGCCAAATTGATTGATGTCCACATGTAAGTCACTGATGATCGCTAAATTTCCCATTCTTTTTCCTTCTAAATCTTAGATAGTTGATGTGACGATTTGGAGGTTATTTTTGATGATTCCTCCTGGTCCTTTCAGTTGTAGACTCTTGTAAGTTGGTTCTACTGCTAACGTCGTCGGATTATCCAAATAAACGAGTGCGCTTTTCTTGATTTTGATTGGTCCCATTTGGGTATCGACTACTTCAGAATATAAGCTTAGATCTGCCGATGTTTCTTTTTCTACAATAATCAGACGAAAAGAAGTATCGATTTGGCAAGTGATCCGGCTATTCGCAAATGGTCCATCTCCGTCTTCTACATCTAGCAATAATTGTTCATTGTCATTCACTTTTCCACGAAGCAGTTCTTCCGCTTCTTTTGATACGATAAATTCCATCTTAATCACCTCAATTTTAGCTTAATGATTTTTGTACGAAGTTGCAACTAACTTGTTTTTGGGTGACCTTCCAACCAAGCTTTTTTAGTAATTCCTTTAAGAACGATTGAAATGATTTCTCCTTTTTCTCGTTTTGCATCAGGAATCACAGCTTCTTCTCTCATTCCTAACTTGTCCATCACTCGTCCCGATTTACTATTTTTCGTATTATGATAAGCAAAGATCCTTACGAGATCCATTTTTTCAAAGCCCAATTTCAGAAGCGCTTTTCCAGCTTCCGGCATGATTCCTTTTCCCCAATACTTTTTATTTAAAGCGTAACCTAATTCAGCCGTATCATCGCCTTCTTGTATCCGCAAATCGATCGTACCAATCATCTTGCGGTTTTCTTTCCATTCAATAGCATATTTTCCAAGCGGTGATGCCATAAAAAAATTCGCAACACTGATTTTTGTATCTTCGATCGACTGATGTCGAGGGAAAACAAAGCGGGTCGTTTCTACATCATGGGCATATTCAAATATATCTTCTACGTCTTCCAATGTGATTGGTCTTAAAATCAGACGTTCCGTTTCTATGACACGATTTTCTGCAAACACTAAGTTTCGATTGATCAATAATTCCATGTGCATCCCCTACCTTTTCCTTTAGTTTAAATTACTGTATCGAAATTCACGGAAAGAAGCAAGACAAAACTTAATATCTCCTTAAAATAACAGATTAAATATTGATAAACGAAAAAACTTAAACAATTGCTGAAAAAGAATAATTATTTGTTCACGATTTATTAACAAATTTTAGCTATTGTTATCTTAACAACTAAACAAGCGCTGGAGGTCTTACTTATGACAGAATATATAAAAAGCATTTACTTTATTGAAGAAACACAGAACATTGAAGGATCTTATATTGAAGTTAAAACACTATTTGTTGATGAAGACAAAGAAAAAGCATTATCGATCTATCACAAATTAGCAAAGAAAAAACCAAACTACTTCGGATTGATTTTAAGTGAGTACAAAATCAAAGCAGAAGATAGTTATTTTTATCAACTTTTGAAACGTTGGTCAAAACTACCCGCTGACTTTTATCGTCAAGTCAAGATCGTCAATTATCAAGCATTAGCCGAAACACACGCTTGATTTTACGCTTTAAGCTTTCTCTAAGGTTCGCCTTGTATCCTTTAGTCAAATCAAAGGAGGCGATCTTATGTTCCGACAATGGCTTGCTCACTTTTTCCATGATCCAACCCCACGAATCGATCCTTATGAAGTCGATAATGAATTTACTCTTACACTAGATTTTCCTAACGATCAAACAATCACCCATTGAATAAGAAATGAACGAGTACTTATCTAGTTGATAGGCACTCGTTCATTTCTTGTGTATTCATTGAAAAATTATTTTAGCGCTTGATTGACGTCTTCAATCATCAAGTTCATTGATTCAAGTCCACCACCACTCAAATACCAAACATCTGGTTGCAATGAAATTACTTGATCATTTTTACCGGCATCTGTTTGTGCCACTAATTCATTGGCAGCTACCTTATCGTTGCTTGTATCTCCACCAATTGCTTTGGTACGATCAATTACAAATAAAATCCCTGGGTTCTTCTCTAAAACATATTCATAAGAAACACTTTGACCATGTGTAGACGCCTCGATTTGATCATCGGCTTGTTTAAAGCCAAATAAATCATGAACTAGTCCGAAACGTGAACCTGAACCATATGCTGAAAGTTGCCCTTCATTCACTAAAGTAACTAAAGCTGTTTGATCAAGCGCGCTGGCTTTCTCTTTTACTTCATCGATTTGTTTCGTTAAATCTGTTAATTTTTCTTCTGCCTCTTTTTCTTTATCAAAAATCTTTGCCAATGTTGTCACATTTTCTTGCATCGATTCCCATGGCTTTTCTGCATCCATTGCTAAATATAGTGTTGGGGCAATTTGGCTCAACTGTTCCTGATAATCACTTTGACGACCGGAAATAATAATCAAATCTGGTTGCATCTCATTGATTTTTTCCAAATCAGGTTCTTTGATTCCCCCAGCAGATTCAACTTCTTGATATTTTTCTAAGTAAGCAGGTAGATTTTTAGTTGCCGCTCCTACGACTTTGTCTCCAACACCTAATGCATCAAGCGTATCTAATGATCCATTGTCGAACACTACAACTTTCTCAGGATTTTGTTGCACTTCCACAGATTCCCCGTTGCTATCTTTGACTGTCAACATTGTATCCGTTGCGACAGTACTTGATGCTGTTGTTTCACTCGTTTGTGCTTCGTTATTTCCACATGCTGTTAATCCTAATGATGCCATGACTAAAAATCCTAAAACTATTTTCTTCATTTTGATGCTCCTTCGTAGTTTTTAGAAATAAAGACAAAATCTGCGTCCTTCGATTTCACAGATTCGAATGTCCATTTCGTATAATTGATCTAGTACTTCTTTTTTGATAATGTCGTTTGTTTTGCCTTGTCTAAATAACTTTCCTTGTTTCATTGCGACGATTTCATCTGCGTAACTCGCTGCAAAATTGATATCATGTAAAACAATGACGATCGTTTTTCCTAATTCTTGTACAAGACGTTTTAAAATTTGCATGATCTGTACCGCAAAATTCATATCGAGATTATTGAGTGGTTCATCCAGCAAAATGTAATCAGTATCTTGCGCAAGGACCATCGCAATATACGCTCGTTGCAATTGTCCCCCAGAAAGCGTGTCGATTGTTTGGTCCTTCAGTTCTTCCAATCCTAGGTGTTGGAGTGATTCTTCGATGATCTGATGGTCTTTCGTTGTCAACTTTCCTTTCGAATAAGGAAAACGCCCGAACGATACAAGCTCTTCGACTGTGATTTTCATACTGACCTCATTGGATTGTTTCAAAATAGCTAGTTTTTTTGCCATCTCTTTGGACTTCCAAGCTTTTACTTCATTGTGATCCAAGTAGATCTCACCTGCATCTTTAGGAATCAAACGACTGATCATAGAAAGAACGGTTGACTTTCCTGCGCCGTTTGGACCGATGAAGGCTGTCAATTGTTGATCCGAGATTTCCAATTGCAAGGCCTCGACGACCGTTTTTCCTTGGTAAGACTTCTCGACACTATTCAAATTGATCATCCCAGTTCCTTCCTTTCTCGAATCAATTTTGTAATAAAGTAAATACCCCCTGTGAACTCTACAACCACACTGACCGTCGTGTTCCACCCAAACACTTGCTCAACGATCAATTGTCCCCCAGTCAAAAACAAGAAAGCAATCAAAAAACTTCCTAATAGTAAAACACCATGACGATACGTTGCAAACAAACGATAGCTGACGTTTGCGACAATAAATCCAAGAAAGGTGATTGGTCCCACCAAAGCAGTGGCTGTTCCTGTCAACAAGCTGACACAACAAAGAATAGAAAATTGAAAACGCTCTGTCTCAATCCCAAGGTTCGTTGCTTGATCCTTCCCTAGATGAAAGACATCCAGAAAATGTCTTTTATAAAAAAGGAACACCCAACAACAGCCAATCAACAATGCAGCAGGTAGGAGGTAGGCAGTCTGGACATTACCGAAACTAGCAAATAACTTCCCTTGCAACAAATCATATTCATTCGGGTCCATCACCACTTGTAAAAACGTACTGATACTATTGAAAAGTGTCCCTAAAATCATCCCCGTCATCAATAATAAGAATAAATTAGGGGCTTCTTTTCGTAATAAAAAGAAAAACAATAACTGGCTTAAGCCAACCATCAATGCCACATTGACTAAGAAAAAGGCTGTACCTGTTTGCTGAAGCATCGTCACACCACCAATCAAGAAAAAGAGGAGGGTTTGAACAAGTACATAGAGGGAATCGAGCCCTAACACAGAAGGTGTCAAAAATTGATTTTGGGTAATCGTTTGGAAACTAACGGTCGCACTGCTCGTCGCGAGTGCCACTAAAATGAACGCCATGATTTTTTTGCTTCGTAAGGCCCATGCAAATGCCCAATTACCATACGTATTGATGGTCAAATAACCAATCGTCACACCAATCACGAGTAGAGACAAAATAAAAAATAGACCAGTGATCTTTTTACCCATGTTTGCGCCCCCTTACTAACAAGTAAAGGAAAATCAAACCACCGATGATCCCTACGATGACGCTGACTGGGATTTCGTAAGGAAAAATCACAAGACGAGCGATCATGTCACAGATAAGCAAAAAGATACTACCAAAAATGGCGGTAATTCCTAACGTTTTATGTACCTGATCCCCATAGAGCTTTGCTGTGATATTTGGAATGATCACTCCTAAGAAAGGAATCGTCCCAACCATGATCAAAGTGATCGCACTGGCCAAAGAAACAAGGCCAATCCCTAGTAGTTGCATGTTGCGATAATTCATCCCTAAATTCACTGCGAACGATTCACCTAAGCCTACGATCGTAAATTGATAGGCAAAAAAAGATAAGATAAGTAATAAAGGAATCGTTACATACAATAATTCATAATTTCCCCGCATGACTGTTGCAAAATTTCCTTGTAGCCATGAAGACATGTTTTGTACTAACTGAAACTGATAGGCGAAAAATGTTGCAGCAGAGCCGATAATATTTCCTAGCATCACGCCGATCAATGGTAACATCAGCTGATTTTTTTGTGGAAAAAATCGTGCAAAAGATAAAAATAAGAGCGTACCTGCAAACGCAAATAAAAATGCAGTTGCTGAACGAATCCACAAAGAAGCATTCGGTAAAAAGAGCATCACCACTAAGATACCCAATCTCGCACTATCCATCGTGCCAGCTGTCGTTGGTGAAACAAATTTATTTTGAGTCAGATGTTGCATGATCAACCCACAAATACTACTCGTTGCCCCTACCAGTACTAAACAAATCGTTCGCGGAAAACGTGTCGCCAACAACAATTGCATACTCTGTCCTTCAAATCGGATAATCTCCATGAATTCCACTCGAGACACGCCAATAAATAGCGAACATATACTTAAAATAACTAAAAAAACCATCAAGCGACCCACGCGCATTTCCCTTTACCTCGCTAACTGAGAATGATTCTCATTCTTATTCTAAGTGAAGCATTGAACAAAAGCAACCGTTTTTTAATGAAATAAGAGCAATCCCTATAAATTTTAGAATACGTGTACGATACAAAAATAAAATTCATTTTTGTTTCTGACCTTAAAAATGTGGGAAGCTATTTCTCAATTTCTGCCTTAATGCTTGGAGCTAAACGACTTTCTCACCACCTGGCTACACGGTGATCCAAAAGCTAACCTTCAACACTAAGCTAGAAAATGACAAAATATGAAAAACTATTTTTCAATTTTCTAGCTTACTGATCAGGTCAAAATGCTTCTGTCACAACCTCTATGTTATAATGACTTAAAACAACAAAGGAGGAAATTGGATGGCATCAGATGAATTGAAAAATCATTTGGACAAAGGAATGTATGGCACGCCCTTGGTCAACCCAGAAGAACAGCATAAATACCTAGGTACCTTTCGTGAACGTTGCTACCTCAGTATGACCGTTGCTGAAATGAATGAGCCGACAAATAAAGAAAAGTTCCTACAAGAACTAGAGAAACGACCAGAAGCATTTATTCTGATAAACGGGACCTTACCCCTGGATATCCAGAATCAATACATCCAATTGGCAACGAAAAATCAAACGAAATTCACGGTTGTAAACGATCATGTTTCCGAAGATCCGCAAAGTATTGGTCTATTGATCGCGGCTAAAGAAGCGGTGAATGAGCCCGTTATTGACGTAGAAGAAAAATATCCAACGAAACAAGAAGAAGAACAACCAAAGAAAAAAAGCTTTTGGGAGCGATTATTCAAATAATTTCTAAAAGATTACTCGATTCTTTGAGTTTCTAATCAAAATTTGTCAGCGTTCGTATGTACCTGTGGCAAAACAAAAAATCATTCACAAACTAGATAAATCTAGTGATGTGGATGATTTTTTTGTTTATCCAGAAAAAATCCTATCTTCTCCATTTTAAATTTAACTTAAAATGAATCATATTTGTTAACGAATCTATAGTAATAAAATTCTCCTATATTATACTTATCATCATTTGCTGAAAAAGATACTATGATTGACGTATAATAGTCAACTTCTATGTCATCTTGAACTAGTTTACCTTCAAAACTTTTGATTTTCATAATTCTTCTCCACTAACAATTATTTCAAAAGATTTAGAAACCGTAGTTACTTTTCTTGAGGTTTATGTAGTTTAAATATCCTCACAAATTTTACTTGTAGCCCTTTTATTCTCTTAATCTTATCAATCTACACTTGCTTCATGCCAGTGTTCATAAATACTTTATACGAGCTGTATCATGGTTTTACTAAATTTGAATTAGTTTCGGTTTTTGACGTTTAACTACTTATTATTAGCGCAAAAAAAACATTCATAAACTAATGGTACCTAATTACGTGAATATTTTTCCTTGTTAATATTCCTATGCAATATCCAACTGAAATTACTATATAATGAGCAAATATTTGAAAGACTTCTGGTGTTTATAAGTTTAATAAATGAAATTTTTTAAGCTACATTGTAATATAACTCTCAGCAATATCAATATCTTTAGTCATATCTAACTCAGGAAATTTCTTATCAAGTTTTCTTAAGACAGCAATAAATCTTTGACTTTGAAGTTTTTCGGATATATCTTCAAAAATTTCACTGATATAATATAAATCATCTTTATCGCATCCATTAAGATAATCTATAGTTTCTTCCTCATTCTTTGTTAAATTTTTTGTCATTTCATCCCAACATTTTTCTATTCCAAAATCATCATTTATATCTAACTCTTTTCTCTTTTTTAAAATATTACCCATTTCTTTATTTAACTTCATGGTTTTCCTCCTAAAAATTTTATGGTTGTCTGGTTGCATCAGGAAATATAGTTGCCGGTTTTCCATCATTTTTTATTACACCCACTCTTACACCATTAAACTCACCAAAAATAGCTTCTCCTTCTTTCGCACCTAAAAAGTTTTTTTGATTTGCAATATATTGACCTGCATTTTCTATATCTTTATTCGTCCAATTTTCACGAAACCAAGATTGATTGCCCCCTGTTCTTTTAGCCTTAACCTTATGGTCTGGTACATTTCCAATTCTAACACCATTAGGATAAATTTTTTCAATGTTGACCTCAAATCCATTTTCCTCTAGAAAAGCTATGTTAGCTTGACCGTGCCCACCACTTTTCATTTTTGATATTTTCCCTGTAGAAGGATTGATAGTAAAATCACCCATATCAGCATGTTTCAAACTTTTTTCTGGAATTTTAACTCTATCACTACTCGATTTATCAATCTTACCATTCTCCACCTGCTTCACACCAGTAGTCGTCAATACTTTGTATGAGGCGTAAGTAAAGCCTAAGACCATTAAGGCTTGACCGAGTTCGGATTCGTTGATCCATGTGTAGCCGTCTTTAACGTATTGCGAGGTAGAGACGATACTGCCTAAGAGTGGGTCTAGTTTTTCGCCAGTTTCATAATTAACACCTTGGCGCCAAGCCGCATTGACTTTCTCTTGGTAAGTATCATACGTCATGAACTGGATCAGTTCAGGGTCTAAGTAGTGACCTACTTTCGTGACATATTGATATAGCTCTGGGTTCACGATGCCGTAGCCTGATTGCTTGTCTTCGATTTTCCAAAAGACACGTGGGTTGCCCTCGCTATCGTGAATAATAAGAGCATAGACATTGTACTTTTCTAGTTCTTTGTTTTTAGTTGGATCGATGCCTTTTTTCTCGTTGTCTGCTTGTTGCCATTTGTCTTGGATCGTGGTTGTCCAGGACAAATCTTTTGGCATAGAGAATGTTTTCGTTTGGCTATTCCAAGCAGTTTTTGTTTGGACAAGTCCTTGATTCACTGCTTGTTCGAGACTTTTGATTTCTGTAAAAAACTGCGCGGAGCTTTGGTTGTAAGCTAAGAGTTTTTGGAGTTTTTCTTCCAGCTTGTGTTTCAAGTCATGATACATTGTGAGTAACAATGTATTTTGATTGAGTTGAAAGCCTTGATGTTCTTCTGGCATATGAGGTGAAAGAAGCAATTGCCTTATTCCCTCGGCTTGAGTGATATATTGATTCATTTGGCGAATCTGTGCTTCTAATTCGGATTGTTTCAAGCTAATGGAGTCGACTTGTTCTATGTACTGTTGTGGAAATCGTTTCGCTGCTTTTTCGACCGCTTCGGAGAGTAAGATTCCTCCTTGCACGAGTGGGTAAAGTACTTGGGAAAAATAGGCTTTCGCAGCGTCGTAGGTTTTCCCTTGGAGATTGGGCGTTTGTAAAGTGAATTGAGTGATGGCTTGTTGGAGATTTTGGTAATCAGTGACTTGTTTTTGGCAGAAGTGGCTGGCACTCGTAGCTTGGGCTAAAGAATCGGACAGGTACATCTCAATACTCATATGTTGTTCTCCTTATATATATTGGTCTATTTACTACTTTCTCTAAAAATTCCTCCTTACATTTTTAAAACGCTTTCACAAAACATTATAACAAACCATTGCTATCTATAAGATGAAAGTTCGATTAGATAGGTGTTGTTACCTAATTTTATCAAGTTTGTCGTACTCCTTTGTCTTTTTTAATCGTAGAGATTGGACGACTCGTCATACCTTTACTCCTAGACTATAAGCAGTGCTCAGTAGTAATTATTTCAAAAAATAAGCAACTTGATCCAAACAGGTAAGCTGTTTTTGGATCAAGTTGCTAAATGTGGCTGAATACTTTTGATACAGCCCTTATTCACGACTTATTTTAGTTCTTTTTTGGTGTGCTGATCACTTCAGGATACAACAGCTCTAAGACATTCATTGTCAGTCTTCTGCCTTGACCAGCAAATGGATAAACGTGCATGTGCATCGCTGGATTGAAGTTCGCTTCGATGATGCCATAGGCTTGGTCATCTGTTTGAGGATCGATATCTTTATCTGGAATAATCAAGTCGATCCCACTGATTTTCGCTCCTAGGGCTTCCACTGCTTGCTGGGCAATTTGTTTATACGCGTCTGAAAATTCATCTGTTACGTCAATTGAATCGCCACCTGTACTGATATTGGAATTTTCGCGTAAATACACGATTTGATCTTTTTCAGGTACAGAATGGATGGTTAGTCCTTGCTCTTTTAACATCAACTGCTCAAGTTCACCTAACTGGATCAATTCCAATGGTGCACGATGGTGACTGCCTCTTAATGGATCTAGGTTTTTTTCAGCGACAAGTTCTTCCACCGTCCGTTTTCCGTCACCCACAACATTGGCAGGAACACGAAGTAAGATCGCTTTTACTTGCCCATCGATCACAAAGAAGCGATATTCTGTTCCAGGCATGAATGCTTCAACTAGTACAGAAGTATCTTCACGAAAAGCGATTGCTAAACCAGCCTGGTAATCTTCTAAAGATGCTCCTTCTTTGAAAATCGTGATCCCTAATCCGTAATTTGTCGATTTAGGTTTAATGACAAAGGATTGTTCTGCAAATCGTGGATACGCGTTCAAAGCCTCTTCGATCGAAGTAAATTCGGCTCCTTCAGGTACGCGGAATCCGGCCTCTTTTAGCACTTTTTTAGTGACTGTTTTATTTTCCATGATCAATGGCACAATGTAGCTGTCTTTACTTGTCATATTGGCATTTTTCACATATTCGATATGCTCTTGATGCTGCAGACGTAAAAATTGATCTGATTCATCTATGACCTTTACTTCGATGCCCTTTTGGATCGCATCAAACATCAGAATCTGTGTCGACAGTTCCATGTCACGAAATCCTGCTAATTGGTACGAACGTTCATGACTTTCTTCTTCATACTGTTTTCCTAAAGTATAAGCAAAGTCATGTTGGCTTGTTTGTTGTGCTTGCTGATAAATCTTGCCTGCCAATGTTTCATGTGGTTCATCCAATTGTGCGATCATGTCATCGATCAATGGTAGGCGTTCGGATTGTCCTAAAGCTACAAGCATCTCTTTCATTCCTTGAAGAAGTAGCATTCCTTCATCATAAAAAGCAGTTTGATCCATAGGGTTTTCTAACGACACGTGTTCATTTCGCTGCTCGCCTTCTTCGACCCATGCATCGACTGCTACGTCATGTTCCATCCATAGCATATACATTAAGAACGATTGTAAAAACTGAACTTGTGCTTGACTGATCCCTACACGTGCGTAAGGATTTAAATCAATATTTCTCAGTTCAATATAGCGAATACCTGATTTTGCTAAATCAGCTACACGTTTTCCACCACGAAAACGGATTGGTGCATAGAATTCCTTTTCTTCGGATAACTTGCCTTCTTCCACCATTTTTTCAATATCGGTTAAATATTGTTGCATTGACGCATAGGATACTTTGACATTCGGATGGTTCGTATAACCATAGGAACTATTACGAATACTGCGTACCGGTTCTGCTGGTGCTGGCTTGCCGACAAAATAGTGGTCTTCACTTAGAGGTGACGCCCCAAACAAATAAGTGATCAACCAACGATAACGCAAGAAGTTCTGTGCTGTTTTAAAATATAATTCTGTTTTAAATGCTGCAAAGTCGGTAAACTCTGTTTGTTGTACAAACAAGGATTGTAAAAGATCATCACCAAACTCAAAGTTGAAATGGATGCCGCTGACCATTTGCTTGCGTTTGCCATATTCCTTTGCTAAATAACGACGATACAAGACATCTTCAAAATTAGAAAGCTTCGCAATCATGATCTCTTCGTCTTTTTCAGGTAAAGCCGGAGGCATGCTTAAAGGCCAGATCATTTCATCATCTGCCATTGATCGTGAAGCAACGTCGTAGATTGCTTCCAAGTATTTAAAAAGTTCGTTGATAGAATCCGTGACCGGAGTAATCAATTCGACTTGAGTTTCACTGAAATCAGTCTGGATATATGGATGATACGTACGATCTCCAAAAATCTCAGGATGATCGGTTGTTGCCAACTTTCCAGAGAAGTTCACACGTTGCCCTTCACGTTCAACCCCAAAACGGGCTTGACTAATGAATGGTAGTGAACGAGGATGCAGTAATAATTCTTTATAGTTCATGGTTAAATGTCCTCCAATTCATATGTTTCATTATAGTAAAAACCGCCAAGAAAAAGAATGAAATTGTTTGAAAATGAGAAAAAAGGGGTGTTTTTTTAAAAAAACAGCTGATATTGTAGGAAAATGACTCCAAACTGAACAATAAGATAGCACATAGCCTGACAGGACAGTCAAAAAAATCGCTGGTTCATTTTTGGTTTATACTCGAAATATTGTTCCTTGAATATCGCTAGTCCATTGGAAGGAGAAAAAAGAGCCTGAAACAAACGGAACCTCTTCAAAAATAAAGGGAAAACCACGGAAATTCAAAGAACGATTCCCGTGGCTTCTTTTTTATTTCTTGAAGTTGAACACCTTTGTTACAAGCTCTTTAGATGAACTTATGCTCATATACTGTTTATTCTTCTTTCAATAAGCCTTTAAATAGACCGATGACAAAATCATTTGGATCAAAAGCTTCTAAATCATCGATGCCTTCACCCAAACCAACAAGTTTGACCGGCAGGTGCAATTCATTACGAATGGCTAAGACGATTCCACCTTTAGCTGTACCGTCTAATTTTGTTAAAACTAGCCCTGTTACATCAGAGGTTTCTTTGAACTGTTTCGCTTGGACCATGGCATTTTGTCCTGTCGTCGCATCTAACACAAGTAAGATCTCATGTGGTGCTTCTGGTAATTCTCGTTGGATCACACGTTTGATCTTCTCTAGTTCGTTCATCAAATTGACTTTGTTTTGCAGACGTCCAGCTGTATCAACAAGTAAAATATCTGCTTGTTGTTCTTTGGCTTTTTCGATGGCATCGTAAACGACTGCCGCAGGATCACCACCAGCTTTGCCTCGAACCACTTCAACTTCTGCACGTTCTCCCCAAACAACTAACTGATCGATCGCACCCGCACGGAAGGTATCTGCTGCGGCTAACAATACCTTTTTGCCTTCCGTTTTGTATTGATGTGCTAATTTACCGATACTCGTCGTCTTTCCTACACCATTGACACCAACAAAGAGGATCACTGTCAATCCTTCTTCTTGGAGGTTCAATGTATTGACTTCATCGATGCCTTCTTGCTCATAAAGCTCAACTAATTTTTCGATGATCGCATTTTGGATCTCAGCTGGTTTCTTGGCATTTCTTAGCTTCACTTCTTGGCGTAACGCTTCAGTGATCTTGATGGCTGTTTCAAAGCCGACATCTGCACCGATCAATGTTTCTTCCAATTCTTCGAAGAAATCTTCATCGACCGTACGGAAATTCGCAAACAGTTCATTCATTCGTTCACCGAACGTTTTACGGGTCTTTTCTAGACCCTTATCATATTTCTCTTGTACTTCTACTTCTTCTGGTGCTTCTTCACCAGTAAAGGCTCGTTTGATCTTATCAAAAAATCCCATAGTATACCTCCTTTACACTAAAACAAATTGTTGGATCGCTTTTGCTACCCCATGTTCGATGTTACTTGCCGTGACATGATCAGCGGCTTCTTTGACAAAAGGCACCGCATTTTCCATGGCTACACCAAGTCCTGCGTATTCGATCATCGGTAGATCATTTTCCTCATCTCCGATTGCCATGATCTCACTACGTTCAAGTCCTAAATCTTTTGCTAATAAAGAAATACCATATGCCTTAGTGACACCTTTTGGCATAAATTCTAATAAAACATTGCGTGTTTTGATAATCTCATACGACTCATAATAAGCGCTTGGAATCTCCTTGATTTTTGCATCTAGTTCGTCTTGCTCATAGGCAATGACTGCTTTGTTCAACACAAACTCATCTGTAATATCAGCTAGTACTGCTGGTTGGAATTGCAATAAGTTGTTTAATACATTGTACATCGATTGCTTTTGAGGCGCACTAGGTAATTGCAAGACGACATTATCTGATAAGACGTCTAACGGTAAGTCTAGTTCTTGTGCCAACGCATAAAGACGATGGATATCAGACACAGACATCGCTTTTTTCTCGATGATTTCACCAGTATCATTTTTCTGGACTAAGCCACCGTTGAAGGTAATGCTATAATCGCCTTCTTCGACTAAACCTAATTCTTGTAAATAGTGAGCCATCGCTGCTAACGGACGCCCCGTGCATAAAACGATTTTTACCCCTTGTGCTTTTGCTTGAGCCAAAGCTTGTTTATTCTCAGATGAGATTTTCTTTTCTTCGTTCAATAGTGTTCCGTCTAAATCGATAGCGATTAATTTGATCATTTCGTCCCCTACACTTTCGTTTCACTCATTCTTCCTTCTTCATTGATGTCTTCCATACGGACAGAGACGATTTTTGAAACCCCAGACTCTTGCATGGTCACACCGTATAAGACATTCGCAGCAACCATCGTCCCTTTACGATGCGTCACCACAATAAACTGTATATCGTCTTGGAACTCGCTGAGATAGCGACCAAAGCGTTTGACATTGGCTTCATCTAGCGCAGCTTCGACCTCATCAAGGATACAAAACGGTACAGGGCAGACACGAATAATCGAAAAGAGCAACGCAATAGCAGTCAATGCACGTTCTCCTCCTGAAAGTAAACTTAAACTTTGTAGTTTTTTACCTGGAGGCTGAACTTCGATTTCAATCCCTGTCTGCAACAAATCAGTCGGATCAGTCAACACAAGCTCTGCGCGACCGCCACCAAACATGTTTGGGAAAACGATTTTGAATTCTTGGCGGATTGCTTCAAAAACTTCTTTGAAACGAGTCCGTACCTCATCGTCCATTTCATCCATTGTTTCAAATAATTGATCCTTAGCCGATAATAAGTCATCCCGTTGCGCAGCCAAAAAGGTATGACGTTCATTCACTTGCTCATACTGCTCAATGGCGTTCAGATTTACTGGGCCTAAACGATCGATTTGTTGTTTCAACGAAGCAACTTCTACCCGGCTGTTCGCTACATCCGTTGTTTCTTCATAAGATTCACAGGCTTTTTCATAATTCATCTGATACTCCGTTTGAAGATAATTCAAATGATTATCCAAAATCATTTCCGCACGATTCTTTTGGACCTCTAACTGTGACTGCTCTGTCAAAAGTTCTTTTTGTTTACGGTTTTCAGCTAATAGGTCGGCATCCAACGCATCGATGGTCGTTTGCATTTCTTCACGTGACTGTTTGGCGTCTTCTAGAGAAGCTTTTAAGCGATCTCTTTCTGTCGCTAAATCAGCGATTCGTTGATCTAAGCTTTCTTCTGTCAGTTCGTGATCAGAGAAGTCCGCAGTCAATGCATGCAGTTGTTGTTCTAGTCCTTCTTGTTTGGCTAATGCCTCATTTTTTTGTACGCGTGCGCCACGTAGTTGGATCTGTAAGTGATTGTATTGCTCTTTCAATACGGCTAATGAGGCTTGCTCCTGTGCTTGTTTTTCCTGGATCTGCGCGCGACGTTCTTCCATCTTGTCACTTTCTTGACTCAATGAACTGATTTCCGCATCGATCTCTTGGCGTTGTACTTCTAGTTCTTGCTGTTTTGCCAAAAGCTCTGCCTGTTGTTTTTGGTAATTCTCCATGAATTGTTGCAGTTCACGCGTTTCATAACTTGAGATTTGCTGTTCTTTTTCAAAACGAGTGAGTTCGTTGGCCACATTTTGTCGTTGATTTGCTACTTCTTGTTCTTCAAAGCGTAACTGTTCTCCTTGTGTCCGCAGAAGTTCTTGTTCTTCTGCCAAAACCGTGACTTCTTGTTGCAATGCTTGGACTTTCTTTTCTTGACTTTGCAATTCCTGATCGGCTTGTTGAAACTCACTAGTCAATTGTTTTAATTCTTGATTTTGTGCAAACAAACTTCCTTGATTGCCTCGCTTCGTCGCCCCACCAGTCATTGAACCACCGGCATTCATGACATCACCTTCTAGTGAGACCACACGATACTGGTAACGAATCTGCTGGGCAATGGCATTGGCACTTGCTAAGTCTTTTGCTAATAGAATCGTCCCTAATAGATTGTGAACGATTGTCTGGATCTGTTCGGGATAAGTCACTTGTTCGCTAGCGATTCCGATAAACCCGTCAACTGTTTGCGCTTGTGCAAAAATATGTGCAGGTAATTGGCGAGGTTTGATTGTCGTTAATGGTAGAAACGTTGCTCGTCCGCCTTTTTGTTGTTTCAGATAAGTGATCGCTTGACGTGCATCGCCTTCATTTTCAACAATGACATGTTGCGCTGAACCACCCAAAGCTGTTTCGATTGCCAATGTATAATCAGCTGGAACATCGATCAATTCAGCAACCGCTCCAACGATACCTGAAAGACGTTGTTTTTGTTGCAAGATCAAACGTACACCTTGATAGAAGCCAAAGTAATTTTCTTGGATTTCTTGTAAACTTTTCTGACGTGCCCGCAATTGTTGGACTTGGTTCATCAGTTGATACATTTTAGGCTGTTCTTTTGCCAAGCGCTCTTGTGCTTGTTTTCCTTTTGTTTGCACAAGTTCAAGTGACGCTTTGACCTCATTCAAAGCTTGTTGTAGCTTTTCATGTCGCTCTGTCAACTCGATTTGCTTAGCGGACATTTCCGCAACATTCGCTTCCACTTCCGATTGTTTGGCTAGTGTTTGCTGACTTTTAGATGTCTCTTGGACATATTGACGCTCCAAGTACTTCAATTCATTGCCGACAGTTGCTTGTTCTTGCATTAAATCGACATACTGATCGCGCAATTCTGCCAACAATTCTTTTGTTGATTTTTGGTATTTCTCCAATTCTTGTTGCGTACTCATCAGTGCTTTTTCAGCCTGTTGGATCTCTGCTTCTTTTTGACTAACTTCTTGTGTCAAAGTCGCTTGTAATTCTTCAAAATGAGCCACTTTTTCTTGCACTTCAGTTAAAGAAGCTTGGTATTCTTTTGAGCTCTTTTGGGTATGCTTCGTTCGCTCAAGTAATACTTCTTTTTGTCCTTCTGTTTGCTTTAATTTTTCTGACAACGCTAATAACGTTTGTTGATTTTTTTCGATCATACGGTCGGCCTGGTTATTTTGTTTACGTTTGTCGGCTAATAACTGTTCCTTTGTTTGGATCTGTGTCGTTAAGGACGTTAGTGATTGGTTGAACTGATCTAATTGTATTTGTCGTTCATCCCACTCTTTTTTTGCCGCTTTGATTTCAGCAATCATCAAAGAGATATCTGTGTTAGTCAATGTTTCTTTTAATCGTAAAAACTCCTTCGCAGCCTCACTCTGGGCGGCCAAAGGAGTTAATTGCTCTTCAAGTTCATAGATGATATCTTGGACACGGCTTAGATTATCCTCTGTTTCAAAAAGCTTTTGCTCCGCCTTTTTCTTGCGCTGTTTGTATTTCAAGACTCCAGCTGCTTCTTCAAAAATCCCTCGTCGGTCTTCTGGCTTACTACTAAAAATCGCTTCGACTTTTCCTTGAGAGATGATCGAAAATGATTCTTTCCCTAAGCCAGAATCCATAAATAATTCTTGGATGTCTTTCAAACGGCAAGGTTGTTTATTGATGAAAAAGTCGCTTTCACCTGTTCGACGGTAACGACGTGTCACACTGATCTCACTATACTCTAGTGGCAAGTAATGATCAGAGTTGTCTAATACGACGGTTACTTCAGCGACATTCAATTGTTTACGGGAATCAGAACCGGCAAAAATAATATCCGGCATTTTCCCACCACGAAGGCTTTTCGCAGACTGTTCTCCTAGTACCCAACGGATGGCCTCGGTAATATTACTTTTCCCGCTACCGTTTGGTCCAACGACCGCTGTGACACTATTTTCAAACTCAATGATTGTTTTATCTGCAAATGATTTAAAGCCGGCTATTTCAATGCGTTTTAAATACACGAAGTCTTTCCCTCACTTACTTAGTGCTGCTAAAGCATTCTCAGCAGCAGCTTGTTCTGCTAGTTTTTTCGATTTTCCTTGTCCAGTTCCAATCAACCGATCATCAACGTATACTTCGATCCAAAAAATACGTTCGTGTGCTGGACCTTCTTCATTGATCAAACGATATTCGATCAACACGTCTCCTGCTTTTTGCAATACTTCTTGTAATCTTGTTTTATGATCCATCTCATGGGAAAAAGCACCGGCACGTACCTTCGGAAAAATCACCGTTTCAATAAACGCATGTGCTGCGTCAAATCCTTGATCAAGGTATAACGCTCCTAAAAAGGCTTCAAACAGATCACAAAGAAGCGCTGGACGGGTTCGTCCGCCTGAGTTCTCCTCACCTTTTCCTAACAGGATGTACTGGTCAAAACGACATTCCTTGGCAAATTTGGACAAACTATCTTCACGCACGATAGCTGCACGAGTTTTGGTCAATTTTCCTTCTGGGATATCTGGATACAAACGATACAGATATTCAGAAACCATTAACTCTAATACAGCATCTCCTAAAAACTCAAGACGTTCGTTGTCGGATAGTTGCAAATTGCGATGCTCATTCACATAGGATGAATGGGTAAAAGCTTGTTCAAGTAAGTTTAAATCGTGAAAAACGATGCTATACTTTTCTTTCAATTCTTTTGTTAGCTGATTGTCCATTTCCCACATTCCTTTATGGCTATTTTTTCAATACTTCCTTATTATACTGGTTTTTTATAAAATATGAAATGGTTGAGACAAAAGGTATGAAAAGCTTTATAAACCATGTTGGAGATTCTCTTTCATAAAAATATATTAAAACTTGTAATATTCCTAAATCCAGATCATTACTCATTAAAGAACAAAAAAGCACTTTTCAAAAAACAGAAAAATGCCTTTTTAAAGTTATATTAATTGTAGTTGGAATCAGCGATTATTCAGTCAGTATGATTTATCATACGTATATTTAAACAATGTCCTCGGATTTTAATAGGAGTACTTCCATTACAATATAAGCAATGAACATATCTTGCTCTTTTCATTTCTATGTAATCTTAAAAAATAAGCAACAACATCAGATTTTATAGGTATGGAAGTATATCTGATCTGATTAATGCATCTTGTTAAGTAGACAAACTAATTTATGTATTATCGTTCAAAATCGTTCTTTCAATATCCAAAAAATTTTCTGCCTCTTCTTCGTATCCAAGCAACCTTAGCATCTCAATAGTTATCGAGCCATCAAATTCAAAATCCCCAACGACAGACTGATACAATCGGAAAAAAAATTTCCAATATATTCTTCCTTTTAAATAATCTGAGTCCTTTGTTTCATCATACAAAATTCCTAACAAATCCAAAATCCTATCATAATTTTTTTCGGAAAATTCTAAAATGATAGAGTTTATAATAAATTTTATTAATGCGTGTTGATATTTAGGTATACCTTTAAATTTCCTAAACTGATTGAGCACATCCTTATATTGAAATAATCGGTATTCCTTTTTAAAGACTCCTAAACAATTAGTATACATTGCTAATTCAAAATATCCCCACTCCTCTATCCTACTCAAATAATCCAAAATTTTTTTTGATTCATTTTCATCTATCTTACCAAGTTGATAATTTGGCAATTTTTCAGCGACTGCTTTTATTTGAACAATTAGATACAGAAAAAAAACGTCTTTACTTTTTTTATATTCTTCTTGTAAGTTATCTAAATACTCTTTTGCATGATACTCAGAAATAATTGCACTCCTAAAATTTTTTCGTAGGTGCTCTTTTTTACTTAATTGATAGTTATAATACTCCAAATAGTAGTCATCTATTTGAATATTCATTCTTTCCAAGTATTGCCAAATGGTATCTATGTCAATTCTAGCGGTATCATTTTCAAACCGCTGTAATGTGCTTATCGAATGTACCCCTGCGCTCAACTCTCTTCGTGTTATTTTTCTATCGGTTCTTAATTTTTTAATCAATTCCCCATGTTCCATATAAAATCACCAAATTTTCTACTTATTTTTGACTAACTTTGGTGCAAACTATCAAATAATCTTATTGTATAACTAAGATACATTATAACATTTCGTAATACACTAAATAATAATACAGTAAAGAACTAATCTATAACAACTATAATTATCTTTATTTGGCAATCGCATATCTTAATAAATAAGGAATCAACCTAATCCAAATGAGGAATATTACTTGAGAAAACATCAATAAAAAGAACAAAGGTTCATAAAGTTTTCCTATAACAATCGGAAGATAAAAACTTTAAATCTACTAACAAAAGGAGGGAAAACGATTTCATTTATAATGATATTATTTGGTTGGGAAGTTGTCAATCCGTAGCAGATCAATAGAAAATATTTTCAAAAATTTGTTAGTACCATAAAAAAATATATAGTGAAAGGTCAAATAATATGAACATAAATAAATTAAAAATGCTATTAACTACCTCTATGGCGATTGTAACCTTAGCAACACCGTTAGTTCCTTCACTAAGTTCTGTTGTTTACGCATCAGATAGTGAGAATCAAAAAGTGACGCAAGTTAACAATTTTGAAGATAAGACAATTGCTGAATTAATGAACGAAGCACAATTAAGATATTCAAGTTCGATTTTGCCCAATACAATAGCATCAACTCAAAATACCATTGCTACAGATTTTGAACAGAAAGTAATGAATATGACAGTCAAAGATGTAAAGAATCACATGGATGAATTGATGGAAGAGTTTGATGGTGCTAGTTATGGGTCTCGTGCAGTAGCAGGCGTAGGTGGCAAACTGCAAAATGGTGGCTGGAATATGTACTATAATACTAGCACTGGTAAAACGTCTGTGTATAATTTCTATGATCGACTTGTCATGGGAACTGGAGGCAACTTATTGTACACGGTCATATTAGACACTCTTGCTACTACATGCGGAATCACAGTTGCTGGTGCAGTGATTATCGCTATTTGTAATTTAATTGCAGGTGAATTGGTTAGAAAAACGGCAAGCGCCCGTGGTCTGGTATCTAGTCACGGAAATACCGGAACCGTTCGAGTGACACTAACTGACGAACTATGGTCGTCAAAATACAACGCAAGTTGGTGATTACAATAAATATTTATATTTTTTTAGTTGTTTTTGTTGGTTTACTAAAAATCATTACACAGTTAAATGAAATAATTGGTTTACTACGATCAAAAAGTAAAGCAGATATTGAGTTGAATGAGTCGGAAAAAGCAACTAAAGAAACGGAATAATCTTTTATGCATAACCTTAAAGAATAAGTAAAGTATGAAACAAAATACTTAAGCGACGATCTCATCTCTTTTCTATCGGAGTGAGATCGTCGTATTTTATTGTGAGTACTCGTAAAAATTATTGATCACAACATCTTGTTTATCAGTAGGTTCATATCAACTTGCCCACCTAGTTGTTCTGCCAAATCTAAATCATGGGTGACTAAGACAATCGTCACTCCTTGCTCATTCAATTCTTTCAATGCTTCGATCACAAGTTGCCGATTCCCTTTATCCAAAGAGGCAGTGGGCTCATCTGCAAAAACGATTTTAGGGGTTTGCAAAAACAAGCGAGCTAGAGCTACTCGTTGTTGCTCACCACCGCTTAAACGAAATACTTTTTGGTGCAATGAGTCTTCCATTTGGAACTTGCGGAGCGCAGCAATCATTTTTTCCTCTTTTTTTACTACTAACTGTAAATTTTGCTTGACCGTTTCATTATCGATCAATGCAAAGTTCTGAAATAAAAATCCTGCATACTCACGAAAGAAACGTTTTTTACTTTTACGGTGAAGAATTTGATTGTCTATCCATATTTCACCAGAATCAATTGGCTCCAGTTGTCCTAAGCAGTTCAGTAACGTCGTTTTCCCTACACCACTACTTCCCGTGATCACAGTTATTGAACCAGTCTCTACATGTAAAGATACGTTCTCGAAAATCACTTTTCCTTTATACTTTTTAGTGATTTCTTTGGCTTCAATCATATTTGATCACCTCCAGACGTTTTCTTTTTTCTGATAAATACGTAGTGAATAAAAGGATACATAATTCAAATAATAGTAATAGAATCAAAATCTGCCACCAAGCATGGTTGATGAGTAGCAAGATCAACGCAACAACAGTAGAAATGCCTAATATTATTTCATAATATCTGTGATGCCTCTGTAGCAGAGTCCAACCAGCAATATATTTGAGGAACAGTTTTTTCTTATTCATTTCCACATACAGTAAACTCAAATAGACTTGAATAAAAACAAAGCCCATAAGGATCAAGATCAAAATACTAAGGGTTGTATAATAATCACGTCTCACCCCCATAAGAGATTGATTGATACTATCTTTTACAGCAATCAAGCCATAAAAATCATGTTCCATATGATTTTCTTTAATAAATTCTTGGACAAGTTGAGGGTCTCGAAACAAGTAAGTCCCATTTGAAATATCCTGTATCCATATTTCGATATTTGGTTGGATCAATGGCAATGACATGGAAACGATAATTGGATTGGAAGAAAAAGTTTTTTCATAGGGTTGGAAGTTATAGTTAAAAAGGACTTGGTTTGCTTGAGTATAAAGAATTTTTAACTCGCCTTCGTATGCTTTCGTTTCGTACTCAAAAGAATTTTGATAAAAATCAAGTTCAGCCTCGGCTTCTGGAATGATCATTTCTGTATACATTCGCTTATTTTCAGGAATAAGAAGATAGAAAAAAGAATCATCTAATGAGTCAATCAATTGACCATCCGCATCCTTGATAGCCAATTCTTGTACGGCATGATGGTTACTTAACCAAAAAGCGTCATTTTGAATATAATTTAGTGTCGGACTACTATGACCAAGTTCATTGTCCCTTAGAAAAATTCCACCTGACTGTTCTGATTTTTCCAACAAGGGAAGCAACCGTGAATTGATTGGCGCTTGTGCTTTCTTTCGCACGTCTTTACTTTCTGCCGGGTTTACAAGTAGATTGGTGTCTCTACTAAATGCCAAGTGATAATAGTCAGGAACTCTTGTCCATTGGGAGAGCTGCTGTTCAAGTTCACGCGTCTCCATTACTTTAATTGATAACGTACTGGCTTGCACCGTAACAAACGTGAAGATGATGATCTTTAATAAAAGGTTCAAACTAAATAATAATCGGTAAGGTTTCCTTCCTTTTATCTTATCTGAAATCGTACCGAACGAAAAAATAATCCCACTCGTAAATAATTGAAGAACCCAAATCATTAAATGACCCCAGAAAAAAATCGGTCGATAAAGAAACTGTAATTGTGGAAACCACCAAGAAAAAGCAACCATCAAGAGAGTAAAAATCACACTATCAATGAAACTATCCTTGACGGACACTATCAGCCAACGATGTCCTAACATCTCAATCACACCAATTTTCTTGCGAAGGGAAGCTTTATAAAACAGTAAAGCTAAAATCACAAAGAAAAATAGAATAAAGAAGAGTTGTCCAATACTCATTAATAAACCCGCCGTCAATAACTGAAACCATTTTATCTCTTCAATCTCCAATTTGATTCCTTGATCATGAAAATCAGCGATCATTCCAGATGGAGGGGCTTCTGTTACAATATAAGTCCCCAACACATCTTGATGCTTCATCTCTGTGTAATCATAAAAATAGGTGGCAACATCCGATTTTATAGGTGGAAAAGAGTATTCCGAACGTTCCACCTTGTCAAAGGTATAAATTTCCTTTGTCGTCTCACCAGAAGCGCCAATTCTAAAAACCAGTTTATGTATAGCAATTTCATGTTTTTTTGCATAAGCAGAAATTTTTTGATTGATTTCCTCAATCGTTCCACTCGCTTCTTCAATTACAATGCCCGAATGAGCATTTGGGATAGCACTCTTGATTCCTTCATTTCCGATAAAAGAAATGGCATAAAGGAAACTTAACACTGTAACTATAAATAACCCTCGATAGATTTTTTTCATAATGAAAGAAAAAAGCACCTAAAACATGTTTTCAAATATTCAAATACCCGAACTGTATTTGAGATATCACTGAAGAGATTGTTGACTTCTAGCAACAACCTGACCGTAGCAGTAATCTCTATATAGCTCGGGTAATACTGTATAAAAATTTTGTCTTAGGTTCTTAAATCTCTATGCCCACCACCATCCAGAGGTATTTCCCGTAAATGCACGTGGATCTTCTGCTCTTACTTCTACTCTAGGTCCTCCTGTGACATTAACAGTTTTTGTTCCCTTCGCCTGAACTGTGACTCTTCTACTAGATGGCGTAAATTCTCCCCATACTGTACCAAATCCAGGAATACCGGTTACTCCGCCATAAAATGTATCCATTGTGATTTTCGGCTGAATCATTACTGCTTGTTCTTGCACAATATCCATATCAAATATATTTGCATAGTTTGATATGATCAAAGGTTCATTCATTTCTGACGCACTTACTTGATCGGTTGAGACAAATACTCCTATAGCAGCAACAGTTCCAATAACACTAACAACTAATTTTTTGTTTTTCATAAAATTCTCCTTTGTACGTTTTATTTTTGATTTAGCATTTCAAAATCTCTATAAAGTAAGTATTTATATGAATCACACCCTCCCCTCTCTTTCATTTCATTTATTTTCATATTTATTATATGTTTTTCATTCTAAAAAAACAAACATTTCCTCGTTTTTCCTAATTAAAAAACACCCATAGTTTATTTGTTATGTATTAATGATTGATGGTGATAAAACTTTCACAGACCTACTTATAAAAAAAACCGAGCCAGCCGAGAATAGGAGAATCCTATCTCGAACTGATTCGGTTTTATCATTTAATGATTATGAACGTGAATCTGAAGTTACAGATACAACAGCCCATGGATTGACAGCATCATATGCCCAATTCCAATCTTTAACGCGGTCGTTTACTGGTAATACTTCGTTACGGAACAATGTTGGAATAGCAAAAGCTTCTTCAAATGCGTATTCTTGCCATTTTTTGTAAGCTTCTTTTTGGTAATCTGCATCAAATGCTGCACTTGAATTGATATCATTGATCAATTTTGTGTTTTCTTCTGACTCATAACGAGTGTAGTTGAACGCTGCATTTGCCCCCCATAGTCCACTTGGGTTTGGATCTGTTCCTGTGTTCCAAGCTGCTTGGTAGATGTCGATTTCTGGATCATCATTTTCTAAACGATCATAGAATGAGTTGAATTCGATCAGACGGCCTGTTGTATATTGAACATCTAAACCGATTTCTTTCCATTGTTGTACGTAGTAATCTGCTAATGGTTGCGCTGTTTCGCCACCTGACATTGACGCAAAGTTGATTGTCAACTTGTTACCATCTTTGTCTTCACGGATACCATCGCCATCAACATCTTTATATCCTGCATCATCCAATAATTTATTGGCTTTATCAATATCTTGTGTGAAGCCTTTTAGATCTGCATCGTGGAAACTTTCAAATACTGGTGGAATCAATGAAGTCGCATTGCTTCTTAAACCAGCATAGAAACGTTCGCCTACTGCAGTGTTGTCTAAAGCGTAACCCATTGCTTGACGTAATGATTTGTCAGCCATTTTTGAGTTTGGATCATATTCAACACTTCCACTTTCAGCATCCCATTTACCTAGTTTGAAACCTAAGTAAGTGTATGAAGTTTGCTGACGTCCTAGATTCGTATAGCCAGCGATATCTTGGTATGTTTCGTAAGTATCTGTTGGCATTTGGAAAATCATATCATACAATTTTGAATTCAATGCTTCTGTTGCACTTGCTGTTGGTAATGATTTCATTGTGATTTTCTTCAATTGTGGTGTACCATTCCAGTAGTATTCATTTGGTAAGAACTCTACTGATTCACCAGCAACGATGTTACTCATATAGTAAGGACCAAATGTCACAGGGTTCTTACGGACTTGATCGCTTGATTCCATGTCTTTGATAGCAATTCCTTCAAGTGTGTGTTTTGGCGCTGCATATGTCCAAATACCACCACCTGCTTGAAGCATGCTTGGGTTCATTTCTTTATATTCGATTTTAACAGTTTTGTCATCTACTTTTGTAATTCCAGAAATCGTATCTGCACTACCGCTGTTATATTCTTCCATACCAACGATATTACGGAATGTATCATCGTAACGGATACCAGTGTATTCAGAGTTACCGATGATTTCATAAGGGAAAATAACATCATCTGCTGTGACATCGACACCATCAGACCATTTTACGTTGTCTTTAAGTGTGATTGTCGCTGTTTTCGCATCTTCGTCTAATTCTAATGAGGCTGCACCATCGTTTGTGATCGTGAAGTTGTCATCATTTGTAAATAATGGTTCATGTGAAGGCGCCATAAACGCTGCATCAAAGGCATCTTGGTAAAATTCCCATTGGAATAATCCTTTGAATTGACTGTCTGTTGCGACTGCAACATTTAACTCACCGTCTTCGATTGCTTCATCATTATTCGTTGTTGCTAATGGGAAAGTCAATTCACTGTTATCCCCATTATCTGCTGAATTATTACCTGACGAGCTAGTTCCGCCGCCATTTCCACACGCTGCTAATGCTCCCACAGATAGCAGTGTGACAAATCCAAAAATCGTTTTCTTCATATCCTATTTTCCCCCTTCACTTCTCTTATCCTAAACGTTGACGCGCATCTGCAGAACGCTTAAATGCTTGTCCAACGTAGTTTATACTCAACATCAACACTAAAATTAGAATTGACGCGGGTAACCAAATCCATTGTCGATTCACTAAAACTTCACCGTTACTTGCATAACCGATCAATGTTCCTAAACTAGGTACATTAGCTGGCAATCCAAAGCCTAAGAAAGTCAAAGTGGTCTCGATCCCAATATTTGCCGCAAAGTTCATTGTTAAGTTGGTGATGATCAATGAACTAAGGTTTGGCATGATTTCACGGAACATGATTTTGAAATCACTTGTTCCCATCGTTTTTGAAGCACTGACATAATCACGTCTAGCTTCTGATAACGTCTTACTTCTGAATAATCGGGCTTTAGCTACCCAATAAAATGCACTCATGATAAAAATAAATGACCAAACGTTATAACGCGAAATGATCGAAACAAACACGATAATGATCAACATGATTGGTAAAATCATAATAAAATCAACAATACGCATCAATACGTTGTCAATGATCCCACCATAAAAACCTGAAAGGATTCCAAGCCCTACTCCGATGATCGACGTAATGATCGTGATAGCAAAACCGATCATCACAGAGTTTCTTGCTCCGATGATCAATTGACCGAAGACATCACGTCCACCTTCATCTGCTCCTAAAAGGAATTTTGATCCTTGAGAAGAGATGGCGCCAGGTTCAGCATACTTATCAAAAATACTAACAAACATTACTTTATCTTGGTCAATAAAGATCGCCCCGATAAAAATAACTAATAGTAAAACAACTAACAAAGCCAGTGAAAAAATGGCTACTTTATCTTTTTTGAATTCTCGTGCAATCATTCGTATACCCATTGGTGGGATACTTTCTTGCGCAACTTCTTTGTTTTTATCACTCATGATCGATTCTCCCTTCTGTTTGATTTTTTTATTGGATTCGTATACGCGGATCAACAATGCTCATGATAATATCTGACAGCAGTGTTCCGACGAGCGTTGCGATTCCTAAAATCAAGACTAAGGCTGTGATTACGGTATAATCACGTTGACCGATTGAGTCAATAAATAATTTTCCGACACCAGGATACCCAAAGATTTTTTCGATAACGACAGAACCAGCAATCAATGAAGTGATTTCATACCCCATTTGAGATGCCATCGGCAAGGCTGCATTACGGAAAATGTGACGACTGAATACTTTGTTTGTCGGCACCCCTTTGGAACGAGCTGTACGTACAAAGTCTAAGGATTTCGAATCAATGACTTCACTTCGTAAATACTGGATCGTTACTGCTGTGGCTAAAAAGGCCTGTGTGATCGATGGTAATAGAATGTATTGCAATCGATCCATCCATTGAGCGAAAAATCCTCCCTGGAAACCTAAAGTCTGAGAACCACTTGTTGGGAACCAACCTAAACGATAGCCAAAAACAAACAACATGATCAATCCGAAAATGAATAATGGAACAGCAAAACTGAAGAAGTTATAAATAACGACAGCTTTGTCCAAAATCGAATTTTGGTATCGACCAGCTAACATACCTAGTGGTACAGCAATCAAGTACGTAATAATAACAGTTAAAATAGATAAATATAAAGTATTGATGATTCGTTCCCCAATCAAAGAGGAAACCGAACGCTTATACAAGAAACTTTGTCCAAAATCACCTTGTAAGGCATTTCCGACCCAACGGAAATATTGTTCATACCAAGGATCATTCAAGCCCGCTGCCTGACGCATCTGCTCGATCACAGCTGGATCTTGGTTTGGGTTGATCAATCCTGTAAACGGATCTCCAGGCATGGCTTGCGCTAGCATAAAGATCAACACACTAAGAATGATCACTTGTGGGATCATCAAAAGAACTCTTCGTAGAATCGTTTTCCACATTAGCTAGCACCTCCATCTTTCAACGCTACTTTGTGTGTAGTGGTTAGTGTACGTAAATCATACACTCGCCCTGCTGTATCGTAGTAATCTTTTTGATGTTCGATATACTCACGTTCAACATTTCGTCGGTTTTGTTTTTGTATTTCCCGATTGTCTACATCGATTCGTGGAATCGCAGATAGTAAGCGTTTTGTGTAGATGTGGCGCGGATCATTATAGATATCTTCTCGTGTACCGATTTCAACAAAGCGACCTTTGTACATGATCGCGATGTTGTCACACATGTGTTTTACGACACCCAAGTCATGAGAGATGAATAAATAGCTCAAGCCAAATTCTTGTTGGATGCGTTTCATAAAGTTCAATACTTGTGCCTGAACAGATAAGTCTAGGGCAGATACAGGTTCATCAGCAACAATCAATTTAGGATTCGTTGCTACTGCTCGGGCAACCCCTAAACGCTGTCTTTGTCCACCAGAAAATTCATGAGGATATTTGTATAACGCATCTTCTGGCATCCCAACGATGTCCAATAAGCCTTTGACTTTTTTCTTTTCTTCCTGATCGCTCAAGCGTTCAAAGTTACGGATCGGCTCAGCGATAATGTCCAGTACTCGTTTTTTAGGATTTAAACTAGACATTGAATCTTGAAAGATCATTTGGACGTCTTTGTTGTAGCCGATTTTTTTGCGGTTACTTCTTTTCGTGACGTCTTTTCCTTCATACATGATTTGGCCAGAAGTCACTTTTTCTAGGCCGACAACCGCTTTTCCGGTTGTGGACTTCCCAGAACCTGATTCTCCAACTAGTCCGTATGTTTTTCCTTTTTCAATAATAAAATCGACACCGTCTACTGCATAGACATGGTCTGTTACTCGGTTGAAAAACCCACTGCGAATAGGATAGTGAACTTTCAAATCTTTGATTGTAATTAATTCTGACATCTACACCTCTCCTTTTTCGTCTCTAAAGTGGAAATGTTTATAACATGAGCAACGTACCATATGATTCGGTGCGATTTCATGCAAGACTGGATTTTCTTCGTGAGCGCTTGCTGGGATCCAAGGAATCCGTGGCGCAAATCGGCAACCTGTTCGTGGCATATTTTTTAAGGAAGGGACTACGCCTTCAATCACGTGTAACTCTGCCTCGTGATTTCCTTCTTGTGGAATCGAATTTAGCAATGATTGTGTATATGGGTGTTTTGGATTTTCAAATAACTCTTTGACTCCTGCAACTTCAACAAATTGTCCACCATACATCACAGCAACACGATCCGCCATTTCAGCTACGACACCTAAATCATGTGTGATCAGGATGATCCCAGTTTTAGTTTCTTCTTGTAAATCTTTCAGTAAGTCAAGAATCTGTGCTTGAATCGTTACGTCCAAGGCAGTCGTTGGTTCATCCGCGATAATGATCGGTGGCTTACATGCAATCGCAATCGCGATGATCACCCGCTGTCTCATCCCACCTGACAACTCATGAGGATACTGACGTCCAACTCGTGCAGGATTCGGAATCCCTACTTGTTCTAGTAATTCTAATGCACGTGCTTGTCTTTGCTCAGCCGTCATTTTTGTATGGTAAGACAAACCTTCTTTGATTTGGTCTTCAATTCTCATCAAAGGGTTTAGTGCAGATAATGGATCTTGAAAAATCATCCCAATATCATTTCCGCGGATCTTGTTATACAATGTTTCATTTAATTCAATCAAATTTAAATCATTGTACATGATCTCCCCTGTGATCTTTGTATTGTTAGGATCTAATAATCCCATAATCGTTGTAGCTAACGTACTTTTCCCGCAACCAGACTCACCAACGATGGCTAAGATCTCGTTTTTATCTAAAGTAAAAGAAACGTCGTCTACTGCATCGTAGTATTCATCTTTTAGACGGAAGCCTGTGTGTAGGTTCTGAACATCTAATAATTGGTTATCTGACAATCGAATACCCCTCTCTGCTCCCTCGATGGAAGTTTTTAATAAAAAAAATAATCCTACACTGAATAACAACTTAGCAAAAAAAAATTAAATAAGTAGCATTCTAAGGAGTGTGTAATTAATTATTAATAATTATATAGAAAACCGTTTTATATTGCAAGATTATTTCACACTGTTGCCAGAATTGTCTGAAAAATCTTACGTAGCTATGTCAGCTCTTAAAGAAGATTAAAAAAAAATGAGGTATGTGGCTAGCCTTCTCTTTATCCTACTATTTTTATAAACTAAGAATCATTATAAAAATCTGCAAAAATCACTCTTTATATAAAAAACAGTTTTAACCGAATAGATATTCCATTTTACAAAAGCATAATTATACAGTATATACGAAATGTAAATGTTGTAAAACCACCTATTACAATCGTATTTTATGACATAATTCTCCTCTTTAAAAAAACCTTTTTATTTAAAAATAATGCCTGAAAAAGCCAAGAAATCCTGAAATAGCTAAACTATTTCTGACTTCTTGGCTTTGAGTTGAAATTGGCTTTCGTCAATTCATTCATCAGTTGATGTGTATTTATTCAATTTATTTCAAGTGGTTGCTGATATAATCCACGGCACCGCCGACTGTTTCGATTTGTTCAGCATCTTCATCAGAGATCTCTGTACCGAATTCATCTTCTAGTTCAAGAACAAATTCCATGATACTAATTGAATCAGCTTTCAGATCATCTTTAATGTTCAATTCATCTGTCACTTTGTCTGTATCCATTTCAAAGTGATTTGAAATGATTTTAGCTACCTTATTAAATACTTCTTCGCGCGTCAATTTTTTCACCCCCACAATTCTTAGAACTACTACGTTTTCTTCACCATAGCTAATTTTACTGACAATTTTTTGGAATGTCCACCCTTTTTTCTCCATCAGCTTGTCAATTCGCAGAAAATTTAGTCCTCTTTTTGCTCAAATTGCTCCACCAGTTGCCCTACAACATTGGTTTCAAGCATCGTATGGATTTGACGGATCGTGTAGCGAACTGCATCCGGTCCAGTTGCACCATGCGTTTTGATAACTGGTGCTTTCAATCCAAATAAAACAGCTCCTCCATGTTTTGAATAGTCCATTTCTGATTTCAAAGAGCGTAAACCGTCTTTTAGTAGTAATGCACCCATTTTGCCTTTGATGCCTTCATTCAAGATGGCAGATTTCAATAAGGTCATCATATTCATCGCTGTGCCTTCAATGGATTTCAACACTGCATTTCCAGTAAAGCCATCGGTTACTACGACGTCTGCCACACCATTTAGTAAGTCACGCGCTTCTACATTGCCAATGAAGTTCAAGCTTGTTTCATTTTGCAAGAGTTCAAATGCTTGTTTTGTCAATTCGCTTCCCTTAGTTTCTTCCGTCCCATTATTGAGCAATGCGACGCGAGGTCGGCCGATCCCACGAACTTTTCTCGCATAAAATGACCCCAAAATACCATATTGTAAAAGATGCTCTGGTTTGTTTTCTGCATTTGCACCTAAATCTAGCATATCAAACCCTTCACCTTCTTTGCCAATAACTGGCAATGTGGACATTAGTCCAGGACGTTCGATGTTTTTGATGCGTCCAACAATAAACAAGCCAGCTGCTAGTAAGGCTCCTGTATTCCCTGCTGAAAAAATAGCATCTGCTTCTCCATTTTTGACTGCTTGGGCAGCTAAAACCATTGACGCAGTTTTCTTGCGACGGATCGCCTTAACTGGCTCGTCATCACTATTGATTTTTTCGTCAGTATGGACGATTGTGATATTTGTTTCGTCTGTCAAATATTTCTTGATTTCTGATTCTTTACCGTAAAGAACAAATTCCAACTCAGGGAAATCTTTTTGTGCTAGAGCGATTCCTTCCACAATGGCTTGTGGTGCGTGATCTCCGCCCATTGCATCTACTGCAATTCTCATTATTATTTCCACTCCTTGTCATCATTTTGAAAGTATTGATAATCTGTTAATCAAAATAACGATTATCTTGTTCGCCTAATTGCAACTTGGCTGTTAATGGTTGATATTCAGGTAATAACTGCCAGTCTTTGATTTGCCAGATTGCCGCAGCTTCTTCACGGGCAACCTCTAAGACATTCCCATCTGTTACTAGATCTGCGATCGCAAATTCTGGCAAGCCGGATTGACGGAAGCCAAATACTTCTCCTGGCCCTCGTAATTCTAAATCCTTTTCACTCAAGATAAAGCCATTTGTGGTTTCTGTCATGATTTTCATTCGTTCGACACCCAGTTCATTTTTCGGATTTGCCACGAGGATACAATAAGAAGCCTCACTTCCTCGACCGACACGCCCACGCAACTGATGCAGCTGGGCTAATCCAAAACGATCCGCATCCATGATCAGCATGACCGTTGCATTCGGCACATTGACACCGACCTCGATCACTGTGGTTGACACTAAGATCTGGAGTTGGTTTTCTTTGAATGTTTCCATGATCTGATCTTTTTCTTGATTCTTCATTTTACCATGCAACAAGCCAACTTCATATTCTGGTGCAAATAACTCACGAAGTTTTTCGTAAATTTCCACTGCATTTTTCACATCTAAAGCTTCGGACTCCTCGATCAATGGACAAATCACGTACATTTGATGTCCTCTACGCAATTCTTTATAGGTCCATTCTAGCACGCTATCTAATTGAGGTGTTCGGACCCATCTTGTTTCGATCGGAATCCGTCCAGCGGGAAGCTCGTCGATCACAGATACATCCATTTCGCCGTATGCTGTAATTGCTAAGGTTCGAGGGATCGGGGTGGCAGTCATAAATAACACATCCGGACGCCAACCCTTCTCACGCAATACTTTTCGTTGATTCACGCCAAAACGATGTTGCTCATCGGTGATCACTAATCCTAGATTTTGGAATGCTACACCTTCTTGAATCAGTGCATGTGTTCCCACGACGATATCGATTTCCCCATTTTCTAACCGTTCTAATAGCTCGCGACGTTCTTTTGCTTTCGTTGATCCGGTCAATAACGCAACGGTCACTTCATTTGGATCAAATAATTGGGATAAACTTTCCATATGTTGTTGCGCCAATATTTCTGTTGGGACCATCAACGCTCCTTGAAAGCCAGCAGTCACTGTCGCATATAAAGCAATCGCAGCAACAACGGTCTTCCCACTTCCCACATCACCTTGCAACAAACGCTGCATATGGTGTGGATTACGGAGATCACGGCAAATTTCATTAGTGACACGTTTTTGTGCCATCGTTAATTCAAACGGCAATTTTTTCGTAAATTGTTTTAATCGCTCCACATCATAAAGGATCTCTAAGCCATTCTTTTCAGACTTTTCGGCTTTTTTCAGTCCTTGTAACTGCATCTGGAAAAAAAAGAATTCTTCAAAAACAATCCGTCGTTTAGCTTGATGATTTTCCTCATGATTTTGCGGAAAATGCATACTTCTTACAGCAGTCGGACGATCAAGCAAACGGTATTTTTCAATTAAAGATAGTGGTAAGTTTTCTTCAATCAAATCACTATACTCACTAAACCCTCGACGGATCAGATCGACCAGTGTCGTTTGGCGAATGGATTTGTTGACATGATAGATCGGAGAGAAATCATCTGGACTTTGCGAACCAAGGATCTTCATCCCATTTAGTGCTTTACGTTTCGCATCCCATTTCCCATAAACTGCGATTTCTTCAGATAAAATGACTTTATCTTTCAAATAGGGTTGATTGAAGAAAGAAACATTGAATACTTCATGTTCTTGCATCATTCGAAACTGCAGACGGCTTTTTTTGTAGCCAAAACGACTCATTACTGGCGGAGAGACAACTAACCCTTTTAATGTAACTTTTTCTTGGTCTTGGATTTCATTTAGATTTCTTTCTTGGATATCTTCATAACGAAAAGGATAGTAAGTTAACAAGTCTTCAATTGTATGGATGCCTAGACTAGCCAAGCTATCCGCTCTTTTTTGACCAACACCTGCCAGCACTGTGACTGGATCAGCTAACGAACGCATAAGATTTCCCTCCTTTAACAAAAAAAGGAACTTGGTCAACGATTCGCGAATCGTTGACCGAAGATCCTTTCAAATGATTTTCTGCTTTATCTATCGGCTTCAGGCTGTATTATTCAGCAGAAAATAAATAAGGATAGACAGGTTGATCTCCTTGATGGATCTCGATTTCTAACTCAGGATATTTGTCGCTCAGTTGATCCGCAAATGCTTGTGCTTGTTCTGCAGACCCGTCTTCTCCGGTTAATATCGTGACGATCTCAGTATCCTCGTTGATCATTTGCTCTAATGTAGCAAGTGATGTCGCTAAGATATCTGGATTAGAGATCACGATTTTCCCATCGATCATCCCTAAGAAATCGCCTTCTGTGATTTTCACTCCATCGATCATCGTGTCGCGGATCGCATGTGTCACTTGACCACTGACAACACTTGAAAGCACATCTGTCATCGTTTCTTTATTTTCTTCTAACGTTGCTTGTTCATTGAAGGACAACATCGCTGTCAATCCTTGAGAAACTGTTTTTGATGGAACAACAGCAACTGGAAGTTCAGCCACTTCAGCAGCTTGATCAGCTGCCATAAAGATATTTTTGTTATTCGGTAAGATGATGACTTTATCTGCATTCACTTCATTGATCGCTTTCACGATATCTTCCGTACTTGGATTCATCGTCTGTCCACCACTGATCACGTAGTTTGCTCCTAGACTTTCAAATAACTCTTGCACACCTTTTCCGGCTGCGATGGCAACGATCCCGTAAGGTACACGAGGCTTCGTTTGTGCGACCGGCGCTGAAGGGGCTTGGTCATGTTCTAAGATCGTTTCGTGTTGTAAACGCATGTTGTCCACTTTGACTTTCACTAGGGAACCAAATTTCTGTCCGTAATTCATGACTTCCCCAGGGTTTTCTGTATGAACGTGTACTTTGATGATTTCATCGTCATTGACCACTAACAGGGAATCTCCAAGGCCATCTAGATAGTTACGAAACTCTTCATAATCAAATGTACTATCTACAGTTGGACCTTCACCGATCTTCACCATGATTTCTGTACAGTAACCATAATGGATATCCTCAGTCGCTAACTGACCTTGCACACTACGATGATGCTCTGCATTCACCATATCGTCCATTTGAGCAGGAGATGGTTCATAGACCTCGTCTGCTTGGTATTCACCATTCAACGCAGTTAAAAAACCTTCATATACGAATAATAGTCCTTGACCGCCACTATCAACAACGCCTACTTCTTTTAATACAGGCAACAAATCAGGTGTTTTTGCTAACGCACGTTTCCCACCTTTAACGACCGCAGTCATGACTTCGATCACATCATCTGTTGATTTTGCTTTCTTCTCACCAGCTTTGGCAGCTTCTCTTGCAACTGTCAGGATTGTTCCTTCGACAGGTTTCATTACTGCTTTATAAGCTGTTTCGACCCCATGAGTAAAAGCTGCAGCTAAATCTGTTGCTGTCAAAACAGTCACATCAGGGATTTGTTTTGAAAAACCACGGAACAACTGAGATAAAATAACCCCAGAGTTTCCTCTTGCCCCCATCAATAAACCTTTAGATAACAGCGCTGCTAATTCTCCTACCTTTTCAGAGGTAGAATCAACAACGGCTTTTGCACCACTTGTCATTGATAAATTCATATTGGTACCGGTATCTCCATCGGGAACCGGGAATACATTTAGGGAATTGACGTATTCTGCATTTTTTTGTAGCCGATTCGCACCGGACTGAACCATTTCCTGGAATTGGCTTGCACTAATTTCTGTTACACTCACCTAGATAATCCTCCTTCAGATCGACTGCTGAACAGTCAGCAAGTCTCCTGCCTAGTCTGGCAGTACACGAACACCTTGCACGAAGACATTTACTGAATTGGCTGTAACACCTAGTAAAGTCTCCAAGTTATATTTCACTTTTTCTTGGACATTACGAGAAACTTCCGAAATTTTTGTGCCATAACTAATGATTGTATAAACATCTACTGCGATCCCATTAGCTTCTTGGCGGACAACTACTCCTCTTGAGTAATTTTCTTTACGCAAAATTTCAGTGATATTATCTTTGATTTGATTCTTGCTAGCCATTCCTACAACACCAAATACATCTGTTGCGGCACCACCAACAACTGTTGCGATGACATCATTGGTAATTTCAATGGTTCCAGCTGACGTTTGAATTTTTACAGCCATGAATGAGCCTCCTTAACGGGTAAAATATTCCCATTTTTCTACTATCACATTTTATCATAGCGTCAACCGAAATAAAAGGTTGTTCCCTTAAAGTACTCAAAAACCATTGAAAAAATTTGGAAAAGACTTTGTTCACGTTACAATTAATCACTGAAAATGTCAATCAATTCTATGAAAATATGCTTGCAAATTCCTACGCCATATGATATGTTATTCTGGTATGAGCTGAATTTACTATTGCTCCAAATCAAGGCAAAGGAGGAAATTTACATGGCAAAAGTTTGTTACTTTACAGGTCGCAAGACAAAAAGTGGAAACAACCGTTCACATGCGATGAACTCAACAAAACGTACAGTTAAACCTAACTTACAAAAAGTTCGCGTATTGATTGACGGCAAACCTAAAAAAGTTTGGGTGTCAACTCGTGCGTTGAAATCAGGAAAAGTTGAACGCGTATAATTGAATGAAATGATTTGAACCGTTCAACAAAATGAACGGTTTTTATTTTTTGCGAATCATTATCAAATGAGAGACATTTCCTCAACCACATGAAATTTAAGAAGAAAAAATAAAAAAGGCTTAAAACAATCAATCACCCAGATAATTGTTTTAAGTCTTCTTTTATGTGCCACTATCCCTCAGATAGTGATAGGTATATGTTTTTTTATAATTGTTACAAATAAAACATAACGCATTTGCAAAGGCCTGTCAACACTTTATTTTAAAGTAGAAAGTGTTTTCTTATTTTGCGTTATTTTCTTAATGTAAATGTAATTTAAACTCACAAACGTTATTTAATTTCAAATGTAATTTTTTTATGAATTTGGTTGTATTTTCAGCAAGTAAAATCATGAATGTGATAAACTAAATATAACTTCAAATAGAAATTTGGTGACTGAATTGTAATGAAAACAACATTGAAAAAATTCTTAAAAGAAAACGGCCGCTATGCAGCTGCTAGCTTCTTTATCCCTTTGCTGATTCTTTTATTGGTTTATTTAAGTATCGGTATTTATCCAGGAAGTGATCGGAGCATCTTGGCTAGTGATGCTTTCTCACAATTTTCAAACTTTCATGCAAGCTTCCGTAATATGTTGTTAGGGAAACAAAGCATTTTTTACACGTGGAATGCCTCACTTGGTTTAAATTATCTATCATTGATTTCTTATTATTTAGGTGGACTTTTCACACCACTCGTTTTATTGTTCCCGAATCAATTGATGCCAGATGCCTTGTATCTCATCACCTTACTAAAGGTTGGTTCAGCAGGTTTATCCTTCTGGTTTCTAGCACGTACCTATCGCATACCACATTGGGGGCAAGTCGCATTAAGTGTCAGCTATGCGTCGATTTCATTTATCACTGCCCATTCAGAGATCATCATGTGGTTAGACACCTTTGTCTATCTTCCTCTGATCATTTTAGGTATCCATCGTGTGATGGACCAAAAGAAACCTATTTTATTGTTTGTTAGTTACTTGCTGTTGTTCTTATCCAGTTTTTATATGGGCTTCATGGTCGGGGTCTTCTCCTTTTTATACTTTGTTACACGACTACTGACGAATTGGCGGAGGTACAAAGGAACGATTTTACCTTATGGGATCACCTCTTTATTAGCAGGAGGTGCATCGATGGTGATCATCCTGCCTGCCATTCTCGATCTACGTGCCAATGGCGAAGCGTTGACGCAGATCACTTCATTGAAGACGGAAGCAACTTCTTATTTAGATTTATTGATGAAAAACATGGTGGGTGTTTATGACACGACGAAATACGGATCGATTCCTTTTATCTATGCTGGATTATTTCCTTTAGCATTATGTCTCTTGTATTTTGTCAGTCGCAAATTCCCCTTGAAAAACAAGTTGTTGTTCGGTGGGCTATTCGCGATCTTGATTGCTAGCTTCTATTTAGTCCCTTTGAATCTATTCTGGCATGGGATGCACGCACCAAATATGTTCTTGTTTCGTTATGCCTATCTCTTTTCGTTTCTCGTACTCTTGTTAGCGGCTCATAGTTGGGAACAGCTACAGGAGAAGGATCAGAAGCGTTTGCTAGGTGTCATCATTGTACTAGCGGCTGCTTTTGCTACAGCTTGGGGTATCAAACCAGATGGCAGTTACACGTATGTCACGCCCACATCCTTTGTTTTGACGTTAGTCTTTTTAGCGCTCTACGCATTGACGATTGGTTTATTCCAACAACACCCATTTGATCTGAAACGTTTGAGTATTCTTCTGTTACTATTGATGACTGCCGAAGCCGCAGTCAATACCAACAGTATGATCCATGGCATTCTCGATGATTGGAATTATGCCTCAAGAAGTTTGTATACCGAACCTTATCCTGAGATCAAAACGTTAGTTGATGCCTCGAAAAAGGATTCCGATACGTTTTATCGATTAGAAAACCTTGATCCTGTTTCACCGAATGATTCGATCAATTATGGTTATAGTGGGATCAGCATGTTCTCTTCGATCAGAAATCGAAACTCTTCCTCTTACTTGGATACTTTAGGCTTCCGTTCTAGAGGAACAAATTTGAACATTCGCTACAATAACAATACCTTGTTGATGGATGGATTTACGGGAATCAAATACAATATTGCTAAAAACGATAGTAGTTTTAATAAATACGGCTTCCAATCCGTCGAACAAACGGACAACTATACTTTGTACGAAAATAGTAATGCTGTACCATTAGCTTTCAAAGCACCTTTGACGATCAATAAGATCGAACAACCGATAGGTGATAATCTAACCAGTCAAACAAATTTGATGAATAGTCTTTCTGGATTGAACCAATCTTTCTTTACGTTTTATACGCCAACCCTAAAAAGTCAACAGAACACGAAGATCACAACAACGACAAATGGGGTCACTTATAGTGAAACAGCAAATAATCAACCGAAAGAATTGACTTGGGAAGTCCAAGTACCTGCGAATACCCAAGCGTATCTCAGCCTGTTTCCAACAAATTTCGCACAGTTAGAAAGCTCTACAGCAACTATTACCGTCAATGGTGTATCTAGAAAATCTCAAATTAACATTACTGGTCAATATTATGATTTAGGTTATTACCCACAAGATACAACGGTTACCTTCACTGCAAGCTTCTATGGGACCAAAGAAGTCAGCTTTATGGAACCACAGGTGGTCGGACTTGATGTCGTGGCGTATCAAGCCGCAATCAACCAAATCAGAAATAACGGCGTAGAGATGACTACTACCGGTCGAACAGCTACAGGAACAGTTCATGCGACTGAAAAAACGATGGTAGCCACGACTATCCCTTATGATGGTGGTTGGACTGCTAAAATCGATGGCGAAAAAGTTCCTGTGAAGAAATTCCAAGATGCCTTTTTGATGGTGGAAGTTCCTGAAGGTGAACATACGATTACTTTTAGTTACATGCCAAAAGGATTCATTCCTGGCTTACTTCTCTTTATTGGATGTATTGCCTTGTTTATCTTGTATCTATGGTACCTTCGTAGACGTCAGCCGTTTAGCGGCGTCATTGATCCTACAAACGAAAGCGATGATCACCGTCCAAGACGTGAACGTCGTCGCGCAAGATAAAAAAAGCGTTTCGGTGATTGCCGAAACGCTTTTTTCTTGTATGCTATTCATATTTTACTTCGTATAGGTATAACCCTTCCGGATGAGCAGTCGGACCCGCAGCATTGCGGTCTTTTTTTGCAATGATTTCTGGAAGACAATCTTCTGGTAAACGATCGTTGCCTATTTTTAACAACGTACCAACTAAAATGCGGATCATTTTATAAAGGAAGCCATCACCACGAAACGTAAACGTCAACTCATCGCCTGCTTCATTGACCTGTAAGCTGGCTTCATAGATAGTCCGTACTTTATCTTCAATGGAACTTCCAGAAGCACAAAATGAAGTGAAATCATGCGTACCAAGTAAATCAGGCAATGCACGTTCAATCTTTGCTACATCTATTGGATAAGGAAAATAGCTCGCATAATGTCTACGGAAGGGACTACGTGGTTTTCCGATATCTACTTTGAATTGATAGGTTTTTTCTTTCACTAAATAGCGTGCGTGAAAAGTTTCAGGCACAATCTCCACACTTTTCACAGCAATATCTTCTGGCGACTGCGTATCTAACCCAAAACGCATACGTTCCAAAGGTCGCTCTTCTGGATAATCAAAGTGGATGACTTGCCCGATTGCATGGACCCCCGCATCTGTCCGTCCAGATCCAAAAATCGTGATTTCTTTTCCATTTGCCATCTTCATTAAGGTTTTTTCCAGTTCTTCTTGGACCGTTCGTCCATTGGGTTGTTTCTGAAAACCATTGAACTGGGTACCATCATAGGCAATGATTGCTTTATAGCGTACCATTCATCTTCCCCTGTTCTCATTCATCTTTGATAAGTTTAGCTACGGATAAACACTAGTACGATGGTCATCAGCCCAAAAGCAACCATAACAACAGTGTCTTGTAAGTGCCAGTGAAGGATACGGTATTTTGTCCGGCCTTCCCCACCTTGGTAGCCTCTTGCTTCCATCGCTGTAGCTAGATCTTCCGCACGATTGAAACTGCTGACAAATAGCGGAATCAGTAAAGGAATCACCGCTTTCATTTTTTGTACTAGACTTCCTTCACCAAAGTCAACACCACGTGCGCGCTGTGCATTCATGATTTTTTCGGTTTCGTCCATCAATGTCGGCACAAAACGTAAAGCGATCGAAAGCATCAACGATACTTCATGCACTGGAAAGCGAACAACTTTCAATGGTCGTAACAAATATTCGATCGCATCGGATAATTCTAAAGGCGGCGTTGTCAATGTCAATAAGGTGGACATAAAGATAATCAAAACAAACCGACAAAAAATAAATAGTCCGTTCATGACACCAAATTGAGTGATATTGAAAATCCCCCAACTCCAATACGTTTCTCCACCACTCGTAAACAGTACTTGTAAGCCTACAGTGAATAAGATCAACCAGATCAACGGACGGATGCCTCGAATAAAAAATTTGATATCTACTTTTGACAAGAAAACAGCAAATAAAGTAAACGCCGCTAATAAGGCATATGTCTGCCAGTTATTGGCCAAGAAGATAATGCCAATAAAATAGAAACTTGCCAATAGCTTTGCACGTGGATCTAACCGATGGATAAAGGAGTCTCCAGGCATATAACGACCAAAAATCAATTTATTCATCATGAGCTGTACCTCCCACCAGTTTGACCAATTGGTCCGCTAATGCGTCTGCAGTGATCGGCAATTCATCAAACTGGATGCCTTTTACTCGTAGTTCCTCTGCAAACTCAGTGGCTGTTGGTACGCCTAACTGCCGTTCTTTTAACCATTCAAGGTGTTGGAAGACTTCTTTTGGTTCTCCGCATTTGGCGATACGGCCTTTTTCCAGGACGTAAACAAAATCCGCATAGTTTGCCACATCATCCATCAAATGGGTGACTAATACAATCGTGATTTGCTGTTCTTTATGCAAACGCCAGAACATATCCATCATTTCTTTTCTTCCTTGTGGATCTAACCCAGCTGTCGGCTCATCTAAGACGAGAACTTCGGGTTTCATAGCTAGAACACCGGCGATCGCTACACGTCGCATTTGACCTCCTGACAGCTCGAAAGGTGAGCGTTCTAAATACGTCTCATCTAATCCGACTTGTTCTAAGGTCTCCTTTGCTAGTAGAGTCGCCTCTTCCTCACTTACACCAAAGTTTTTTGGGCCAAACGCAATATCTCTTGCGACCGTTTCTTCAAACAACTGTGCCTCTGGAAATTGAAAAACAATACCGACTTTTTTTCGAATCGGTTTCAAATTTTTATTATCTGTATCTGGTTTGATCTGACGATCGCCGATTTGGACGGTTCCTTCCGTCGGTTTGATCAACGCATTCAAATGCTGAAGCAAGGTGGATTTCCCGCTTCCAGTATGACCAACTAATGCAGTGTAGCTGTTTTCTTTGATCAACAAGTCAATATCAAATAAAGCTCGTTGCTCGAATGGTGTGTTCGGTTGGTACGTAAAGTTTACTTTTTCAAAACGGATGTCCATAACCAATCCACCATCCTTTCTTCTGTCATGTATTCTTTAGGCACTTCAATGCCACGTTCTTTCAAGGCACTTTTTAGTTTTTCAGGAAAAGGCAAATCTAACCCTAGATTGATTAGTTCAGGTCCGGCAGAGAAAATCTCCTTCGGTGTTCCTTCATTCACTAGTTCGCCTTCTTTCATCACGAAAATACGATTTGCATTAGCTGCTTCATCAATATCATGCGTGATTGAAATAACGGTCAGTTGACTTTCCTCTTTGATTTCTTTGATCGTTGTGATGACTTCTTCACGACCTTCAGGATCTAACATACTTGTTGCTTCATCCAAGATGATGATTTCTGGTCGGAGGGCTACAACACCGGCAATCGCCACACGTTGTTTCTGTCCACCGGAAAGACGAACCGGTTCTCTTGTCGCAAAATCAGACATTCGAACTTTTTCAAGAGCATCTTTCACTCGAACGATCATTTCTTCTCGAGGAATCCCTTGATTCTCTAAACCAAAGGCCACATCATCCTCTACTGTTGATCCAACAAATTGATTGTCCGGATTTTGAAAGACCATGCCGACTTTTTGGCGGATCGTCCATATATTCTCTTCATTTAGTATTTGATTACCAACTTTGACCGTCCCAGACTCAGGAAGGAGTAAGCCATTGATCGTTTTTGCAAGCGTTGATTTACCAGAACCATTGTGCCCGATAATCGCGATCCATTCTCCTTTATTGATCGTGAAAGAAACATCTTTCAATGCTGGTCGTAAATCTTCTGGTTGGTATTTGTAATTAATCTTTCCTAATTCAATAATCGGCTCCATAAGTACTCCCTCTTCATCCTAAAGTTCCTATTAACCCTATCAAAAAACTGCTTAGTTTTCAATCATTTCTGATTTTTAAAATGTTTTTTTATACCTTCAAGACTGTCTTGACAGTTAATTGAAGGTACAAAAAAACACTTTATGATGAGTGCATACTCCCCAAACGAATCGCTTGGGGAGCAGCGCTGAGCTAGACTCGGAATAAGTAACTTCCAACATCATAACACTCTAAAAGAATCATCCATAAAGTGATGTTATTAGTGTGATTTTAGACAAGTTCTAAGACAACCATTGGTGCTCCGTCTCCGCGTCTTGGTTCTGTCTTCAAGATACGAGTGTAGCCACCTTGACGTTCAGCATAACGAGGTGCAATATCGTTGAATAACTTTTGTAAAGCTGATTCGATAACGATTTCCTCATTTTCTTCACGCACGCTAGCAACTTCATTACGTACGAAAGCCGCAGCTTGACGTCGTGCATGTAAGTCTCCGCGTTTGCCTAAAGTGATCATTTTTTCAGCAGTTGAGCGAACTTCTTTCGCACGAGCTTCTGTAGTCACAATACGTTCATTAATTAATAAGTCAGTTGTTAAATCACGCAACATCGCTTTACGTTGGCTAGATGTGCGTCCTAGTTTACGATAACTCACGTTGGTTTCCCTCCTTCGTAAAAGGTTTAATCTTCTTTACGTAAACCTAAACCTAAGTCATGCAATTTTGCTTTAACTTCTTCCAATGATTTACGTCCTAAGTTACGGACTTTGATCATTTCTGGCTCAGATTTATTCGTAAGTTCTTGTACAGTATTGATTCCTGCACGTTTTAAGCAATTATAAGAGCGAACAGATAAGTCTAATTCTTCAATCGTCATTTCTAACATTTTTTCTTTTTGTGTTTCTTCTTTTTCGACCATGATTTCAGCGTTTTTCGCTTCATCAGTTAGGTTGACAAAGATGTCTAAATGTTCAGTCATGATTTTTGCAGATAAACTCATTGCTTCCAATGGTTCGATTGAACCATCTGTCCAGATCTCCATTGTCAATTTATCAAAATCTTCACGATGTCCAACACGTGTGTTTTCTACTTGGTAGTTGACACGACGTACAGGCGTGTAGATTGAATCGACTGGAAGAACACCAATTGGCATATCTTCTTTTTTGTTTTCATCTGCTTGAACATAACCACGTCCTGGTTTCACCGTTAGGCGAGCATGGAACGTAGCACCTTCAGATACACTGCAGATGTACATATCTTTGTTAAGAATTTCTACCTCACTATCAACGATAATATCGCCAGCAGTTACTGTAGCAGGTCCGGTAATATCGATCTCAAGGGTTTTTTCTTCTTGACCATACATTTTCAGTGCTAAACCTTTAATGTTCAAGATGATTTGAGTGACGTCTTCTCTAACACCTTTGATGGTAGAGAATTCATGCAGTACACCATCGATTTGAATATTAGTGATGGCAGCACCTGGCAAAGAAGATAATAAAATACGACGTAGGGAATTCCCTAAAGTAGTCCCATACCCTCTTTCAAGAGGTTCAACGATGAACTTGCCATAATCTTTTTCTTCATCAATTTTTGCGATTCTTGGTTTTTCGAACTCAATCATTCTTATCTTTACCCCTTTCAAAACGAAAAGTGTCTTGTTCAATGACGTTACTAATAGAACTCAAAATGAGAGGCACTCATTAAACACGACGGCGTTTTGGAGGGCGGGCACCATTATGAGGAACTGGAGTCACGTCACGAATTGCAGTCACTTCTAAACCTGTTGCTTGTAATGAACGAATTGCTGCTTCACGTCCAGAACCAGGTCCCTTAACTGTTACTTCAACAGTTTTTAATCCGTGTTCCATTGCTGCTTTTGTAGCTGTTTCTGCTGCCATTTGAGCGGCAAAAGGAGTTGATTTTTTGCTTCCTTTGAAACCTAATGAACCAGCTGATGACCACGCTAAAGCATTTCCGTGAGTATCAGTGATCATGATGATTGTGTTGTTGAATGTAGAGTGGATATGTGCAATCCCAGCTTCTATATTCTTTTTCACACGGCGTTTACGATTCACTTTTTTTGCTACCATGAAGATTTAACCTCCTTCACTTAAGAATTATTTTTTCTTGCCAGCGATAGCGCGAGCTGGGCCTTTACGAGTACGTGCATTGTTTTTCGTGTTTTGTCCACGAACAGGCAATCCACGACGGTGACGGATTCCACGGTAAGAACCGATTTCCATCAAGCGTTTGATGTTTAAGTTCACTTCACGACGAAGATCCCCTTCAACTTTTAATTTATCTACTTCTGCACGGATAGCATCTGTTTGTTCATTCGTTAATTCACGAACGCGAACATCTTCAGATACGCCAGCATTAGCTAAGATTTGTTTCGCAGTAGTGTTACCAATACCATAGATATAAGTAAGTGAAACTACTACACGTTTATCACGAGGAATATCTACTCCTGCAATACGAGCCATATTTAGTGCACCTCCATTTATCCTTGACGTTGTTTATGTTTTGGATTTGCTGGGCAAATCACCATAACGCGTCCTTTACGACGAATTACTTTACAATGTTCACACATTGGTTTTACTGATGGTCTTACTTTCATGATAATACCTCCTGTAGTTTTACGGAGTACAATTATTTAAAGCGATAAGTAATACGGCCACGGTTTAAATCATATGGAGACAATTCAACCGTCACTTTGTCACCAGGTAGAATACGAATGTAGTGCATACGAATTTTACCTGAAACAGTAGCAAGAACTTGGTGTCCGTTTTCTAGTTCAACTTTAAACATTGCATTCGGCAAAGTTTCGACGACTGTACCTTCGACTTCAATCATATCTTCTTTTGCCACGCACAGTACCTCCTTGTACTTGTTTCGCATTTTCACACGATAAAATGGCGGAAACTGCAGTTCCCACCTCAAAATTCTCAAAATGGATCATCTAGAGGATTCTCTAGAAGTCGGACTGACATATTCTATCATAATTTATTGAACTTGACAAGAGTAACTGCTTAATGCAAGTCGGCTACGGGCAATCGTGCTATTTTTCAATGATTTTTTGGACATCAGTAAATACAGCATCGATTTCACGATCACCATCGATAGTGTGTAGCAAACCTTGTTCTTTATAATAAGCCAAGATTGGTTCACTATTTTTGATGTTGATAGCCAGACGATTTTTAACCGTCTCAGGTTTATCATCTTCTCTTTGATAGAATTCATGCCCACCACAACGATCACATGTGTCTTCAACTTTTGTAGGGTTGAAAATTTTATGGTAAGTTGCTCCACAGTTACGGCAAATGAAGCGGCCTGCTAAACGCTCAACCAAGACTTCTTCACCCACGTGGATATCGATGACAGCATCAATTTGTTTATTTAAATCTTTTAGCATTGCATCTAGAGCTTCTGCTTGCTCGATTGTACGAGGAAAGCCATCTAATAAGAAGCCTTTCTCTGTATCGGGTTCTGCTAAACGCTCTTTTACGATTCCATTTGTTACTTCATCAGGAACTAATGCACCTTTATCCATATAAGACTTTGCTTCCAAGCCAAGAGCTGTTTCATTTTTGATAGCTGCACGAAACATATCTCCTGTTGAGATGTGAGGAATCCCATAAGCGTCAATGATTTTTTCAGCTTGTGTTCCTTTACCTGCACCTGGCAGCCCCATTAAAATGAGGTTCATTGCTTTCCCTCCTAATAAATGTGAGAACGTGTGTTGAGGAAAAACCTCAACACGCTTTCTTACTCAATAAAGCCAACATATTTACGTTTCAGCATTAAGCCTTCTAACTGTTTCGCAGTTTCCAAAGCCACACCGATCACGATCAACAGACTTGTACCACCTAATCCGATTGATTGTGGCAGATCCCAAATCATTTGTGCAATGATTGGTAATAATGCCACTAAACCAAGGAATAGTGCTCCAACTGTACTTAATCGCATCAATAAGCTTGAGACATACTCTTCAGTCCCCTTACCAGGGCGTACACTTGGTATATAGCTTCCTTGCTTTTGTAAGTTCTCCGCTAATTTCTCAGGGTTTACTTGAACAAAGGCATAGAAGAATGTAAATGCGACGATCAATACCGTATAAATCGTTGCGCCAGGCACCGTATTATAGTTAAAGATCTCCATCATTATTTTATACCAGTTTTCAGATCCGAATCGCCCACTTAACGCTTGTAACACAGCATTTGGTGTCGCAATAAATGAACTTGCAAAGATAACCGGAATTACCCCAGCAGCATTTACTTTCAACGGTAGATAACTACTTGTTGGCGCACCTGCTATACGTTTGGTGTACTGAATCGGGATCTTACGTTCAGCTTGTTGGAAAAATGTTACGAATGTCACGATTGCTAGAACCGCAACTAGTAAGATGGCAACGAAAATCGCAGATCTCCAGATATCGGAAGAATTGATATTTACGAAGTAATCTTCATAAATTTCACGTACACTTTCCGGTAATCTTGAAATGATCCCTGCAAAGATGATCATTGACACACCATTACCGATACCTTTTTCAGTGATTTGTTCACCCAACCAAGTAACAAACATCGTTCCTGCAGTTAAGATCAACCCGATCGTTACATAAGTAGAGACATTTGGATTGTTGACAAAACCTAATTGAGCGTATTGGTTAAACCCTGCTGTGATACCGACAGATTGGATAAATGCCAATACTAACGTCAAATATCTTGTTGCCTGATTCAACTTTTTACGACCAACTTCTCCTTGTTTCGACCATTCCACAAAACGTGGCACGATATCCATTTGTAATAATTGGATCACGATCGAAGCAGTAATGTAAGGCGAAACCCCCATCGAAAAGATCGAGAAGTTTTGCATTGCACTACCACTTACCAAGTTCAACATGTTGAAAAACGGTAAGCTAGATAGGTCTTGTAATGAGCTTGCATTTACGCCGGGAACAGTGATATGTGCCCCTAAACGAAAAACAAAGAGAACAAATACAGTAAAAAGGATTTTCGATCTAATATCTTTGACCTTAAAAGCGTCTTTTAATAGTTTAAGCATTAGATCACCTCAACAGAGCCACCAGCCGCTTCGATTGCTTCTTGTGCTGCTTTTGAGAATTTAGCTGCTTTCACAGTTAACTTTTTGTTCAATTCTCCGTTAGCTAAAACTTTGATTCCAGCTTTTTCGTTTTTCACGATTCCAGCTTCTACTAAAGCAACAGGAGTTACTTCAGCTCCGTCTTCAAAGCGATTCAAGACATCTAAATTAACGACTGCGTAGTCCTTACGGTTAACATTTGTAAATCCACGTTTTGGTAAACGACGGAACAATGGTGTTTGTCCCCCTTCGAATCCTAGACGTACACCACCGCCTGAACGAGCTTTTTGTCCTTTTTGACCACGTCCGGCAGTTTTTCCGTTACCTGAAGAAGTACCACGACCAACACGGTTACGTACTTGGCGTGAACCTTCAGCGGGTTTTAATTCATGAAGTTTCATAGGTTTGGCACCTCCTTAATTGTCCTAGTTCTTATTTCATTTATTTAATTAAACTTCTTCAACGTCCACTAAGTGAGAAACAGTGTTGATCATGCCTTTGATTGCTTCATTAGCAGGCTTAACCACAGAACTGTTAATCTTTGTAAGACCTAACGCTTTAACAGTATCGCGTTGGTTTTGAGGACGTCCGATAATACTGCGTTTTAAAGTTACTTTTAATTCAGCCATTATGTTTGTCCTCCTTATCCGATTAATTCTTCTACTGATTTGCCGCGTAGAGCTGCAACTTCTTCAGCACGTTTTAATTGTTTCAAACCTTCAACAGTTGCGCGAACAACGTTGATTGGTGTGTTTGAGCCTAAAGATTTAGAAGTGATATCTGCTACCCCTGCTAATTCTAATACGGCACGAACTGGTCCACCAGCAGCAACCCCAGAACCTTCAACAGCAGGTTTCATTAGGATTCTACCACCACTAAAAGCACCGATTACTTCGTGTGGGATTGTTGAACCAACCATAGGTACTTCAACTAAGTTTTTCTTCGCATCTTCAATTGCTTTACGGATCGCTTCAGGTACTTCTTGTGCTTTACCAGTACCAAATCCTACGTGTCCGTTTTTGTCACCGACAACAACTAAAGCAGCAAAACGTAGACGACGTCCACCTTTAACAACTTTTGTTACACGGTTAATTGCAACAACGCGGTCTTCTAATTCCAAATGTTTTGGATCGATATAAACCATGAATGGTATTCCTCCTTCTTCTAAAATTCTAGTCCATTTTCGCGAGCAGCTTCAGCTAAAGCTTGCACACGGCCATGGTAAAGGTATCCACCACGGTCAAAGACTACGACTTTAATGCCTTTTTCAGTTGCGCGTTCAGCAACTAATTTACCGACAGCTTGTGCTGCTTCTGTTTTTGTTCCACCTGAAATTTCTTTATCCAAGGTAGAGGCACTTGCTAGCGTTACACCCGCTACGTCATCAATAAGTTGCGCGTAGATGTTTTTGTTAGAACGAAAAACGTTCAAGCGTGGGCGCTCAGCAGTACCAGAGATAGTGTTACGTACACGACGGTGTCTCTTTTGACGTGTTTTGTTCTTATCTGGTTTTGTAATCACAATTGTCACCTCTTTATTTTTATTTTTTCTACTGTCAGACAGTAGAAATGATCAGTTTTGAAAAAATAGAAGCTGCGGCACAAGTAAACTCTCTCTTAATGAAGGCATACTTCAGCAAAATCCTTTTTTCCTGCTGCTGGCTTCTATGAAATTTTTCGAAACGATTATTTACCAGTTTTACCTTCTTTACGGCGTACGAATTCGCCAACATAACGAATACCTTTACCTTTATAAGGTTCTGGAGGACGAGTACCACGGATGTTCGCAGCTAATTCGCCAACTTCTTCTTTGTTCGCACCCTTCACAATTACTTGTGTGTTAGATGGTACTTCAACAGTCACGCCAGCTGGTGGTGTGATTTCTACTGGATGTGAGTAACCAACGTTCAATACAAGTTTTGTTCCTTGCATTTGCGCACGGTACCCAACCCCGATTAATTCTAATCCTTTTTGGAAACCTTCACTAACACCTACAACCATGTTGTTGAAGTTAGCACGAGTTGTTCCATGGATAGTTTTCATTTCTTTACTGTCATTTGGACGAGTGAATGTCACTTCATTTCCTTCGATATTCATTTTGATATCAGCAGAAAATGTACGAGTCAATTCCCCTTTTGGTCCTTTAACTGTAACGTTGTTTCCATCTTGAGTGATAGTTACTCCTTCAGGGATCACAACGATCTTATTTCCAATACGGCTCACTTAAAGACACCTCCTTGTAGATTCTACTTGATTACCATACGTAAGCGATAACTTCGCCGCCGATGTTTTTCTCACGAGCTTCTTTATCAGTGACAACACCTTCAGAAGTCGAAATAATAGCGATACCTAAGCCATTTAAAACTTTTGGCACTTCGCCAGCTTTAACATAAACACGTAAGCCTGGTTTAGAAATACGTTTTAAGTTTGTAATAACACGTTCGCCGCTTTTACCGAATTTTAGGAAAACACGGATCACGCCTTGCTTGTCATCTTCGATATATTCAACATCACGGACGAAACCTTCACGTTTCAAGATTTCAGCGATGTCACGTTTAATTTTTGATGCAGGAACTTCTAAAGCCTCATGTTTAACCATGTTTGCATTACGGATACGAGTTAGAAAATCTGCAATTGGATCTGTCATGACCATTGAACTTTTACCTCCTTCTTATGCGAATTTACTTTTTTACCAGCTAGCTTTCTTCACGCCGGGAATTTGACCTTTATAGGCAAGTTCGCGGAAGCAAATACGGCAAAGATGGAACTTACGATAAACTGAATGTGGACGTCCGCAACGTTCGCAACGAGTGTAAGCTTGTGTTGAATGTTTTGCAGGACGTTTGTTTTTAGCAATCATTGATTTTTTAGCCACGTAGTTCGCCTCCTTTAATTATTTTTGGAATGGCATGCCTAATTGTGTCAACAACTCACGAGATTCTTCATCTGTGTTCGCTGTCGTTACAATGACGATGTCCATACCACGTACTTTATCTACTAAATCATAATCTACTTCTGGGAAGATCAATTGTTCTTTAATACCTAAAGTGTAGTTTCCACGACCATCAAAGGCTTTTTTACTTACACCATGGAAGTCACGTACACGTGGTAGAGAAACTGATACTAATTTATCTAAAAATTCGTACATTCTTTCTCCGCGTAAGGTAACTTTTGCTCCAATTGGCATTCCTTCACGTAAACGGAATCCAGCGATTGATTTTTTAGCTTTTGTGATCATTGGTTTTTGTCCAGTGATCAAAGTTAGTTCTTCAACTGCTTTGTCTAAGTTTTTAGCGTTTGATACCGCATCACCAACACCCATGTTGATGACGATCTTTTCAACTTTAGGTGTTTGCATAACAGAGCTATAGTCAAATTTTTCCATCAATGATGGAGTTACTTCTTTAAGATATTTTTCTTTTAGGCGGTTCATTCAGTAAGACCCTCCTTCCTTAAACTTTTTATTTATCTAAAACTTCACCGGTTTTTTTAGAAACACGGACTTTTTTTCCGTCTACTTCTTTGTAGCCAACTCGGCCAGCTACACCAGTAGAGTCGATGACCATCACGTTAGAAACGTGAAGTGGCGCTTCCATCTCAACAATTCCACCTTGAGGAGCAGCTTGAGAAGGTTTTTGGTGTTTTTTGATCATGTTCACACCTTCGACAACCACTTTATCCTGTTTAGGAAACGCTGCTAATACAACGCCTTCTTTGTTTTTGTCTTTACCGGTGATCACTTTAACTTTATCGCCTTTTTTAACAAACATAACTGTTTCGCACCTCCTTTGTTAAGTGTCTCAAGATTATAAAACTTCTGGTGCTAGAGAAACGATCTTCATGAAGTTGTTTTCACGTAGTTCACGTGCAACTGGCCCAAAGATACGTGTTCCACGAGGGCTTTTATCATCACGAATAATCACTGCAGCATTTTCATCAAACTTGATATATGAACCGTCTGCACGACGAGCTCCTGATTTTGTACGAACGATAACGGCTTTAACGACGTCACCTTTTTTGACAACCCCACCTGGCGTTGCTTGTTTAACCGTAGCAACGATCACATCACCGATATTCGCAGTTTTGCGACCAGATCCGCCAAGGACTTTGATCGTCAAAATTTCACGTGCGCCTGAATTATCAGCGATTCTTAAACGACTTTCTGCTTGGATCACGTTGTGTATCCTCCTTTCAGATTTTGCATTCAATCTATATAGGAAAATCTCGTGTTATTAGATAATAACTGCTTCTTCGACTATTTCCAACAAACGGAAACGTTTTGTAGCTGATAATGGACGAGTTTCCATAATTCTCACGATGTCGCCAACTTTTGCTGTGTTGTTTTCATCATGTACTTTGTACTTCTTAGAATAGTTCATACGTTTACCGTAGATAGGGTGGTTTTTCTTTGTTTCGACAGCAACGGTAATTGTTTTATCCATTTTGTCTGATACCACGCGACCTTGATAAACTTTGCGTTGATTTCTTTCTTCAGTCATACGCTTAATGGCCTCCTTCCATAATTACTTAGCTTGTTCACGCAAAACTGTTTTGATGCGTGCAATCGATTTACGTACTTCTTTAATACGTGCAGTGTTTTCTAATTGACCTGTTGCTAATTGGAATCTAAGATTAAACAATTCTTCTTTTAATTGTTTTTCTTGATCAAGCATTTCGGCAGTGGTTAATTCTCTGATTTCTTTAACCTTCATTCGATTCACCACCCATTTCCTCACGTTTTACGATCTTAGTTTTCATTGGTAATTTGTGAGAAGCTAAACGTAATGCTTCACGAGCTACTTCTTCAGAAACGCCTGCAATTTCAAACATGATTTTACCACGTTTTACTGGTGCAACCCATCCTTCAGGAGCCCCTTTACCTTTACCCATACGAACGCCGATCGCTTTAGATGTATATGATTTATGAGGGAAAATTTTGATCCATACTTTCCCGCCACGTTTCATGTAACGAGTCATAGCAATACGAGAAGCTTCGATCTGACGGTTTGTGATCCAGTGTGATTCAACAGCTTGTAAGCCGTATTCACCGAATGCTACTTCTTTTCCGCCTTTTGCTTCACCACGCATTTTTCCGCGGAATTCACGACGGTGTTTTACACGTTTAGGTACTAACATGTTTATTTCCCTCCTTTCTCAGTGTTTTTTTTAGTTGGAAGAATTTCTCCACGATAGATCCACACTTTAACTCCTAGTTTTCCGTATGTTGTATCTGCTTCTTCCCATGCGTAATCAATATCCGCACGCAAAGTGTGAAGAGGAACTGTTCCTTCTGAGTATCCTTCTGAACGAGCGATATCCGCACCGTTTAGACGTCCAGATACTTGAGTTTTGATCCCTTTAGCGCCAGAACGCATTGAACGTTGGATCGCTTGTTTTTGAGCGCGACGGAATGCAACACGGTTTTCTAATTGACGTGCAATTCCTTCACCTACTAATTTAGCATCTAAATCTGGTTTTTTGATTTCCACGATGTTGATATGGATTCTTTTACCAGTTAATTTGTTTAATTCTTTTCTTAGGTTTTCGACTTCAGATCCGCCTTTACCAATAACCATACCTGGTTTAGCTGTGTGGATTGAAATGTTTACGCGGCCAGTTGCGCGTTCGATTTCAATTGTTGATACAGCAGCATCAGCAAGTCTAGTTGAAATAAATTTACGGATTCTTAAATCTTCGTGTAAGAACTCTGCATACTCTTTTTCAGCAAACCATTTTGCATCCCAGTCGCGGATGATGCCTACACGCATTCCAATTGGATGTACTTTTTGACCCACAGATTATCCCTCCTTATTTTTCTGATACGACTACCGTGATATGACTTGTACGTTTGTTGATTGGTGAAGCTGAACCTTTTGCACGTGGACGGAAACGTTTCATTGTTGGTCCTTCGTTAACAAATGCTTCAGATACTACCAAGTTCTCAACATCTAAGTCAAAGTTGTTTTCTGCATTTGCAATTGCTGACATCAATACTTTCTCGATGATCCCAGCAGATTTGTTTGGTGTGAATTTCAAAATTGAAATTGCATCCGCAACACTTTTACCTCTGATAAGGTCAATTACTAGACGCGCTTTACGAGGTGAAGTGCGAACTGTTTTTGCAGTTGCTTTAGCTGATGTGATTTGTTCTGCCATTTGCTTTTATCCTCCCCTCGAATTAGCGTCTCGTTTTCTTGTCGTCAGCGACATGCCCACGATAAGTTCTAGTTGGTGCGAATTCACCTAATTTGTGTCCTACCATATCTTCTTGGATGTAAACTGGTACGTGTTTACGTCCATCATATACTGCGATGGTATATCCAACAAAACTTGGGAAAATTGTCGAACGACGAGACCAAGTTTTGATTACTTTTTTCTTTTCGGCCCCTGCTTGAGCTTCAACTTTACTCATTAAATGCTCATCAACGAAAGGCCCTTTCTTTAAACTACGACCCATGGTGAACCTCCTCTCAAAATGTGCGACACATGGTCAAAGTAATTATTTATTTTTACGACGAACGATAAGTTTGTCTGATTTAGCTTTCTTGTTACGAGTTTTGTAACCAAGAGCTGGTTGACCCCAAGGAGAAACTGGAGCTTTACGTCCGATTGGAGCTTTACCTTCACCACCACCGTGTGGGTGATCGTTAGGGTTCATTACGCTACCACGTACAGTTGGGCGTTTACGCATCCAACGAGAGCGGCCAGCTTTACCAATATTGATAAGTTCGTGTTGTTCGTTACCTACAGAACCGATTGTTGCACGGCATGCAGCTAAGATCATGCGAACTTCACCAGAGTTCAAGCGGATCAATACGTATTTGCCTTCTTTACCAAGTACTTGAGCACTTGTACCAGCAGAACGGATCAATTGTCCACCTTTACCAGGTTTCATTTCAATATTGTGGATCACAGTACCAACTGGAATGTTTTCTAAAGGAAGAGCATTTCCGACTTTGATATCTGCTTCAGGACCTGAAACAAGTTTCATTCCAACTTGTAGTCCTTTTGGTGCTAAGATGTAAGCTTTCACTCCATCTTCATAATGTACTAACGCGATGTTAGCTGAACGGTTTGGATCATATTCGATCGTTTGAACAGTAGCAACAACGTTGTCTTTGTTACGTTTGAAATCGATCACGCGGTATTGGCGTTTGTGTCCGCCACCTTGATGACGTACAGTGATGCGGCCGTTGTTATTACGTCCAGCATGGTTTTTCAATGGCTGTAACAATGTTTTTTCAGGTGTTGATGTTGTGATTTCAGCAAAATCAGAACCTGTCATGTTACGACGGCCATTTGTGGTAGGTTTGTACTTTTTAATCGCCACGTTTTCCCCTCCTAATTTAATCAGTTATCGAGTGTTGCTTATTCAGCAGCTTCGAATAATTGGATTTCTTTTGAATCTTCAGTCAATGTAACGATCGCTTTGCGACGTTTTTTTGTATATCCTGCATATTTGCCCATACGTTTGAATTTCGCACGTACGTTCACGATGTTCACGTTTTTGACTTTCACGTCAAAAGCAGCTTCAACCGCTTGTTTTACTAAAGTTTTGTTTGCGCGAGTGTCTACTTCGAAAGTATATTTCTTGTCATCCATGGCAAGCATTGATTTCTCAGTGATCACTGGGCGTTTGATTACGTCTAGTAAGTTCATTATGCAAGCACCTCCTCAATTTGAGTAAGAGCAGTTTGTGTTGCTAAAACTTTTGTATTTGATACAACATCTAGAACGCTAACGTTGTCAGAAGTTACTACAGAAACGTTTGATAAGTTACGTGCAGATAAAGCTGCAAAGTCGTTACCAGGTTCTAGTACAACCAATACTTTAGAGTCAATAGATAATTTAGCAAGAACTTCTTTGAATTCTTTTGTTTTTGGTGCATCAAAGCTTAATCCTTCGATTGCTACCAAGTTGTTTTCAGCAACTTTTTCTGACAATACAGATTTCATTGCTAAACGACGAACTTTTTTAGGAAGTTTGTAGCTGTAAGAACGTGGTGTTGGTCCGAAGACTACGCCACCTCCACGCCATTGCGGTGAACGGATTGATCCTTGACGAGCACGACCAGTTCCTTTTTGACGCCATGGTTTACGGCCACCGCCTCGAACAGCGCTACGGTTTTTAACCGCATGTGTTCCTTGTCTTAATGATGCGCGTTGCATAACGATTGCGTCGTAAACAACACTTTCATTTGGTTCAATTCCGAAGATTTCTTCGTTAAGAGTGATTTCACCGTTTTGGCTTCCATCTTGTTTGAATAATGCTACATTCGGCATTCCTTAGTTCCTCCTTTCTTCCTACTATTATTTAGCTTTCACAGCTGATTTGATAGTGATTAATGATTTTTTCGCTCCAGGAACGTTACCTTTGATCAAGATTACGTTTCTTTCAGCATCTACACGTACAACTTCCAAGTTTTGGATAGTTACGCGGTTGCCACCCATACGGCCAGCAAGACGTTTGTTTTTGAATACACGGTTAGGTGCAACTGGACCCATTGACCCAGGACGACGATGGTAGCGAGAACCGTGAGCCATTGGTCCGCGGCTTTGGCCGTGACGTTTGATAACCCCTTGGAATCCTTTACCTTTCGTAGTACCTGTTACATCAATAATGTCTCCTGCTTGGAAAACATCAACTGTAATTTCTTTTCCTACTTCATATTCTCCTAGCTCAACATTTTTGAATTCACGAATGAAGCGCTTAGGAGCCGTGTTTGCTTTTGCAACATGACCTTTCGCAGGTTTGTTTGATAAAACTTCACGTTTGTCTTGGTAACCAACTTGAATAGCTTCGTAGCCATCAGTTTCCATTGTTTTTACTTGTAGTACTACGTTTGGCGTAGCTTCTACAACAGTAACTGGAATTAATTCGCCAGATTCAGTGAAGATTTGTGTCATTCCCACTTTTTTCCCTAAGATTCCTTTGGTCATGAGTACACCTCCATTATTATTAGTTTAGTTTTTATAGTTTGATTTCGATGTTAACACCTGATGGTAAGTCAAGCTTCATTAAAGCATCAACTGTTTTTGGTGTTGGGTTCACAATGTCGATAAGACGTTTGTGTGTACGCATTTCGAATTGTTCGCGTGAATCTTTGTATTTGTGAGTCGCACGAATAACTGTGTAAAGACTGCGTTCAGTTGGTAATGGAATTGGACCAGAAACGCCAGCTCCAGTTCTTTTTGCAGTTTCCACGATTTTATCCGCTGATTGATCTAAAATACGGTGTTCATACGCTTTTAAACGGATACGAATTTTTTGTTTTGCCATCTTGTTCCCTCCTTCGCCTATTTTGAAAAGTAGACATAGCTCCACGAAAATTTCCGTCACGCTCGTTCGTGGCAAAGCGTCCGGGCGTGTCGCAACCTCTCGTTTCTTAGCCGACAAAATCATTTTGATTTCGTCTGTGCCATTCACCTAAGGTAAACGCACCTTTGTCATTATAATATATCTAAATTCACAACGCAAGGTTTTTTTGCTGTAAAAAACAATTTATTTTCATAAGTTTTCATTTAGCTAAAAAACGAGAAATCCTTCTCTATTTATAGGAGGATTTGTTGTTTTCCTTCCGATTTTCATTCACCTATTTAGATAAAAAAGAAAATTCACTACATATTAAGAATATTTTTGGATATTCCCCTATTTCATAGCCTCTCTCCTAACGAATCGTTTGCTCAAATAAAAAAAGTTCGAGGCAAAGGATCAAGATCCTTACCTCGAACTTCAACGTCCGAATAAATGTTACTTTGTTAGGCTTAAAATGAATTAAGCTTTGATTTCTGTAACGACACCGGCACCAACTGTACGTCCGCCTTCACGGATTGAGAATTTAGTACCATTTTCGATAGCGATTGGGTGGATTAATTCAACTTCCATTGTTACGTTGTCGCCAGGCATAACCATTTCAGTTCCTTCTGGTAATTCAACAACACCAGTTACGTCAGTCGTACGGAAGTAGAATTGTGGACGGTAGTTAGTGAAGAATGGAGTATGACGTCCACCTTCTTCTTTAGTCAACACGTATACTTCTGCAGAGAATTTTGTATGAGGTGTGATTGTACCTGGTTTAGCTAAAACTTGACCACGTTGGATGTCTTCACGTGAAACACCACGTAGTAACGCACCAATGTTATCGCCTGCTTCAGCGTAGTCTAATAATTTACGGAACATTTCAACACCAGTTACAGTTGTTTGAGCTGTTTCTTCTGCGATACCAACGATATCGATAACGTCACCAACACGAACTTGTCCACGTTCAACACGTCCTGTAGCAACAGTACCACGACCAGTGATTGAGAATACGTCCTCAACTGGCATCATGAATGGTTTGTCGTTATCACGTTCTGGAGTTGGGATATATTCGTCAACTGCAGCCATCAATTCAAGAATTTTTTCTTCGTATGAAGCGTCGCCTTCTAAAGCTCTTAAAGCTGAACCAGCGATTACAGGAACATCGTCACCAGGGAATTCGTATTCTGTTAATAGGTCACGAACTTCCATTTCAACTAATTCAAGTAATTCTTCGTCATCAACCATATCTACTTTGTTCAAGAATACAACGATGTATGGTACACCAACTTGACGAGATAATAGGATGTGTTCACGAGTTTGAGGCATAGGGCCGTCAGCAGCAGAAACAACTAAGATTGCTCCGTCCATTTGAGCAGCACCAGTGATCATGTTTTTAACGTAGTCCGCGTGTCCTGGGCAGTCAACGTGAGCATAGTGACGTGCGTCAGTTTCGTACTCAACGTGAGCTGTTGAAATAGTGATTCCGCGTTCGCGTTCTTCAGGAGCACCATCGATTTGATCGTAAGCCATTGCTTGGCCGCCGTTTTTCTTAGATAGTACAGTTGTGATTGCAGCTGTTAAAGTTGTTTTACCATGGTCAACGTGTCCGATAGTACCAATGTTAACGTGTGGTTTCGAACGGTCAAATTTTTCTTTTGCCATTTTAAAATATCCTCCCTAAAATTACAGTTTAATTTTTATTTGTCTGATAGGTATGTGATAGACAAAATTGCCGATCACATGCCCGTATCATCAAAAGTTATTTTACACGAAACTGCATAAAAAATACAGTCTCTAGATAAATCTCTTCACGAGACTACCTTGCTTTAAGAAATTATTCAGCTTTTCCGCCGTTTTTCTTAATGATTTCTTCTTGAACAGATTTCGGTACGTCTTCGTAGTGGTCAAATACCATCATGAATGTACCACGACCTTGAGTTGCTGAACGCAATGTAGTCGCGTATCCGAACATTTCTGCCAATGGAACGATTGCATTAACGATTTGTGAATTACCGTGTGCTTCCATTCCTTCAACACGTCCGCGTCGGCTTGTTACGTGTCCCATGATATCACCTAAGTAATCTTCTGGTACAGTAATCGTAACTTTCATCATTGGTTCAAGGATCACAGGACGTGCGTGTTTTGCAGCAGCTCTTAGAGCCATTGATGCAGCAACACGGAACGCTGTTTCATTTGAATCGACGTCATGGTATGAACCATCGTAAAGTTTTGCTTTGATATCCACTAATGGGTATCCAGCAAGAACACCGTTATTCATTGATTCTTCTAATCCTTTTTCAACTGCTGGGATGTATTCACGTGGAACCACACCACCAACGATTGCGTTTTCGAATTCGAAGCCTTTTCCTTCTTCGTTTGGTGTAAATTCAACCCATACGTGACCGTATTGACCTTTACCACCAGACTGACGTACGAATTTACCTTCCGCTTTTGTTGCTTCACGGAATGTTTCGCGGTAAGAAACTTGAGGCGCACCAACGTTTGCTTCAACTTTAAATTCGCGTTTCATACGGTCTACTAATACGTCCAAGTGCAACTCACCCATACCTGAGATAACTGTTTCACCTGTTTCAACGTTTGTTTCAACACGGAATGAAGGATCTTCTTCTGCAAGTTTTTGCAACGCAACACCCATTTTATCTTGGTCAGCTTTTGATTTAGGCTCAACAGCGACTTGGATAACTGGTTCTGGGAATTCGATTGATTCAAGGATAACTGGTGCATCTAACGCACACAATGTGTCCCCTGTTGTAGTATCTTTCAATCCAACAGCAGCGGCGATATCACCTGAATACACTTTGTCGATTTCTTGACGTGTGTTTGCGTGCATTTGTAGAATACGACCGATACGCTCTTTTTTGCCTTTTGATGCGTTCAATACGTATGAACCACTTTCAAGGACACCAGAGTAGACACGGAAGAAAGTTAGACGACCTACGAATGGGTCAGTCATTACTTTAAATGCTAATGAAGCAAAAGGAGCTTCGTCATCTGCAGGACGAGTTGTTTCTTCGTCTGTTTTTGAGTCAATACCTTTGATTGCTTCGATATCTAGTGGTGATGGCAAGTAATCAAGAACAGCATCCAACATCAATTGGACCCCTTTATTCTTGAATGCTGAACCAGCTAACACAGGGAAGAACTCAACGTTGATTGTTGCACGGCGGATACCGGCAATCAATTCTTCTTGAGTGATTTCTTCACCTTCAAGATATTTCATCATTAGTTCTTCGTCTGTTTCAGCAACAGCTTCGACTAATTTTTCACGCCATTCTTGTGCTTGTTCTGCATATTCTTCAGGGATTTCAGTTTCTTGGATGTCTGTGCCTAGATCGTTTGTGTAGATCTCTGCTTTCATCGTTACCAAGTCAATGATACCTGTGAAGTTATCTTCAGAACCGATTGGCAATTGGATTGGATGCGCGTTCGCTTGTAAGCGATCGTGCAATGATTTTACTGAGTATAAGAAGTCTGCACCGATTTTATCCATTTTGTTACAGAATACGATACGAGGTACTCGGTACTCAGTTGCTTGACGCCAAACAGTTTCAGTTTGAGGTTCAACACCTGATTGTGCATCAAGTACAGTTACAGCACCATCCAATACACGTAGAGAACGTTGAACTTCGATTGTGAAGTCTACGTGTCCTGGTGTATCGATGATATTTACGCGGTAACCTTTCCACTGCGCAGTAGTGGCAGCAGATGTAATCGTGATACCACGTTCTTGTTCTTGTTCCATCCAGTCCATCTGTGAAGCTCCTTCGTGAGTTTCACCGATTTTATGGATTTTACCAGTATAGTACAAGATACGCTCTGTTGTTGTAGTTTTACCTGCATCAACGTGAGCCATGATACCAATATTACGAGTTTTTTCTAGCGAAAATTCTCTTGCCATTTTCTTACTCCTCTCTTTGTTTAAATCGATTGTAAATTGACTTTCTGCTGTGGGGTTAGCCGACAGACAGAGAGGATCTTACCAACGATAATGAGCAAATGCGCGGTTCGCGTCTGCCATTTTGTGTGTGTCTTCGCGTTTTTTAACAGAAGCTCCAGTATTGTTTGCAGCGTCCATGATTTCTTTCGCTAAGCGTTCTTCCATTGTGTGTTCACCGCGCAAGCGAGCGTAGTTAACTACCCAACGTAGCGCTAAAGTCGTACGACGTTCAGGGCGAACTTCAACTGGTACTTGATAGTTTGAACCCCCAACACGACGTGCTTTAACTTCAAGAACAGGCATAACATTGTTCATTGCTTGTTCAAACACTTCTAATGGATCGTTACCTGTAGATTCTTTGATCAAATCAAAGGCATTATAGATAATATTAGCAGCAACACCGCGTTTTCCATCAACCATTACACGGTTGATCAAGCGAGTTACTAATTTTGAGTTATAAATAGGATCTGGTAAAACATCACGTTTTGCAACAGGACCTTTACGTGGCATCCGTAACTCCTCCTTCCGAAATATTCTTCATAGTTGATCGAACGACTATTATATAGTAGGTTCGATTTTCATTTGTAGTAAATAATTAAAATTAAGCTTTAGGTCTTTTCGTACCGTATTTAGAACGGCTTTGTTTACGGTCGTTCACACCAGCAGTATCTAGTGCACCACGAACGATATGATAACGTACCCCTGGTAAGTCTTTTACACGTCCACCGCGTAATAGTACCACGCTATGCTCTTGTAAATTGTGACCAATCCCTGGGATATAAGCAGTAACTTCAATTAAGTTTGACAAACGAACACGAGCATATTTACGTAAAGCTGAGTTCGGTTTTTTAGGTGTCATTGTTCCCACACGTGTAGCTACCCCACGTTTTTGAGGAGAGTTCACGTTTGTTTGAGTTTTCTTAAAGCTATTATATCCTTTGTTCAAAGCAGGTGAATTAGATTTTTCCACCTTTGATTTACGAGGTTTACGTACTAATTGGTTAATTGTAGGCATTCCTAGTTCCTCCTTCCCACGATTCACATCTAGTTCCACACATCCAGGTGGTTCTTTTTTTGCGATAAAAAATAAATGCAGTTATGCATCTTTATCAAATATGCTTTGATAAACAGTCAGCACGTCTCTTAACAGAGACCTGTAGATAAAGCACCTTGGTTAGAATATCACGGATAAAAAAGAATGTCAACCAAACATATACATTTTTTTCGATCCTATAAAAATTGTGTTATGCTCCCTATCTTTTTCGATTAAATCAAGATAAAATAGCAGTTACAGAGCTATAAAAATGCTGGAGGGATAGAAATGAACTTAAAGCAATTAGTAGGCATTAAAGCTGCAGAATTTGTTGAAGATGGCATGATCGTTGGACTTGGAACTGGTTCTACTGCCTATTATATGGTAGAAGAAATTGGCCGACGCATGCGAGAAGAAGGATTGAAAATCACTGGTGTCACTACTTCTAGCGGTACAAAAGCACAAGCAGAAAGCTTAGGTATCCCTTTGAAAAGTATTGATGAAGTCCCAGTCGTCGATTTGACGATCGATGGTGCCGATGAAATCAGTGCCGATTTTCAGGGAATCAAAGGTGGCGGTGCTGCTCTTTTATTTGAAAAGATCGTTGCATCTTATTCAAAACAAACGATCTGGATCGTTGATGGATCAAAAATGGTGGATCAACTTGGGCGCTTTCCACTCCCTGTCGAAGTCATCCCTTATGGTTCTCAACAACTGATGCGTCTTTTTAAAGAAAAAAACTATCAGCCTGTATTACGTCAAACAGAAACTGGGGAGACCGTCGTAACAGATAGCGGGCATTATATTATTGACCTTCATTTAGAACGAATCGAAGATCCTGAAAAATTAGCGACTTATTTGGATCAATTAGTCGGCGTCGTCGAACACGGCTTGTTTTTAAATATGGTTTCAAAGGTTGTCGTTGCCTCTGAAAATGGCGTGTCTGTACTCGATACTCCCTTTCAAAAATAATGCGAAAGAGATTCGTTGAAAATGCCTAAAAAAACTATCTTTTTCAGTTACTTTATGCTACATTTTTACTTGTCTCAAACACTTAGAAAACTTTGCTAGAAAGGAATCACCATGAAGATTATCGGTTATGCACGTACAACTATCAATGATGTCGATTTGACGGCTCAAATGCAAAAACTCTCTGATTTTGGTTGTCACGAAATTTTTCACGAAACGTATGGTCAAAAAGACAGTTTATCTGACGCCATTTGTTTAGAAAAAGTCATCGAAAAAATGGAGCAAGGCGATACATTAGTGATTTGCCAGCTTCATCATCTAGGAAAATCGACAAGACAACTAACAGAATTCACGAAATTATTTAAAGACCGTGGGTTACATCTAGTCAGCATCACAGAAAAAATCGATACTCGCGAACCTATGGGGACGGTCTACTTCCAATTAATGGAAGGATTAGCTGAGATGGAGTGTGCATTGATCAAAGAACGCACGCTGATCGGATTAGATGAAGCACGCAAAAAAGGAAAAATCGGCGGACGACCAAAAATCGATGCCAAAACAATCAAAAAAATTCGTCGGCTCTACTATGAAAAGAAAGAAACGATCCAATTTATTTCTTCAAAATGTGGGGTTTCAGTCGGTACTTGCTACAAATATATCAACCTACCTGAAAAAGAGCTTCAGCAATTATTCAATTAATTAGCAAGTATAAACCCGTTGATTTCAATAATTGATCGAAAGAACCCACACTTAACAAACAGAAATTATTTTACTTAATAGATAAAAAGGTTGTCAAACAAGTTTTTTGAGTGAAAGCTCTGTAATAACGCTTGTTTACAGCCTTTTTTTAGTTCGTCTGTGGTCTTTTAAACAAACAGCTTTCATTTTACAATGGAAATCTTATGAAAAACATTGTACAATAAGGCAGAACTGAAATTTTCAGAAATAACACTTATTTTAAAGGAGAGTTAAACATGCCAAAATTAGTTTTTTCTCGTCACGGTCTTAGCGAATGGAATGCATTGAACCAATTTACTGGTTGGGCAGATGTAAACCTAGCACCAGAAGGAATCGAAGAAGCAAAAGAAGGCGGACGTAAAATCAAAGAAGCTGGAATCGAATTTGATGTTGCTTATACTTCTGTATTAACTCGTGCCATCAAAACTTGTAACTTGATTTTAGAATACTCAGATCAACTTTGGGTACCACAAATCAAATCATGGCGCTTGAACGAACGTCATTATGGTAAATTACAAGGATTAAATAAAAAAGAAACAGCAGAAAAATACGGTGACGAACAAGTTCACATCTGGCGTCGTTCATATGACACTCTTCCTCCATTAATGGAAGCAACTGATGAAGGTTCAGCAGCAAACGATCGTCGTTATGCAATGTTAGACAAACGCGACGTACCTGGTGGAGAAAACTTGAAAGTTACTTTAGAACGCGCATTGCCATTCTGGCAAGACGAAATTGCACCAGCTTTGTTAGACAACAAAACTGTCTTAGTTGCTGCACATGGTAACTCTTTACGTGCATTAGCAAAACACATCGAAGGAATCTCTGATGAAGACATCATGGATCTTGAAATCCCAACAGGTCAACCACTTGTTTATGAATTAAACGACGACTTGACTGTCATCAAAAAATACTACTTATAATAGATAATCTATTATAAGTATGACAGCCCCCCTCACCTCCTATTATTGTAAGAGATGAAGGGGCTGTTTTTTTTAGATATTGGATAGATGGCAGTCTTAGCTATCTAATGCGAGTGACATCAATTTACATAATAACTAATGATTATAATAGTAAGTACTGTTTGAATAAATTAAGAGGGAAGGCGTAGCATGGAGAGAAAAAAGAACGTTTAGTTTATTCCCTGTCATACCAATTGCGCATGAACAATGGACAAATTCTGAGCAACTCCTTTTTCAAAAGCTATGATCTTAGGAACGATTTTAATAGTGGTAGTTTATCTCTTCGCACCATACAACTATTACTATTATAAGATAAAGCGTGGCAAGGAGACAAAATATAGTAGACTCCAATTAGTTCTGTATACCTTATTCGTTATGTAAGACATTTTACTAACAGTCCAGCCTAGCTATTCTTTCTAGGTTGGGCTTTTTATTGAGCAATAGATAGCGAGAGAACAAATAGATTATATAAGCTATGTAACATCATGGCAGGTAATATATTGTTGGTTTTCACGTATAGATAGGTTGTAGCTAAAGTCAAAAATAGAACTTGAACCATTGCTAATAGATTTCCGCCATATGTAAAGCTATGCCCATAGAAAAAGAATCCTGTTGAAACCAGCCCATACACTAATTTTAACCAATTAGAATCAGTTATACTCAAAAATAGGTAACGGTAAACTAATTCTTCTCTTATTGGGGCAATCACTATGACAGAAAATAACAACACCATCATTTTGTGGCCTTCTCATCTTTCTCCTTTAATTTATTCACTTACTATGTAAGAATATTCCACTTTTTTCCACTGACAGTTATGATCGCTAATGTTTGTACTTTGTAGTTTATATCTAGACAGCATCACAATACTGCTTCCATTTCAATGCCCTTTAACCTAATGTCCATTGAAGAATCAGCCAGACAATCGTTCATATGTGGAGTGAACAGCTTTTGTAGAAGATTATTTACCTCTCATTCTTGTATCCTATTTCTAAGAGGAAGTTTTCATTTGTATGAGCTATCACCACAACTCTCCATCTTTTCTTATGTTACTAATAAATGAAATTTAGATAAAAATCAACCTTATAACTCTTTTTATTTTATCATTTTTTTCTAATAATCAACGTTATCGAGAAAAAAGCGTTTACACAGTCGCTATTTTCTCGGTTATGATTAATTTGTAAGATACAAAGAGATGATCGTATTTGAATCTTACATAGAAAATACAAAATAAAAAAATATATATAGTGAGGAGATACAAGATGATTACAAACAATTTCAAGAAAATGATGGCAGCAGGAATGGTAGTTTTAAGTCTAGGAGGGCCAGTTTCGACATTCGCAACAAGTCTATCAACAACTGACATCGTTAGTACAAGCAAACAGGCCATTGAGCAACAATTATATATCCATAATGGTGACTTTAATGACGGGTTTGATCGTTGGATCGTTAGTGATCCAGATTCAAATAATCCCACACTTCAAACAGTTAATGGTAATAACTTTGCATTAGCAACAAATGGTGAAAACGTTCATCAGTATGTCACTCTAAAACCAAATACAACGTATACATTCAGTTATGATGTTGCAGCAAGCGAATCAGCACCAGGACGTGTTGAATTAGGGATCATGAATCATGGTATCGGTTTCGATGTATTAGAGCGCGTTGAACATAATAATGAGGACTGGGAACGTGGCAAACTTACCTTTACGACTCCAGACGCTGAAAATACATACCTTGTGCGCTTCGCCTCTACATGGACTGGTTGGGCGAAATATGACAATATCCAAGTGGAAACAGGCGTAACAGAAACAAGCTTGTTATCTGTAGGGAGAGAAGGCCATCTGGCATTTGCCTACTTAACTTTAGATGAGGACCGTTTCAACAGCCGAGAAAGACTAGTCGTAACTGTTGATGGAAGATATCTTTTTGAGACACATAATGGAATCAATTACTATTCCTCTAGAAGATTCATTGATGGCAACATCCAAATACGACAAACCATTGCTGGTACTGCAGGTCAAGTCATCCAAGTTCATAGAGTACCTGGACACCCAGGACAACATTTACCAGGACGAGTATTGTTAGAATCATATACTATTGGAGCAGATTTGTTTTAATCATAAATGACCATAAATCATACCATATTACGTGAGCAAATAAATGATTAAGGTATTCATCTAGACGAAGCCACCAACAGGATATGACTCATTTGTCACATCCTGTTGGTGCCTAGTTCGGAACAGAAAGAGCGTAACTCGCTTCTTTCTGTTCTTTTTTATTTGGTTAAGATTGTGCCATTCGTCTGCAACGGAAGGAATGTCGATTCACATTTTAGACATTCAAATGGTTGACTTTAGAAGGACTCTCGAAGTAACTGAGACAACGGTTGCCATTGATTTCAGGTTATGTGAGACAGTTTCTGCGAAAAAATGTGACTGCCAATTTTCTATTAATAGAAGTTTAGGCAGTCACACTTTCTTGCTGTTTAATTATTACTTTATCCTTGAATCGCCGTTTCCAATCCTACTTCAATCATGTCATTGAATGTTGTCTGACGTTCGCTGGCAGTTGTTTCTTCACCGGTGATCAGATGGTCACTGACCGTCATGATCGCTAGTGTTTGCACGTGGTATTTTGCACCTAGATAATACAACGCAGCAGCTTCCATTTCCACGCCCATCACACCAAGTTCTGCTAACTTGAATGTTTCTGTCAAATCGTCTTTGTAGAAAGAATCTTCTGATAGTACATTGCCGACGTGTGTAGTAAAACCCTTTTCTTTCGCTACTTCGTATGCTTTTAACAACAAGTCAAAATCACAGATTGGTGGAAAGTGGAAGGCGTTGAAATCCTTCTCAATCATGGAAGAACTAGTCGCAGCTCCTTGTGCTAACACCAAGTCGCGAACGTGTACGTCTTTTGACAAGGCACCGCACGTGCCAACACGAATCAATTTTTTTACGTCATAGGAATTGACCAACTCATGCGCATAGATCATCGCTGAAGGCATACCCATTCCTGTTCCTTGAACAGAGACTCTTTCGCCTTTATACGTTCCAGTATAACCAAGCATACCGCGTACTTGGTTATAGCAAACGGGATTCTCTAAAAAAGTTTCTGCAATATACTTCGCTCTTAGTGGATCGCCAGGAAGTAAAATCTTGTCTGCGATCTCTCCTGGTTTTGCTTCAATATGAACACTCATTTCCAGACCTCTCAATCAATTTTTTATAGTAAAGAAAGTGTTTCTTTGATCAATGATTTAAATGTTTGTTTGACTCTCTCAGTTGTTTCAACGACTTCTTCGTGATTCAAGTTTGCTTGCATACCAGCAGCCAAGTTGGTGATACAAGAAATTCCTAAGACCTTCAACCCGCTATGAGCTGCAACAATGACTTCTGGTACAGTCGACATGCCCACTGCATCTGCTCCCATCACGCGAGACATACGAATCTCAGCGGGTGTTTCATAAGTTGGACCAGAATAGCCCATATACACGCCTTCTTTTAATTCTACGTCTAATGATGTCGCTGCTGCTTTTGCCATTTCACGATACGCTTTTGTGTAAGCTTCACTCATATCAGGGAAACGAGGACCCATTTCTTCATCATTAGGTCCAATCAATGGATTTTGACCTGTAAAGTTGATATGATCCGTGATCAGCATCAAATCACCTGGTGCAAATGATTCATTCACGCCACCACACGCATTGGTCACAACAACTGAATGCGCGCCTAACGAAGCCATCACTCGTACAGGATAAGTGACTGTTTGCATCGAATGACCTTCATAAAAATGGAAACGTCCTTGCATCGCCAATACTTTTTTGCCTGAAAGCGTTCCGTAAACAAGTTGACCTGCATGTCCAACGACTGTCGAAGTTGGAAAGAACGGAATCTTATCATAAGGAATCACGATTGCTTCTTCAATCTCCTCTGCTAATTCACCTAAACCTGAACCTAAGATCATGCCAAAATCGATCGTTCCGACACCTTTGCTTTTGATAAACGCAGTCGTCTCTTGTAACTTCTCATTTAATTTCATTGTTTTTCTCCTATATATAAAATTTTGATTATTCTATCTTACATAATAAAGCCAATGATGATTCATTGATGGATGATGCACGTCGTTATTTCAATAGTTTTAAAAAGCTTTCGCCATTTTCAGTTGCTGCTACGTCAAAGTTTTCGGCAATCGTTGCAGAGATATCCGCATAATAACCTTGTGGTAAACTACCTTGCCCACTCATTTGTTTACTATAAGCAAGTAGTGGCACATATTCGCGAGTATGGTCGGTACCAGTGAAAGTTGGATCATTCCCATGGTCAGCGGTGATCAATAATAGATCATCATCAGCCATTGCATCTAATAATTCTGGAATACGCAAATCAAAATCTTCAATGGCACGCGCATAACCAACCACATCGCGACGATGACCGTATAACGCATCAAAATCGACTAAGTTTGTAAAACTCAACCCAGTGAAGTCTTGTTTCATGACATTCAATAATTGATCCACACCGTCCATATTGCTTTTCGTACGAACAGAATCGGTGATGCCTTGACCATTGAAAATATCATTGATCTTACCGACTGCAATAACATCTTTGCCGGCTTCTTTCAATGAGTCTAAAACCGTATGTCCAAATGGATCTAATGCGTAATCGTGACGGTTGCTTGTTCGCGTAAAGTTACCTGGCTCACCAAGATATGGACGGGCAATGATCCGACCGATCATATAAGGATCATCTTTTGTAATTTCACGAACATATTCGCAAATCCGATAAAGTTCTTCTAAAGGAATAATTTCCTCATGTGCAGCAATTTGTAACACTGGATCAGCTGACGTATAAACGATCAAGTCGCCGGTTTTCATTTGATGTTCACCAAAGTCGTCAATGACTGCTGTTCCGCTATAAGGTTCGTTACAAACAATTTTACGTCCAGAGAAGTCTTCGATTTTCTTCAATAATTCATCAGGGAAGCCGTTTGGAAAAACACGAAATGGTGTTTTGATATTCAAGCCCATGATTTCCCAATGTCCTGTCATTGTATCTTTGCCGACAGAAACTTCTTCCAATTTTGTCGCATACCCTTGATGATCTTGCACTGCTTCGACCCCTTCTAAAGGACGAATCGTTCCTAATCCAAGTTGCTCCAAATTCGGTATCGTCAACCCAGCTTCTTTAGCAATATGACCTAATGTATCCGAACCTTTATCTCCGAATTTTTCAGCATCAGGTGCTTCTCCGATTCCGACTGAATCCATGACGATCAAATGTACGCGTTTAAACATGAGTATTCCTTCTTTCTATTTATTTTCTTTATAAAGTAAAAAGGGCGAGCCGAAAAAAACTTCCCGTAACCCGCCCTTTTTAATCACTAAACGATTATTTGGATTTTATATAATTCTTACCGTTGGCTTTTGGTCCAGATGCTTTACCTAAGAACGCCACTAAAACGATAATTGTTAATAGATAAGGCGCAATCTGTAGTAAAACTGGTGGAATTGAAGAAATAACTGGTAATTGCGCGCCGATGATACTCAAACTTTGTGCAAAACCAAAGAATAAGGATGCACCCATCGCACCTAGTGGATTCCACTTACCAAAAATCATTGCAGCCATTGAGATGAACCCTTGACCGACAATCGTTCCTGCTGAAAAGTTCCCAGAGATCGATTGAGCAAAAACAGCTCCACCCATTCCTCCAAGAAGACCAGAAATCAAGACACCTGAATAGCGCATCGCATATACATTGATCCCTAGTGTATCTGCAGCTTGAGGATTTTCCCCAACAGAACGTAAACGTAAACCAAATTTAGTTTTGAAGATGACGAACCATGCGATAACAGCAATTAAAATCGCACAATACGCTGGTAAAAATGTATTTCTAAAGAAAATTTGACCAATCACTGGAATCTCAGATAATCCAGGAAATGAAAAGTAACCTAAGTTTTGTGAGATATTGTCTGTTTGTCCTTTACCATACCATGCTTTGATCAAAAATACACCTAAAGCAGGTGCCATCAAATTGATGACCGTTCCGCTGATGATATGGTCTGCGCGCAAGCTGATCGTTGCGACTGCATGGATCAAGGAAAAGAGAACACCAACCACGCCACCGACTAAAATAGCAATCCAAGGAGTCATTGAGCCTAATGTGTCACTCATCGTCAAGTTGAAGACGACCGCACTAAACGCCCCCATCACCATGATGCCTTCTAACCCAACGTTGACGATCCCGCTTCGTTCAGAAAACGTTCCGCCTAAGGAGGTTAAAATCAACGGTGTTGAATAAACAAGTGTTGATGTAAGGATCAAGGAAATCAGTTCTACTGTTGACATTACAGCTCTCCTCCTTCTTGATTTTGATGATTTGGTTTCGTTTCAATCGTTGCGACGATTTCCTCTTGTTTTTTCCCTTGGAAGAATTTCGCCATAAGGAAACGAATCAAGAAGTTGATCCCCACGAAGAAGATGATCAAGGCAATCGATACATTGACGATTTCAAACGGTACCCCAGCACCGGTCTGCATCCCTAATCCACCGATTTTTAGGACACTGAATAATAGCGCAGATAACAAAATCCCAATGGCAGAACCAGAACCTAATAATGACACGGCCATACCGTCAAACCCGATGGATAATGAAGTTGTTTGAACGAAGAAGTTTTGGTATGTTCCTAGTCCTTCGACCACACCACCTAGTCCAGCTAATCCACCAGAAATAACCATGGATAAGACAATTGTTCGTTTACTACTCATTCCCGCATATTCAGAGGCGTATGGATTCAATCCAACAGAACGGATCTCAAAGCCTAAGGTTGTTTTCTTCATAACGATCCATACAACCACTAACGCAATCAGTGCCAAGAAGAGTCCGCCATTCACACGAGAGCCTCCAAACATCTGCGTTAGCCAAGGAATACGTAAGGAAGCATTCTCACTGATCATATTTGAAGAGTCTAAACTTGAACGATAAGATTCAGGCATTATTTCATGAAGTGTATACGTACTTAAATAGAGCAAAATATAATTCATCATGATTGTTACGATAACTTCACTTGTTCCAAAGAACGCACGTAACAATCCTGGAATAGCTGCGGCCATTGCCCCAGCAAGTGCACCTAAAATCACGCACATTGGCAAGAGAATGATTTTTGGTAGATCTGGAAAAGCTAATGCGGTCCAAATGCTTATGATCCAACCACAAAGTGCTTGTCCAGAAAGCCCGATATTAAAGAATCCGGCTGAATTTGCAACAGAAAAACCTAAGGCTGTAAAAATCAAAGGTGTTGCTTGTCTTAATGTTTCACCGATACTTCGTTGTGAACCTAACGAAGCATTCAACATGGAAGAATATCCTTGGATTGGATGGTAACCAAAGGCAACCATCAAAATAGCACCTAGAATCAACCCTAAAATAACCGAAAATATAGGCACTAGCAGATTACGGAACCTTTCGCTACGATCATTCATGTGTGTCACCAACCTTTTCTAACTCTCTACGTGCTTCTTCTAAAGTATAACCCGCCATCAATAGACCTAGCTCGTTTTCAGATGTTTCTTTTGGATCAACGATCCCCACGATTTTTCCTTGATGGATTACCGCAATACGATCGGACACATTTAAAATTTCTTCTAATTCAAAACTAACCAATAAAACTGCTTTGAACTTATCACGTTGCTCAATCAAACGTTTATGGATAAACTCGATCGCACCAACATCTAATCCACGTGTTGGATTCGCAACGATCAGTAGATCAGGGTCACGATCGATCTCACGTGCAATGATGGCTTTTTGTTGGTTCCCACCAGATAAAGCTTTCGCTGGAACTAATTCGTTCGTTGTCCGCACATCATACTCATCGATTAAATCTCTCGCATGTTCATTCATCACACCATAATTCAACAGACCATTTTTACTATACGGTTTTTGATAGTAGGTTTGCATGGCAATATTTTCAGATAAAGTCATATCAAGGACCAAGCCATATTTATGTCGATCTTCTGGCACATGTCCTAGCCCAGATTCAGTGATTTTACGTGGTTTTTTATTCGTGATCTCTTCGTCTTTCAAACGAATCGTTCCACTTTCTACTCTACGTAAACCAGTTAACGCTTGGATCAACTCCGATTGTCCATTTCCATCGATTCCAGCAATACCTAAGACTTCACCTGCTCGGACTTCCAGACTCAAATCTTTCACTGCTTCTAATCCGCGGTTTTCTTTAACTACAAGATTTTCAACAGAAAGCACCACTTCTTGTGGACGTGCTTCTTTTTTCATTGTTTTGAATGAGACGGTTCTTCCGACCATCATATCGGCTAACTGTTGCGAAGAAACATCTTTCACATTGACCGTTCCGATTCCTTGACCACGGCGAATGACCGTACAACGATCGGCAACTGCTTTGATCTCATCTAATTTATGTGTGATCAAAATGATCGACTTTCCTTCTTTGACTAACTCTTTCATGATCACGATCAATTCATCGATTTCTTGCGGCGTCAGTACGGCTGTTGGCTCATCAAAGATCAAGACATCTGCCCCACGATAGAGTGTTTTTAAAATCTCCACACGTTGTTCCATACCGACAGAAATATCACGAACGTACGCATCCGGATTCACTGCTAAGCCGTATTGCTCAGATAATCGTTTGATTTCTTCACGGGCTTTCTTGCGGTTCAAGATACCGCCTGTACTTGGCTCACTACCTAGTACGATATTTTCTGTTACTGTGAATGCATCGACTAACATAAAGTGTTGATGCACCATTCCGATCCCTAATTGATTGGCTTTCGTCGGGCTCGTGATGTTTACTTCTTTGCCGTGCATCAAAATCTCACCTGATGTTGGCTCTAAAAGACCGGATAAAACATTCATTAACGTTGATTTACCTGCACCATTTTCACCAAGCAAGGCATGGATTTCTCCTGCTTTCACTTGAAGGTTGATGTTGTCATTTGCTTTGAAAGTACCGAATTGTTTCGTGATATTTCGCATTTCGATGACAATATTTTCTTGATCCACATTTTTCACATCCTAACAATTTATATCCAGACGACATTGTTTAAAAAATAAAAGGGACGATGACGATCGTTCACAAAACGTCGCTCATCGAGTAACCAAAATCCAAGGAGCTAAGCTACTTGTTACAAGTTGTTCCCTTATCCAAATCGGGGTACCTAGCAACTTGCATAAAAAAACAACATTAAGTAGATAACTAAACGATAGCCCTGTTAAACAATTGTCCAACAAGGCTATAGAAATGGTATTTATTAGCTTTCAGGAGTTTCAGGAACTTCGATATCACCTGAAATGATTTTTTCTTTTGCTTCATCTACTGCTTTTTTCGCTTCATCAGAAAGTTGGCCTTCAGTGATACCGACACCATCTTCTTTCAAACCATAAACAGTGTGTTCGCCACCAGGGAAGTTACCGTCTGCTGATTGTTGAGCTAAATCTTTTACAACTGTTCCTACACCTTTAAGTGTTGATGTCAATGTGAAGTTTTTGTCTTCACCATTCAATGTGTAGTTTCCTTCGTCAGATTGGTCACGGTCAACACCGATTACCCAAACTGTTTTGTCGCCTGATTCATTTAATGATTTTGCTTCTTGGAAGACACCGTTACCTGTACCACCTGAAGCATGGAAAATGATGTCAGCATTTTGTGCGTACATACCTTGTGCGATTGAACGTCCTTTATCTGGAGCTGAGAAATCACCTGCATATTGGTTCAATACTTCGATTTCTTTGTTCAACGCTTCAGCACCTGCTTTAACTCCGGCATTAAAACCAGCTTCAAAACGGTCGATTACTTCACCTTTAACACCACCGATAAATCCAACCACATTTGTTTCAGTTGTGTAAGCTGCTGCAACTCCAGCAAGATAAGAAGCTTCGTTATCTTTGAATGTTGCTGAAACGACGTTGTCTTTTCCTTCGATCACATCATCAATGATTGCAAAGTTTGTTTCAGGGTTACTTGTTGCTTGTTCTTCGATTGCAGGTTTCAATTTAAACCCAATCCCAAAAATTGTTTTGAAGCCAGCGTTTAACGCTTGATCGATATTTGGGATATAGTCTGATTCATTGGCAGATTGGAAATATTGGAAGCCATCGTTTCCACGTGACAAGCCTTGCTCTTTACCCCAATCTTCTAACCCTTCCCAAGCTGACTGGTTGAATGAACGGTCGTCGACGCCACCTGTATCTGTAATCAATGCTGCAGTTGCTGTTCCTGATGCACTGTTTCCACCGGTTGAATCAGTAGAATCTGAACCGCCGTTACCGCATGCGCTTAAAAGTAAGCCTGCTGATAGTGCGATAGCACCTAAACCAAATAATTTTGCTTTTTTCATTTCTGTAAAGCCCCCTAAAAGTAGTTGTTTTTTCAACAGTCAGCTGACTGAATTGAACATAATTTATAAATCTTTTTCTGAAAATGCGTAAGGTAATAACTCTCTTACCGTCATCGTTTTCGCCACACCATTGTCGCCAACCAACGTGACTGGCATCTCTGGGTCACAAAATTCTGCCATTACTTGGCGACAAGCACCACATGGAGAAATCGGCTCAGGTGTATGACCTGCAACGACTAGATGTGTAAAGTCCATTTCTTTTTCAGATACTGCTTTAAAAAACGCAGTACGTTCTGCGCAATTCGTTAAGCCAAATGACGCATTTTCGATATTCAATCCTTGATAGGTTTTCCCAGATGCTGTCACTAAACAAGCACCTACTGGAAATTTGGAATAAGGCACATACGCTTTATCCAAAGCGTCGATAGCGATAGCGATCCATTCTTGTTTGATTTCTGACATCTTTTTCTCCTTAGAATATTAATAGCCTTCGCCAGTTGAACCGGACATGATTGACACACCAGCACTTGTACCGATTCGTGTTGCACCGGCTTCGATCATCGCAATGGCTTCTGCTTCATTGTGGATACCTCCTGAAGCTTTGACGCCCATTTCTGGACCAACCGTTTCACGCATCAAGCGGATATCTTCCACTTTCGCGCCACCTGTTGAGAACCCAGTAGATGTTTTCACAAAATCAGCTCCTGCAGCTTTCGCTAATTCGCAAGCTTTGATGATTTCCGCCTGTTCTAACAAGGCTGTTTCAATAATTACTTTAACTAACGCACGATCTTTTGCAGCTTCGACTACGGCTTCGATATCTTTTTTCACGACATCGTCTTGTTCAGATTTCAAGGCACCGATATTGATGACCATATCCACTTCATCTGCGCCATTTTCGATCGCATTCGTTGTTTCAAATGCCTTTGTTTCGGCTGTATTTGCTCCTAATGGGAAACCAATAACGGTACAAACAGCGACTGGCTCACCTTGTAATTCCTCTTTCGCCAAGGCAACCCATGTTGGATTGATACATACTGAATAGAAATGATGTTTTTTTGCTTCCTCAATAATGCGCATCACATCTGCTTTTGTTGCATCTGCTTTTAGAATTGTGTGGTCGATCATTCGATTTAATTCCATGTCTCTTCTCCTTTTACTCTGTAATGATGTCATGAATCAAGATAGGCTTCTCCGCCGTATCACCGATTTCAATATTTTTATATAACAAGTCGATCACTGGCGAAATGTCTTCTTCATTACTATAGATCGTCAATAGCGATTCGCCAGCTTCTACTTTATCACCGATTTTCTTATTCAATCGTAAACCAACAGCATGATCGATCGAATCTTCTTTCGTTTTACGTCCTGCACCAAGCATCATTGCTGCGATCCCTAATTCGTTCGCAACGATTTTTGTCACGACACCTGTTGTCTTCGCTGGCAGTTCATAAATGTAACGAGCAGTTAACAACCGCGCAGGTTCATCGACAACTGTTGGGTCGCCCCCTTGGTTCTGGATCATTTCTTTGAATTTAGCTAAAGCTTTTCCTGATTCAAGGGCTTCTTTCAGCATTTCACGCGCTTCTTCGATCGATGCCGCTTTTTCGGCTAAAACGACCATTTGACTACCTAAAGCATAGCACATTTCCACTAAATCTTCCGGTCCGTTCCCCTGAAGTGTCTCAATAGCTTCAACGACTTCTAAGCTGTTGCCGATTGCTTCGCCCAACGGTTCAGACATATCAGAAATCACTGCTACTGTTTGGCGACCGGCTAATTTGCCGATCCGCGTCATGGTCTTCGCCAAGCGTCTTGCATCTTCGATATTTTTCATGAAGGCACCGTCACCCGTCGTCACATCTAGCACGATCGCATCCGCTCCTGCGGCGATTTTCTTACTCATGATCGAACTAGCAATCAATGGGATCGAGTTGACCGTTGCCGTCACATCACGCAAGGCATACAATTTTTTATCTGCTGGAGCGAGATTGCCCGATTGGCCGATCACCGCTACTTTACTTTCGTTCACGGTGCGGATGAATTCTTCATCTGATAGTTCGATCCGAAATCCAGGAATAGCCTCTAACTTATCTAATGTACCACCTGTGTAACCAAGACCACGCCCTGACATTTTTGCCACAGTTGCGCCTACACTTGCTACTAAAGGTGCTAAAATCAAGGTGGTTGTATCCCCTACCCCTCCGGTAGAATGCTTGTCGACTTTGATCCCATCTAAGGAACTCAAATCGATCACATCGCCAGAATGAGCGATTGCCAACGTTAGATCAGTGATTTCTTCATCGGTCATATCCTGATAGAAGATAGCCATCAATAATGCGCTGATTTGGTAATCAGGAATGTTATCATTTGTGTAGTTCGTGACAATGTACGCAATCTCTTCCTTTGATAATTGGTGTCCATCTCTCTTTTTTTCGATCAAATCGACCATCCGCATGCCGTAATCCTCCTCGTTCTTCATTCGGTATTATACAGGAATTTCGAAAAAGGTAAACCACTTTAGTAAACCGGTTTACTATTTTCCCGCAATGTATCTTACCAGCTTTGTAAACACTTACATAAGCAATATAACGCCCTACTAGACCTTTGTCAATGTTTTTACGCTCTCACGAATAATTAATTTTGTTTCAAAGACTTTGTTCGGAACTTTTCTTTGTGGAAATTCAATCGTGTCAATCAAAAAGCGAGCTGCATAAAAACCAATATCGAAACTCGGTTGTTTGACCGTTGTCAACTTAGGGATCATATACTCAGACAATTTTAATCCATCAAAGCCGATGACCGAAATATCCTCTGGAATACGCTTGCCCATTTCATCGATTGCTTGGTAACAACCAATCGCCATGGCATCATTGCCACAAAACACCGCCGTCACATCTTTGTGCCGTAACAAGCGTTTACTTGCTTCGTACCCTCCTTGAACAGTCAGATCTCCTTCTTCTACAAACTTACCGTTGAACGCTAATCCATGATCTTTTAAGGCATGACGATAACCATTGAATCGCTCTTCTAACTGATAATAGCCAGTTGTCTCTTTTAGCATACCAATTTTAGTATGACCATTTTTGATCAATAACGAGACAGCTTGATAAGCGCCTTCATATTCCTTCACGATCAAGCGACCGTTATCCCGACGATTCAACCCACGATCGATCAGGATGATCGGCATGTTGTTATAAAAACCACTATCAAGGGCATACTCTTGAGGCAATACATTCGGCGTCGCTAACAATAAACCATCCACGGATCGATGAGAAAGCTCCCTTAAATACTTCAGTTCATTGTCTTGACTATGTCTGGAGTTACAAAGAATGATGACATATCCTAAGGGATTTAAATAACTTTCAACCCCTTCGATCACTTTGGAAAAGAAGAAATCCGTCACATCTGGCACGATCATGCCAATCGTTTTTGAGTGACGATTGATCACATTGGAAGCAAAATAATCTGGCTTGTAATGATGTTCATTTACGATCGACAACACTTTTTTTCGTGTCTTTTCACTAAAACGGCTGCCTTTATTATTTAAAATCTGTGACACAGTCGTCACTGAAACACCCGCCATCTCAGCAATATCTCGAATTGTCAGTTTCACTTTTGTTCCCCCTTTATATATGTAAATTCCCTAACAGTGTACCAAATGGTTTTCGAAATGGATAGAGGGAAAAAAGGCTTGGTCAAAAGTAAATGCGTCTCAGATAAATATTTGCCAGCTAAATTTTATAAACAACGATTTATTTTTCGAAGTTCGCTCTCACTTTCCCCAGTCCAACTTTATTTACCCACCTCCACTGGCTATATAGGTGCGGAACACACCTCCTTTTAACTAAATGATCTATACAATAAAACACCAATTGAACTCAACATTTCTGAGCTAATTGGTGTTTTGACATCCACTTCTCCTCAATCAGTCAAAGAACAACCGATAACTATCAGTTTATTTGATGCAGTATCAGAAATTGTCCAAAAGAAAGTACCCATCCATTCCCTACCCGCAGAAAAATAATTCGACCAATTATCATTCCACTTGTATATCGTTAACGCAGTTTTATCAGGAAATAATACATCATTCCAAAAAATAAAATCTGCTTCATCTCCAATATTAGAATACATAGAACAAAGAAATGTTTGGGCGTAACCAGAAACATAGTTGTTTTTATCTGCTTTTTCAACTGAAAAGAAAGCATCTACCTCTATCTGTTTCCCATACATTAACTCCGGATTCACTGCATATATCAATTTAATCGGACTACATATGATAGGTAAATCATCAAAGTAACGTACATCTGTATAGAGAATTCCTGGAACACCTCTTTCATCATTCTTCACTTTGATGAATTCGAGGGCAGCTTTACGATGACTGGGCCATCCACGATAATCTGTTTCTTCAAAAAATACATAATCGAGTCCAAGCCTAGCTCTTGGAAATTTTTTTGAACAAAGCTTCTTTTCAAACTGAAACGTCTCTTCTTTTAAGAATTTCATTCTGTCCTCCTCATTCAATTCAATGTAGATGCCCCGCATACCGTAAATCTTTTTCTTGTTGGATCATAAATCGTCCACAGATACGCTCCTTTTCCGGAATGTTTTCCATAAGCAAAATAATCTGACCACGTGTTGTTCCATTGATAAATGACTAACGTTTCTTTCCTAGGAAACAAGTAATCATTTAGTTCAATAAAATCTTTTTTACTTCCTTTATAGAAAAAAGGGATTTTAAAAAAAGCGTAGGCATAATCTGAAAGATACTGCCCTTTCAAGTCACTATATGTAGAAAAAAAAGCGTCGAATGAAATTCGTTCTGCTTCCATTACACTTGGGTTTATGGAATAGGATGCTGTTATATTGACTGGGAAATCAAGTTTATCTGTATACTCAATTCGATCATGCCCTCGTCTCTGATTGATGAACGTAACAAATGCTAGGGCTGCTTTTCTATGGCTTTCGTATCCTTGATCATTCTTTTCTTGGAAAAATACATAGTTGATTGCTAAATCTTTCATCCAAATGTTTTTTTCAACCATGGTCAATACAAATCGATTCGTCTCCTTATCCAATAATTTCATATGGTTCCTCCTCTACTAGTGGTATGTAAATAACAGTTATACGTTTTTGTTGTGGATCGTATACTGTGAATAAGCGGTTTCCTTTATGCCTTCTACCCATACGAAAAAATGTCGACCAATCATCATTCCATTCTTTAATAACTAAACGCTCTTGCTCTGGAAATAATTCTTTATTTAAACGATAAAAATCCTTCTCTGCACTAGAATGATCTTCCCTACCATAAAGAAAAGCATGGGTATAATGTCCATAATCAGCAAAAAAATCGCTATAGCTAAGATTAGATCCTCGCATCAACGCAGGATTGACTAAAATCGGGTACTGCTCTAGGTGATCAAACGATAAAAGTTCGCTAAAAATGATATTCTCTATTGAGCTGCTGTCTTTTTTGTTGAAATGATGATCCTTATTATTTAAAAATTGCAAAATTGCTTGTTTATGGCTCTGTTCCTCTTGATAGTCTGTTGTACGAAAAAAAGCATGATCCAAATATAGTATTTTGTACTTCCCCATTCTATTGCTCCATTTATATATAAGTTTCTCCATTTCTTCTTTGTTAAAAAACTCCATCCTCTTTCCTCCTCCGCTACTTCTTAAATAACTTCTCGCTGTAACTCTCAACAAATGGTTAACATAAAATATTTTATTTCCTGTCTAGTTCTCCTATCTGTTTATGCTATATCGATAACCATACACCTGCTTCCAACAGAACTATCCAACGTTATTTAAAACAAAATAAAAATTGCTTGTATATCTATTAAATCAATTTTATTTTAAAACAACAAAAAATCAGAAACAAGTTATTTTATTTCCAATTTTTTTATTTTTCGTTTCTTGTCTTTTGCAATTTTCACTTTATTTATTCTGCCGTTTATCCTACCTATCCAGTTCCCCTCTTCATATGTGAACAAACAAAAACAGTCAAAGAAATCTTACTTATTTCTTCGACTGCTTCGTTATTTTCATTCGATTATGTTCAATCTTCTTTTACACTTCGGATAATATAATAGCCTTTATCTTTGATCACGATTTCTGCATTCCCAAATGTTTCTTGCATTTTCTTTTGTGCGCTAGGTGCACCTTGTTTTTTCTGAATGACGATCGTTAAAGTACCGCCCGTACGTAAACGAGGATACGCACCCGTCAAGATTTCATGTACGACTTTTTTGCCTGCACGGATTGGCGGATTGCTGACGATCGCAGCGTAGTCTGTTTCTGGCACCTCTTCATAAATGTTTGACTGGTGAATCGCTACATTTTTGATTTGATTTCGCTTCGCATTTCCTTGGGCTAAATCAACCGCTCTGGCGTTGATGTCTACCATTTCAACAAAACGCTCACTCGCATAGGCAAGAGAAAGCCCAATCGGACCATAGCCACAGCCAACATCCAAAATTTTGCCTTCTGGTAACTGTGCCCATTCAAAGGCATCGATCAATACACGTGAGCCATAATCGACTGTTTCACGTGAAAACACGCCGGAGTCCGTCACGAACTGAAAGGTTTTCCCTCTTAGCTCAAATGACCATTCGTCAAACTCATGAGCAGTCTCTGGGTGTTCGGAATAATAATGATTCGTCATAGTTTCCATCCTTCTTATCTGTTAGTTGTTCATAGTCTAACGTGTTCTATGAGAAGGTGCAAGTGAAACTGTATGTCTTCGGTTTTCTTTTACCGAATGAAGCTATTTAATGCAATATAGAAGGAAAAATCGCATTCCTTAGAATTTCTCTATTTACCCTTTTTCGGTATTTGCGTAATCTGTTTCGTGAAAGTAGGAACAGGGTGAATAGGACGAGCATAACCCTTGATATTATCGCCTTTATGATGACAAACCGCGAGATGATCACTTGATTAAAAGAATGAGTATTATTGACTCTTACTTCCGCTGACCTTTATGATGTGATTGAAAAAATAATCATATTAGGTGAGGTTACTCTGAAGAACATAGGTTATCGCTCGGAAATGTCGAGAGACAGTAACGAGTAAAGCAGGGATTGTCGAATTAAGGCTTTACCAAGATAACTAGAACTTGTTTCTTACGTCTCAGAAAGCCAAAGCTCAATTAACGTGATTACAATTGCGCACTACAATTGCAAATTACACTTTCCAATGGTTATTTGAGTACGCCGCCCTTTATGTATTAAGGAGGCTTTTTTATGTTGTCAGCAAAAATCGCACCACCAAAATAACGATGACAAACCGCTTTAGGTAAAAATGTCAGACTCGACATTCCCTTTCTGTTTTCGGCGATTTCGATTTCCTTGCCTAGTTGAGATTTGCTTCATCCCGTGCAACAAATCAATGACTGCCTTTCCATCAAAAATTTATGAATTACCAACTTATATCCAATTCCATCAGCAACCGATCAATTGTAAGGATTCATTTGTTATTCAATTATATAGTGATTTATTTCACAAAATATTAAGGATTGTTTAATCTCTACGTGCACTTCAAGATAACTGTTGTTTTCTTAAGAGGCCCATGAGACAGTTATGAGGAGAATAGAATGATAAAGGAGGCATAGCTGTATGTCGATCGAAAAATTAGAATATTTCTATATGATTGCCCGTTTCAATAGTCTCTCACAAGCTTCAAAAGAGCTCCATGTTAGTATTTCTTCGTTAAGTAGTTCGTTAAAAAGTTTAGAACAAGAAATCGGGACAGATCTGTTTGAGCGTCACGGGAAAAAGATCATATTGAGTACCCATGGAAAGGCGATCCTTCCTTCCGTAGAATTGATTTTGGCGGAAGCGAAGAAATTGAATATCTCATTAAATGAATCAGTAGACTATCCTTCTTTGCGTGTCGGCACAAGCGATGCTTCGTTTATCTTTGAAGCAAACAAATATCCAAGCCGGCATCAAAACTTTACGATCGACTACCGTTATATTCCTTCATTGGATCTGCTAAATAAACTAAGTCAGAAAGAAATCGACTTTGCCATTACTTCTGCTACCTTAGATCACCCCAAATTCATTCAAACAAGGTTAGCCACTTTGGAACTTAAAGTTGCAATCAGTAGCTATTTTGTAAAACCAGATGGGATATTATCCGCGGAAGTACTAGAAGAGTTACCTTTTATCTTTTTACTCGACCATGTCGAACATCAAGTGATTACGAAAAAAGTAGTCAAACAGCTGACCAATGAACCAAAATATGTCGTCTGTCCAGATAGTTTAGGAGCAACGAAAATGATTACAGAAGGAAAAGGAATGCTATTAGCCAATACCTTTGCGCAAGAACTTTTAGCTATTGAACCTGTTTGTTTTGTCTCTCTGCCAACATTTCCAACCATTCATTTTTATCTTTATAAAAACAGTGAATCAGAAAACTTTTACTTCTATCCAGAGGTTGAAAAAGAAATCCAAGCGATTTTCAATCAAACATGTCACACTACACAAATGATGGGCGCTGCTGATACTGGCACCTATTACTTACCAAAACGATAAATACTGAAATCAAAATAAAACAAGTATTTCAATGTCGTAAATGAACATTGATAAGAGATCATAGAGAGATTTATCTTCGAAAAGTAAGGCGGCATCCACTGAATTTGTTCTTCAATTTTTGGTGGGTGTCGTTTTATTTCCCAGAATGTTACTTCTATTCCTACTATTTCAGCTAACTTTGAGTTAAACTGTTACTTTTTTCTTATACAATCCTCTATTCTCTTCGCCTCTTTTCAGTTATCAAAAAAGAAAGAACGCCTATTCTTCCATCCTTTGATATGAGAAAAAACCATTTAGTTTCTCGCCTAAGTGGTAGGGTTTGACACGCATTTATGTTAAAATAGGTCCATTGATGGGAGAATCCAGGAGGCTATGTATGAATGATCCAATGAATTATTACCGTGTGGCAAGAGAAGAGTGGCGCGAATTTTACCGAAATGGTCAAGCTCCATTGACACAAGATGAACTAGATAGTATAAAAAGTTTGAATGACCGTATTTCCATGCAAGATGTTCGCGACATTTATGTACCACTTGCGCACTTGATTTTTCTGCATATGAAAGAGTTTGAATCCCTCTCTCTGAGCAAAGGGTTATTCCTTCATAAATACACTCAAGTCCCACCGTTTATTATCGGGATTGCCGGAAGTGTCGCAGTCGGTAAAAGCACCACCGCGCGCTTATTGCAAATGATTTTGTCTCGGACATTCAAACGAAGAAATGTCCAGCTGATCACCACAGATGGTTTTTTATATCCGAATAAAGTCTTAAAAGAACGTGGTATCATGGACCGGAAAGGATTTCCGGAAAGCTATGACATGGAAAGGTTGATCGATTTTCTTAATCAAGTGAAATCCGGTCAAGAAACAACCAAAGTTCCAGTCTACTCTCACGATGTCTATGATATTATTCCCGATGAATATGAACTGATCCAACAACCGGACATTTTGATCGTCGAAGGAATCAACACGCTTCAACTACCAGCTAATCAACAAATTTACGTCAGTGACTTTTTTGATTTCTCTGTCTACGTTGATGCAGATTCTGAATTGATCGAAAAATGGTATTTGGATCGCTTTGGCGCGTTACTTGATACAGCTTTTCAACATCCACAAAACTATTACTACCAATTTGCCATTGGTAATCGTGAAGATGCGTTTAAAATGGCAAGAGATGTATGGAAAAATGTGAATTTGAAGAATTTAAACGAATATATCTTGCCTACTCGTGGAAGAGCCGATATAATTCTCCATAAAACTGAAAATCATATTATCGATTCGATTTTCATGCGAAAATATTAGCATTTTAAAATAGTTCAACTATTTTGAGATAAATTTTAAAGGGATAGGGGTAATAAATGTGACGAACGTTGCCGATATGACAAACGTTGAAAAAATCATCGTACTAGATTACGGTAGTCAATATAATCAATTGATTACACGACGCATCCGTGATTTAGGTGTTTTTTCTGAATTATTGAGCCACCGTATTACAGCTGAAGAAGTGAAAGCCATGAATCCGAAAGGGATCATCCTTTCTGGAGGACCAAACAGTGTCTATGATGAGAATGCTTTTGGCATTGATCCTGAAATCTTCAATTTAGGCATTCCAGTGTTGGGTATTTGTTATGGTATGCAATTGATCACGTACAAACTTGGCGGTTCTGTTGAGCCTGCGAAAAACCGTGAATACGGCAAAGCATTGCTTGAAGTAACAGCCGATGATGCGGCACTATTCAGCCAAACACCAAAACAACAAACCGTTTGGATGAGCCATGGGGATCTAGTAACCAAAGTACCAGAAGGTTTTGAAACTGTTGCTACAAGTAGCGATTGCCCAATTGCATCGATCCAAGACAAAGAACGTAACTTCTACGGTATTCAATTCCACGCAGAAGTCCGTCATTCAGAATACGGAATCGAATTATTACGTCATTTTGCTTTTGACATCTGTCACTGTGAAGGCAATTGGACAATGAACAATTTCATCGACATGCAGATCGAAAAAATCCGTGAACAAGTTGGCGATAAAAAAGTCTTACTTGGTTTATCTGGCGGAGTAGATTCAAGCGTCGTTGGTGTCCTTTTACAAAAAGCGATCGGTGATCAATTAACATCGATTTTCGTTGACCATGGTCTATTGCGTAAAGGCGAAGCGGATCAAGTCATGGAAAGCTTAGGCGGAAAATTCGGCTTGAACATCATCAAAGTAGATGCAAGAGAACGTTTCTTAAATAAACTTGCAGGTGTCTCTGATCCTGAACAAAAACGTAAAATCATCGGTAACGAGTTCGTCTACTTGTTTGACGACGAAGCAACAAAACTTGCCGGCGAAGAAGGCGTGTCTTTCTTAGCACAAGGAACACTTTACACCGACGTAATCGAAAGTGGAACAGAAACTGCCCAAACGATCAAATCACACCACAACGTAGGTGGCTTGCCTGAGGACATGCAATTTGAATTGATCGAACCATTGAATACACTATTCAAAGACGAAGTCCGCGAACTAGGGACACAGCTTGGTATGCCTGACTCAATCGTTTGGCGCCAACCATTCCCTGGACCAGGTCTTGGTATCCGTGTCTTAGGTGAAATCACTGAAGAAAAATTGGAGATCGTCCGTGAATCAGATATGATCTTACGCGAAGAAATCGCCGCTGCCGGTCTTGACCGCGACATCTGGCAATACTTCACTGTTTTACCTGGTATCCGTTCTGTTGGTGTCATGGGCGACGGTCGTACGTATGACTACACAGTCGGTATCCGTGCGGTCACATCGATCGATGGTATGACAGCTGACTTTGCACGTATCCCATGGGATGTGCTACAAAAAATCTCTGTACGTATCGTCAATGAAGTCGCACACGTGAACCGTATCGTGTACGATATTACCTCTAAACCACCAGCAACTGTGGAGTGGGAATAGAATAATCAAAATAACCGTGAATCCTTTGTTAATGAAGGGATCCACGGTTTTTTTGTTTTGTAACTAAAGGAATACAAAAAGAGGTACATTTAATAACTTTGTTTCTTTGATGTACTATTTATAGTTGTGTCATAGCTAAATTTCTGAACAAGAAGTTTATACCATAAAGATATGTCTTTATAGCTGTTGTCTTGCTTTATTTTATGGGAAAGGTTCTACTCAACACACAAATTGAAGTCCATTGAAAAATGAGACCAATAATCTATCTTTTTAAAACACTGTTTTTATTGAAAAATATAGCTTTGTAAAAAAGTAAGGCTAATTCATTCACCTATTTTTTTAATACAATGACATCTTTACCATCAATTTGGACATTTAATACACCTTGCTCATCGTATCCAATAAAATCAAAATACCAAAGTACTTTACCCTCATTAGATAAACGACTTTCCAATAAGTTAGATTCTTTCAGTTTACCTTCACTTTCATAGGTGAGTTTTATGTCCATACTATTTTTTGCACCATTCAACTGATCAGCTTCTACAACAAACATTGTAGGATAAGCTTTGCCAAAGGCTTTATTGCCAGTTTCTATTACATTACCTGTAAAACCAATTGGTTGAAAATTTTTCATTTCTTGTACATTTACAGGTAAAGGCCAATTACCTTCCGTAGTTAATATTTCAACCTTAGAAAATCCTTTCCCAGCTCCTTTTTCACCTTGATTTACTCCACTTATTTTGTTAATTTCAACTGACAGTTCCTCCATAGTATCAAAATCATTTTCGAAACTATTTATTAGATAAGAAATTTCTAAAGTATTTGTGGAATCATCGAAATATTGATTAAATGTATACGAGTCAACTTGAGAATCTTCTGTAGAGTTGTTTGTAAACAGTACTTTACCATCTTCTTTGATCGAAAATCCTAGGTTATAGTAATCTATTCTTGAGGACACAAGCTTGGATTTTTCAGGAAGATTGATAATGAAATATAGTCCTAATTGTTTCTGGTCTATGTAAGCTTTTTCTAATTTGATTTCAATTTCGTTGTCTTTAACAACACTATTTAGTTGATGAACAAATTCTTCTTCCACTAACTTTTTTGATGTAAATTGCCCAAATTTCAAATAATTTCCAACAGCTTGTGTTATTGGGGAGATGCAAACAACTATCAAAACCAACGCAGCTATACTAGCTATTAGTATTGTTCCAAGTCTTCTTTTCTTATTTCTACTTGTTTTGATTTTTTGGTACGCGACATCTATTTTTTCTTTTACTTCCCTAGGTATTTTTTCTTCATTATTTTTTAGATTAGCTAATTCTTTTTCAAAATCTTCATTCATATTTTTAATCACCTTTCGTGTATTCTTTTTTCAACCAGGCTTTACCTCTAAAAATTCTTGATTTCACAGTCCCTAATGGTTCTCCAATAATAATACTAATCTCTTTGTATGAAAAACCGCTGTAATAATAAAGTAAAATCGGTACTCTATACACCGGATCTAGCTTTGAAATAAGGTTTTCAAGTTCCAATCCTTCTTCACAATCTTCTACTAATAATTTTTGATGATTGTCAGAATAGTTATAGGAAAATTTATTATTTTTCTTAATCAGGTTATAACTCTGATTAATTAATATTTTTGTTATCCACGTATGAAAATATTGAGGCTGTTTCAAATTCCCAATTTCTTCAAAAGCAATTAAAATAGTATCTTGTAAAACATCGGCTGCATCTTCTATACCTAAATATCTTTTGGCTATCCCATAAAGAACATTTTCATACTGCTCTATTAACTTTACAAAGGCTTCCCCATCCCCTTTTTGAGCTCTTTTAACTAGCCATTTTTCACTTGACAATAGAAATTCACCACCTTTATCTACTCTATTAGAGCAAAAAAACATGCAAAAAGTTCCCTTTCAAAAAATTTTTCTTAAACAATGGATACCTTGTCAAATCAGCTGAATAAAAGTTGGATCGAATAACAAAAAGACTGAGAGGTATCTAAGCTCTCAGTCTTCAATCATATTTAAATTTTCTCACTAAGCATCTCAATCACTTCAACTACCTAATTTTTACATAAAAGGTGAATCTATACATATCAGAACCACTTAATCAGCTCAACAAATTTTGATTTTTTCTAACAAAATTCATTTTCATGCTGGTATTTTTTGATCAAAAAATAGAAATCAACTTTAGTCTATTAGCAGCTGATTGAATATTCTATCTACTTAGATCATCTTATTGGACTTTCTTTCTTCTTGTTAAATAGATTAATGAAACAAGAAATGTTACTACTCCAACCAGTTGTCATATGTGGTTTGTTTGCTCTCCAGTGTGGAGTAAGTTTTTATTATTATTTTTGTTGCTTGTTTTATTGTTTGTATTTTGAGAATGTGCAACTTTATTATCCTTGCTTGTAGTTCCATTTTTTTCTTTCTCTCTAACAGTGATCGCGGCGGTACTCGTTACTCCAGCTCTATTGTTGATGATCTAATAAAGGTGCCTCTGGAGCAATAATCATTTTATGCCATCAAAACCGAATATATACTATTCCAGAAACAGCTCTTTTTTTTAACATCTTTGACTAGTTCGCTCTAAAAATTAGGTAAAATTTTTGCTCTGCTTTATAAAGTAATTCCTTAGATAATAAAAACACATCCCTAAAGAGGCTGCGAACATTATCCATAGATACTCATGAAGCGGTATACTGATTTTTATACTATCCAGGTATTCCAATGTCTTTTCAAATGTATATGACAGAAGAAACATCAGTAAAAACACTTTGAGCTTGCCAAGTTTTTGTTCAATACTTCGTTCACCTAATGTAGCTAGTCCTAAAATCAATCCAATAGTACTTGGGTACAATATAACAAATTCTTGTTTTGAAAATATTTTTGCAATTCCAACAGCAATTAAACTCACATATGAAGCAAGTAACACGTTTCTTAATATATTACTTAATATGATTTTCATGTTCGCATCAACTCCAAAATAGATGTTTTGCATAGGCTAACTATTTAACTTTCTTACAAGTGGATATACATCACTTATACCATTTTCTGTCGATGGTTTTCGATATTAGTCAGAATATACCTTTTTGAAGTCATAATCGTACATGAGGTTTTGACAAAAGTTCTCAAATTCGAGAAATAACCTCAAAAAAGAATTGTTCATCATATTTCCCATTCACTTTAAAAAAAAAGAAAAATCAATGTTTTTACTTTTTAAATTATTGTATAATACTCATATCAATTGAAAAATGGGAGGTTTTATGAACGTATTCCAGTTAAATGAAGGCATTTATCAAGCAATCGTCGATGGCACTTTGAAAGGATAATTACACTATCTTGATGAACGTAAAGCAAAGAAGAAGGAAATGTTGGTTAGCGGTGCATACGCTTGGACGAAAGGGAATCATATTGATGATCAAGTAGCAAAAATCGGACAAAGTGTTGGCATTGATTTTACAGTTGAAAAAGCTGGCTATACCTGGGAATATTTACAGTTCACCCTAAATGAAGAAGCCGATACTTTTATGTTGATCGTCAAGAACTCTCGGCGAATCCGCCAAACATTTGATGGCGTGATAAAAAAAGAAAAAAACTACCTAACAGACTTAGCCGATCTTAATCTTCCCGCATTCAAAGAAACAGGATTGACGCTTTTAGAAAAAACCGAGCAAATCGAATTAGAATTAAATTATCCCGAAGAAATAAAAGCGATCCAAGAAGGTCGCTCTTTAGCGGTTGAACATGCTTGTTCTCGTTTTTACATAGTTACATACGAAATCAATGACGACACCAAAATAATTGACTCTATCCACTTAATGATGCCCAATAGTGAGACAATGAGTTTAGTTTTGATAAAAGATTTATCCACTTATATGGCTACTAGCCCTTATGAGATTACATATGAAGATGTAGCGATCATCAAAGAAGAAAAAACGACCGATCAAACAATCTTTTCCGGAGAACCAAATGCTTTTGGGCTCTCTGTCGCTGTAGAGATAGAGGAAAAAGAGAATTAATGAAATTAAAAAGTTAGGATGTGTTAACCATGTTTTTCGGAGAGAAATTACAAGCTGTTCGAGAGTTAAAAGGTCTCTCCAGAAAAGAGCTCGCTGATTTGGTCAATGTCAGCGAGCAAGCGATATGGCAGTATGAAAATGGATATACGGTTCCTAAATTTGAGATCGTAAATAAATTTAAACAAATTTTTTTTGTGAAACCGCAATTCTTTTATACTGAAGCTTTTATCAAAAACATAGCCACAATCGAACAGATTGCCTATAGAGCAGAAGATCGTGAAGCTAGAAAAAAAGCAAAGATGGAAACAACGTATTTAGATTTTGTTAGCCATTTTATTTTAGTATTTGAAGCGAATGTGGAAGAACCGCCAAAAACAATCTATCACTTAAGACAAGCATCTGAAAAGGATTATTATAACGCTTCTAAAACTACTGATAAAAAAATGATCATTCAACATCTAGCAGAAAAAGCTAGAATTGAATTAAATATAAAGAACAATAAAGAATTATTGTATAAATTAGAAATGTCTGGAATTTCGATACTTGAAAAAAATATGGGCGCAGAGATTGATGCCTATAGTGTTTGGACGAAAGAAAACCGCCCCTTTATCATTTTAGGAAATCGAAAAAAATCCTCTGTCAGAAGAAATTTTGATTTGGCACATGAACTAGGACACCTTTTAATGCATCGATTGATTGATATGGATAGTCTTTCTAAAGAGGAACATAAGGTCATTGAAAAAGAAGCAAATGACTTCGCCTCTTATTTCTTACTTCCGGAACAAGAACTTATCAACGATTTTAAGCAAATCAAGAAGAAATCGAACCCATACTCTTATGTGGAATTGAAAATGAAATATATGGTTTCAATCATTGCTTTAGAGTACCGTGCGTATAAGTTGGGCTTACTTAGTTTCGAGGAAAACAGATATTTTTATGCTTCACTCAATAAATACAATATGCGCGATAAAGAACCTCTAGATGAAGACATTCCAATTGTTCAACCTGGTAAAATACGCGCACTTCTTCATTTTGTTTTTGAAAATCAACTTCTTTTATTAACTGATTTTTTGGATAAATACAATATTGAGCTTTCTTTTCTAGCTAACCTACTCAGTGTTGATGAAGACTTTTTAACAAAATTCAATGATACGGTTCGAACAGACTATTATCATTCGAATATCATCCATTTTTCACCTAATCGAAAATAGGAACAGTTAAACTTTCTAGCAATTTTTTACCTCATGAAATTTACCAAAAGTAATTTTTTCAATAATAAGCCATCAAAGCCAAAAATACTTTTTAGCTTTGATGGCTTATTTTGAATGCTCACTTCAATTCTAAATAGGTCATCTAGACTATTTTTTATGCTACTTTAAGTACCAATTCTATTAAATATCTCTTTGATTCCAACTATTACATTGATTCTTCCCAAACTTTGACACTGATAACTGTCTCTTTTAGCAACTCCCCGCTGATTTCTTTATCATTCATAAAAAGACCACTACTTCTGTACGGATAATCACTCTCTAAAATAATAGCTATCTCCTCTTTATGTTTTCTAGCTCCGCTCGCATAGCTTTAGGTATGACATCAGAACGCTCAAAATAAAATCCACTTGAATAAGTACATCGATTTGTCCAAATTCTCTTAGTAAAAATTAGTACTAATTTTCTCACTTTGCCGATTCTCTTTTTCATTCTAAAGCCTTTGTTTTTCATACACTTGAATTCTATTAGCATTTATTTAAGCCAAACAATGACAACTAAAAATCAATATTGAAACAATACCTTCTCTTTTACTCACTCCTCCCTTTTAAACATTCTGCTAAACATTAAACTTTAATTAGTACCCTTTTATCATTACCTTGTTTCACTCATAAACTGTCTGTTGAAACCGAAAAAACATTGTTATACCAAGGACTACCACATTAATGTGGTAATTAATTATCATTTACTACATAACAAAATTTCATTAAGATAGAATTAAGGAAGCGCTTCCGGAGGTGGGTTCGATGAGTTTAAGCAAAAGGGAAAAGTTGTTGCTACGTCTACTTTTAGACCAAGAAAAGTATCAACCAGCAGCATTTTTCCAAAAACAGTTGTATGTCTCTCCTAAGACAGTTTACAACGACTTAACAAGTTTGGAAGAAAAAATAAAAGAAACTGGTACCGTGATCACTAAGCTACCTCGCAAGGGTATTCGCTTAGAAGGTACTGAATCAGCGAAACAAAATGCACGTTCTTTGTTGGTATATGAGCAACTCATTCTTGATGAATACTCCCCAGAATACCGACGCTTGTTTATATTCGGGAACTATTTTTTTTCAGAAAAAGCCATGCGTTATCATGAGTTTGCTGAATACTTTTTTGTGAGCCAGCAGTCAATCAAAAATGATGTAGATGACATCGTAAGATTTTGCCAATCCAAACAGATCACAGGAAAAGTAACGTCACATGGATTGCAATTGATCGCAGATGAGTCTGTTCAACAAAATGTTTTCAAATCATTCTTAGAACCATATATGGAAACTGAAGGAAGTCAACATACTTCTATTCCTTCGCTGTTTGATGAGCGAATTATTGACCTGACAGAACAGTTTATTTATGGGATGATCCAGCAAATTGGACGGCAAATTAATAACTATTTTGTAGAATCATTATCTTTATCCTTACAGATTTTTTTATCTAGGCTTCTTTTAGATCATCACATCGAAAAGCAAGAACAGCTAGTCTTTGATGAATTGAAACGAATGAAACTGTATATGATTGCCCGTTCATTTGCCGAAATGGTTAATGAATCCTTGTCTATTTCATTACAGGAGTCAGATATCCAATATATCTGTTCGCTCTTACTTGCTCATGGGATCGAACCTTATGTCCAAAGTACGGATAAGCCTGATTCAGTCATCACTGTTTCCACAAAACAAATCATTGATAAAATGTCGACTTTATTGAAAATTGATCTGACACAAGATGAACTGTTGTTACAAGCTTTGCTCTCACATATCGTACCCATGATCCATCGTCTGAAAACTGGTATGTTGATCAAGAACCCTTTGCTTAAAAGTATCAAAACACAATATTCGACGATGTTCACATTGACCAAGTATGCGATTAGCGAGTTAGAGAAAGAATTCCGCTGTTCTTTAACAGAGGATGAAGTCTCTTTTCTCACGATTCATTTCCAACTGGCTTTTGAAAAGCGAAAGATGACAAATCATATCCTCATCGTTTGTCGCTCTGGCCTTGCCACTTCAGAATTGATTTTCAATCGGATCAAGCAGACCATTTCGGCGAATACGGTTTTAGAAATCATTCAATCAAACAAACTCTCTCATACTTCTTTGGAAATGGTTGATCTAATCATTTCAACAATCCCTTTAGAAGAAGTAGAACCGCCTGTTATGTACGTGTCTGCTTTACCAACTACCGAGGAAATCACAAACATTTCAGCAAGAATTTCTAATTTGAATGAAAATGAAAAAAAATTCCATTCAAAAAAATATCAATCGCCCACTTTACTAAAAAAATATCTTGACCCAGATTTCATTTATATACAAAAGCCCTTTTCAACAAAAGAAGCGATCTTGTCTTTTTTAGCCAATGATTACTTGGAAAAAGACTTAGTTAGCCACGGTTTTAAACGCTCTTTATTTGATCGAGAAGAATTAGGTAGTACAGGACTAAAAACCGGGGTGGCCATCCCTCATGCTGATCCACATACAGTGAAAGAAACAAAATTGGCATTTGTCACACTTGCTTCACCGATTGCTTGGGGAGACACAAAGATCCAATTGATTGTTTTATTAGCAATCGCTGAAGAAAATATGACCGAAGCAAAAGAATTGATCGCTTCAATTTATGACTTGTTCAATTCATCAGAAGAAATCCAGTGGATTGTAGCGAGTCAAACACCAGATGAACTTTATCACAGACTTTTAAGAGGAGGGAATGAGCTTGTTTTTTGATCATCAACTTGCACTATTGAATCAATCATTCGCAACGAAAGAAGAAGCGTTGCAAAAGCTATCAGAAGAACTACGAAAGAAACAATGTGTCACGGATGATTTCTATCAAAATATTATTCGACGTGAGGAAGTATTTCCGACAGGTTTAGCCATCAACGGTATAGGCGTTGCGATTCCACATACAGATAGCCAGTATGTCAATGAATCACAAGTGGCGTTCATGTCACTCAAAAAACCATTACCATTTATTGAAATGGGCACCAATGATAAAGAGATAGATGTTTCATTGTTGTTTATGCTTGCGTTGAAAGAACCTCATGAACAGTTGGAAATGTTGCAACAATTGATTGAGATGTTCCAGAAACCTGGCGTTTTAGAGGAACTCTTAACACTCACTACAGAAACAGAATATCTAGCGATTATCAAAAAATATGGCTTACATTAAGGAGGAACATTTATGTTAGACGCATTACAGTGGTTTGTTGATTTAGGTTCGATTGTTGTCCTTCCTATCCTTATCTTTATTTTCGGAATCATTTTAGGAACAAAACCAGGAAAAGCATTTACTTCGGCGTTGACAGTTGGTGTTGGTTTTGTCGGATTGAATCTAGTAATTGACTTACTAGGAAACAGCTTGGGACCAGCGGCACAGCACATGGTTGAGCGTTTAGGGTTAAACTTGACCACGATCGATGTCGGTTGGCCAGCAGCCGCAGCAATTTCTTATGGAACGATTTTGGGGAGTCTCGCTATTCCAATCGGTGTGGTATTGAATATCGTACTGATTTTACTCGGCTTGACGAAAGTATTGAATGTTGATATCTGGAATATCTGGCATGCTGCATTTATTTCTTCACTTATTTTTGCTTTGACCGGTGATTTCGCTATGGGAATCGTTGCAACGGTGATTTATTTGATGATGATCCTTTTGATGGGCGATATTTTAGGTCCGATTATCAACAAATTTTATGGATTCCCGAATATTACGTTCCCTCATGGAACAGCAGCTCCAGGATTTGTCTTTGCATTACCAATGAACTGGATTTTTGACCGTATCCCAGGATTGAAAGATTGGAAAGCTGACCCAGAAACGATTCAAAAGAAATTCGGTGTTTTTGGTGATTCAACTGTAATGGGCTTTCTGATTGGTTTGGTGATGGGGATTTTAGCTGGCTATGATGTTGCAGGTACTGGTCAATTGGCGGTTCAAACAGGAGCAGTTATGGTGATCATGCCTAAAATGGTTGCTTTATTAATGGAAGGGCTTACTCCAATATCAGAAGCTGCCAATGAATTTGTCAAAAAACGTTTCCCAGGAAGAGAACTTTATATCGGAATGGATGCTGCGTTATCTGTAGGTCATCCAGCTGTTCTTTCTTCTTCCTTATTACTCGTGCCGATTACGATCTTATTAGCGGTTATCCTACCCGGCAATACAACTTTGCCTTTTGGTGACTTAGCAACGATTCCATTCTTGATCTGTTTGATGGCTGCAGTCTTTGCAGGAAACATTATTCGAACAGTAATCGCTGGAACACTCTATATGGTAAGTATTCTTTACATCACATCTTGGGTTGCCCCACTAGTCACAACAGCTGCTCGTTCGGCAAACTTTGATTTACAAGGAAACTCAACGATTACTGCGATGGCAGAAGGCGGTCTTTGGACCACTTGGATGTATGTCGGACTAACAAAAGTTTTAAGCTGGGGTGGTTTAGCGATCATCGGTGCAGTTGTTCTTTTCGGATTGATCTACGTCAACAAAATTTTACCAAAAAAACAAGCAGCTAAAACAGCTGAATAGGAGGAAACTAGAATGAAAAAATTATTGATTATGTGTGGTACAGGTGTTGCAACTTCTACCGTTGTAACGAACAAAGTAAAAGAATGGTTAAAAGAAAATGGGCTAACGGAGCAAGTAAAGTTGTATCAATCAAAAGTAGCCGACGAAATGAATAAAATCGATGAATATGACATTGTTGTCAGTACGACAGTCGTGCCAGATTCAATCAAAGATCGTGTCATTATGGGTCTGCCTTTGTTGACAGGTATCGGTACCGAAGCGATGTATGCTGAAATCGAGAAGAAAATCAACGAATAAAGGAGAATCCACATGCTGGTTACCACAAAAGAATTATTTGAACAGGCAGATAAAAACAATTACGCGATCCCTGCTGCCAATTTCTTCGATTTAGATAGCGCAAGAACGTACGTAAAAACAGCTGAACGATTAAAGAAACCATTGATCTTGGCGTTTGCCCAGTCTCATATGAATATGATGTCGTTAGAAGAAGCCGCTTTGATTGGTAAATTCTTAGCAGAAAAAAGTACTTCACCTGTCGCCTTACATTTAGATCATGGTCAAGACGAAGCAATCATCAAGCAAGCAATCGATCTAGGATTTACTTCGGTCATGATCGACGCATCAGAAGATTCATTCGAAGAGAACGTTCGCCGATCAAAAGCGATCGCTGATTATGCTCATCCTTTCGGTGTGGTTGTTGAGGCAGAAATCGGTCACGTCGGCGCTGGAGATAGCTTGGAATCAGAGGAAAGTGACTCCATCTATACAGAATTTAGTGAAGCTGTGAAATTTGCAGAAGCAACTGGCGTAGACTCATTGGCAGTATCTATCGGTACCGCCCACGGTCACTATACAGGTACACCTAAAATCAATTTCGATGTTCTACAACAGCTGTATGAGGCATTAGCTATTCCTTTAGTGTTACACGGTGGTTCTTCTTCTGGGGATGAAAATCTTGAGAAATGTGCGCTGAACGGGATTCGTAAAATCAATATCTTTACCGACTTTATCACAGCAGCAATGGATAAGATCCGTGAAGAGCAACCAGAAAATTACTTTGACTTGATCCATGATGCAAACGAAGCAATCGCTAAAACTCTAGAGCAATATTTTAATGTCTTCCACACAGCTTCTCATGAATAAAGGAGTGTAATTATGCAAAAAAGAACCTTACGTACCCCATTCTTTGTTGTTAATCCGAAAGCTTATTTATATGGCGACCAAGCACTTGCCTTAGCCAAGGTAGCAGATGAACTATCTGCTACACACGATATTGACATTTTATTCACTGTCCAGCATGTCGATGCTGCCCGAATCAAAAACGAAACTTCTAATTTATTTATTACTGTCCAACATTTGGATGGCCTCCAAGTCGGTCGTGGCATGGGATATATTCTTCCTGAAGCAGTTGCTGAAGCTGGGGTTACTGCTACGTTTTTAAATCATGCGGAACATCCAATGACTGTCAATGAACTTACAAAAGCAGTAAAACGTGCAGATGAATTAGGCATCCTTACGATCGTTTGTGCAGATTCCATTGAAGAAGCACAAGCAGTGGCAACACTTCATCCTGATGTGATGGTCTGTGAACCGACGGAGTTGATTGGCACTGGTCAATCCAGTGATATTTCTTACATGAAAGCAACCAATGATGCGGTTCGCGCAATCAATCCAGACATCCAGCTCTTACAAGCAGCGGGGATTTCTACTGTTGAAGATGTAGAAAAAGCGTTATTATCCGGTGCAGATGGTACTGGGGGAACAAGCGGTATAGTGGCGGCTGACGACCCTGCTCAAACATTGACGAATATGATCCAGAAAGTAGCAGAACTAAAAAAGGAGCTTAAATAGATGAAATTCGCAAAAGATCAATTAACTTTGACTTCAAATGGTAATCGTGTGTCTTATCATAATATTACTGAACAGGTCAAAGCAATCGTTGAGAAAAGTCAAATCACGAATGGTATTTGTCTCGTTCAATCTCCTCATACGACTTGCTCAGTGATTTTTGAAGAGTATATGCACGATACCGATTTTAATGGCGATGAATTTCTACAAGTAGACCTAAATCGTATTTTAGATAAAATCATTCCGAGAGAGCTATCTGAGAACACGAATTATCGTTATCCAGGACCGAAGCATTTAGAATTCCTGATGGGTCTGGATGATCCTAACTATCCAACCGATCCTGCAACGATTTTAAATGGCGATGCTCACATCCGCTCTTCCTTTTTCGGTGCAAGCGAAAGTTTTATTTTGAGCGAAGGAAAATTAGAGATTGGCTCTGTTGGCTATATTTACTTCGTAGACTTTGACCAAAACCGTGTACGAAACCGAACCTGTCACGTCATGGTGATGGGAGAGTAACTTCTCGCTTTCGATTTCCCATTCATTCGGAACCACCATTGATGGCTAAACAAAACAGACGAAACAGCACGCACATCCTACCTACTCCCATTGGTTGATGTGAAGGTGTCGTTTCGTCTTTTTTGTTGTCTGAAATCAAATGGTTCTTCTAGTGGTCAACGAGAATGGAACACCCCAGCGGATGATCGTTTGCTCCTTGAACTTTTCGATTTCTAAACACCACTTGGACGTTTGATAACCCTTCTGTCTTGATTTGATAGCTCTCATCTTCGGGTATGACAGTGATCGTACCAACTGCAAGCCCCTGTTGATCTACCACTTGTTGCGTCACTTTTTCAGTCAGTTCAAAAACGTGCACAGTCAAGTCTTTCGTGTAGTCGTATGCAGCGGTCGTATCCACGGAACCTTCGATGATCAATGAATTAGGACGGACCATGAGGGGTAAGTGGAAGTAATCATAGGTCTGTGTGTACCATTGTTGTCCTTCATATACATGATTATCTAAATAATTCGTCCAACGTCCCTCTGGTAAATAAAAAGTGACCTTTCCCTGCCCATTGAAAATCGGTGCAATCAACAGCCGTTCACCGAACATATACTGTTTATCGATCGTATGCGTCGTATAGTCTTCTGGAAATTCCAGCATCACTGGACGCATCATCGGGATACCTGTTTGCGCTGTTTCTACCGCTTGCTCATAGATATAAGGCATCAAGCGATTTTTTAATTTTGAAAATCGTTGGCTGACCAATACCGCTTCTTCCCCAAAGTTCCACGGTACTCGGTATTCAATATTACCATGGTAGCGACTATGAGTAGATAATAATCCGAATTGTGTCCAACGTTTATAAATATCCGCTGTCGCATTCTCTTCAAATCCACCAATGTCATGGCTCCAGAAGCCAAAGCCGGATAACACAAATGAGAGTCCACCCCGCAGTGATTCCGCCATGGACGGGTATTCCGATAAGTTGTCCCCACCCCAATGAACTGGGAATTTTTGTGAACCAACCGAAGCAGAACGAGCAAATACGACCGCTTCATCTGGGCGTAATTCTGCTAATAATTCAAAGACGACTTCGTTATAAAGATACGCATAATAGTTGTGCATTTTTTGCGGGTCAGAACCATCGTGGTAATTCACATCCGTAGGTATACGTTCACCAAAATCCGTCTTGAAGGAATCGACGCCAATTTCTATGAGTTCTTTCAGCCTTTCTTTGTACCAATGACGCGCTTCTGGATTTGTAAAGTCAATGATTCCTTGACCCGCTTGCCAAAGATCCCACTGCCAAACTTCGCCATGTTTATCTTTGATGAAATAGCCTTTCTCTTTACACTCTTGAAAGGCCGCCGCTTTTTGTCCGATATACGGGTTGATCCATACGCAGACCTTCAAGCCCTTCTGATGGATTTTTTCAATCAGTTGTTGCGGATCTGGAAACAGCTCGCGATTCCATTCAAAACCGCACCACTCGAATTCTTTCATCCAAAAACAATCAAAATGAAAGACATCAAACGGAATCTCTCGTGTCTGCATTTCTTCAATAAATCCCATGACTGTTTCTTCACGATAGTCCGTCGTAAAGGAAGTTGATAACCACAAACCAAACGACCATGCAGGTGGCAATGCGGGTTTGCCCGTTAAATCAGTGTATTTTCTTAAGATCGTTTTCATATCGGGTCCATAGATGATATAGTATTCCAATCGTTCACCTACTACACTGAATTGTGTGCGTGAAACATTCTCCGAACCAACTTCAAATGAGACATTTTCAGGATGATTGACAAAGACACCATACCCTTGGTTCGTTAAATAAAATGGGATATTTTTATACGCTTGTTCACTACCAGTACCGCCATCTTGATTCCAACAATCAATGATTTGCCCATTTTTGATGAATGGGGTGAAACGTTCACCTAAGCCATAGACATATTCATACGGATCTAATGATAACTGTTCTCGCATGTAATACAGGCCGTCACTACTTTTGACCAACGCCTGTGCTTTTGGCAAAGAAGAAGTCAAACATTTCCCTTCCGCGAGAAAATCAATTTGGAATGCGGCGTTTTTCGGCACTCGTGCGACTAATTGTCCTGATTGGAACGTATAAAATTTTTCATTTTCTGTATCGATCATGACCGAAGATGATTGCTTGTTGAGTTGAAAATGAGGACCGGTTTGTGCTTTGTCATGATGCACCAGTTGTACTTTGATAATATCTTCTCTTGGTGATTCAAAAGACAAGGTCGTCATCCCTAGATTCAAGGTATCCCCTCTTGTCTGGATCGGTTTATAAGGCAAGAAAAGAGTTAACTTATCCTCCTTCACTTGAGCTTCATAGACATGGTTCGGGTGTTCAAGATGAAACCCTTCTTTTGCCAACCAATAGCCGTTTGTAAACTTCATTTATTTTCCTCCTACTTCACTGCGCCATCTGAAATGCCTTTTACGACATGTTTTTGCAAGACAACAAATAAAATAATAATCGGTAAGACGACGATCACTAGCGCAGCCAGTGCCAAGTGCCACTGCTTATTGAATTCGCCGAAGAAATAAAACATCTGTAAAGGAATTGTATACATCCCTGCTTTGTTGATGCTTAATGAAGGCAACAGATAATCATTCCAAAACCATAAGGCGTTCAACACGATCACTGTCACTGTCGTAGGCTTCAGCAAAGGAAAAATGACTTGCCAATAGATTTGGAAGGTATTTGCCCCATCGATCAATGCCGCTTCATCTAATGATTTCGGAATCCCTCGTAAAGCACCGTAATATAAAAAGGTCGACATACTTGTTGCTAATCCTAGATACATCACCATCAAGCCTGGTTGATTCAGCATACTGACTTGCCCAAAAAGTGAAATCAAGGGAATCATGATTCCCTGAAAAGGAATCAATAAGCCAATTGCGACAATAAAATAAAGAAATGAACTTAAGCGACTCGTGTTTCTCGATAACGCATAGGCCGCCATGGAAGAAACAAACACAATCAATACTAAAGATCCGATCGTTATCAGTAACGAATTAGCTGCACTTTTGAAAAAATCTAATCGCTCGAACGACTCGATATAGTTATCAAGTGTTAGCCCAGTTGGTAAAGTGAGTGTGTTCTGGAATATCTCTGCTTTGGTTTTGAATGAATTGATCACCACTAAGAAAAACGGATAAAACCACAGACTTGCAAGCACCAATCCACTAAAAATCAGTAGAGACTTCTTAACCTGTCGTGGATGTTTCACTTTTGATTGCTTCATGCGCTGACCTCCTTTTTCCGTGTCAGTGAGATTTGAACCACTGAGATGATCACAATAATGACAAGAAAAATCACCGCTTTCGCCTGTGCATACCCCATCTTTCGCATCCCAAATGCTTCATTGTAGATATTCATCGCCACCATTTGCGTGGAATTGAACGGACCACCTTGTGTCAGTGCTAAGTTTTGATCATAGATTTTAAATGCGTTGGACAACGTCAAGAACAAAGTGACGGTGAAAGCTGGCATCAACATGGGTAATTTGATACGGAAAAAGACTTGCAAAGGATTCGCCCCATCCATATCTGCCGCTTCCAAAATCTCTTCTGGAATATTGTTGAGAAATGAGATATAGATCAGCATCATATAGCCACTCATTTGCCAAACAAATAAAATAATGAGCCCCCAAAACCCCGTTTCCGGCGTGTTCAGCCAACCGGCAAAAAAATCAATGCCCGTCATAGTCGCCAGACTTTCAAATGCTTTATTGAAAATAAACTGCCAAATAAATCCTAGGATGATCCCTCCAATCAAATTTGGCATGAAAAAGATCGTACGGAAAAAAGTCGTCCATCTACCTAATTTTTGTGTCACGAACATCGCTAGACCTAAAGCCACGATGTTGATCAAAATCACACTGAAAAATGAGAATTTTGCGGTAAACAGTAAACTGTCGATAAATCCTTGATCATTAAATGCCCGAAGATAGTTTTCAAATCCAACGAATTCACCTACTGTATTGCCATTCCAGTTTGTCAGTGAATAATAACTACCTGTCAGTAATGGAATGAACAAAACGATCGCTAACGCCAATAACGCTGGTGCAAGTAATAACCAAAAAGCTTTTGTGCGATTTGTTAACATGAGAACCCTCCTTGTATCTCACTAGATAAAAACCAACCGTTCACCGCTTACTTCCTTTCTTGTGCCCAATTGGTTTGCAAGGTATCAATAAATTCCTCCCAAGAGATTCGATCGGCTGCATACGCTTGGATCTGGACACCAAATATATTTTGTCCAAACCCATCTGGATAGGAATTATGGACCCATGGAACGGTTTTACCTTCGCTTAAATACGTATAGATTTCCTTAGATAACGGATCATTGATCGCTTCGCTCGAAAAGTTGGTATACGCCGGAATGAATTGAAACTCATCGATGATTGCTGTCATCGCCTGATCATCCGTATACATCCACGTTAAAAATTCGATCGACGCATCAATGACTTCTTGGTCTTTGTCTTTATTGACCCCCCAATACCAAGCTGGCCCCGCCACGATGTTGCTTTCTCCCGATGCTTCGATCTGCATAGGAAGAATCCCTAGTTTTTCTTTCGTGAACGTCTCATCTAAGCTATCCAATGTCGGTACGATCCAATTTCCTTGATGGATGATAGCCACCTTTTCACTGGCAAATAATTCTTCAACAGATGTACTGTAATCCATTGCCTCCATTGGTTGTGCATTGTACTTAATGACCAAGTCGGTGTAGTTTTTCATTTGCTCGGCATAATCTATGCTTAATTCCGGTGCCTCATAGGTCATTTCTAAGCTGTTATCAAACTCCGGAGCAAGAAAATTTGAACTATATTGACTGGATACCCACGTTTCTGCCCCGCTAAAACCAAATACGCCTTGTAGCCCAAGTTCATCTTTTTTACTATCCAATAATTGAACGGCTTCTTCAAATGCCTCAAATGAGTTGATCGATCCACTATCGATGCCAGCTTGTTTAAAAATCTTCTGGTTGATCAACCAGCCATATCCCTCGATATTCATCGGCACCCCATAGACCGTATCGTCGAGTGTAGCCCCCTCTAATGTTCCCTCAATTGCTTGTTTAGCTAACGTCGTTTCCCCAAGATCATAGAGTTTATGTTGCCAAATCTGCGTATCTGCTAATCCACCCAACATAAAGATATCTGGTTCATCCCCTGAGGAAAACTTTGATTGCAACGCTGCTGTCGCATCGGTTCCCCCGCCAACCGTCGTCAAGTTGATCTTGATCTGCGGATGGTCTTTTTCAAAATCCTCTACCAAAGCATCCATTTGCTCGGCTGTTTCTGTCTTGATATTGAAAATCTCTAATGTTACACTACCATCATCTGAAGACCCGCTTTGTGCCGTACCGCAACCAGTAATTCCTAACACCATAACAAAAGCAAGTAGCAAAAATCTTCGTTGTTTCTTCATCACCATTCCTCCTCTTATTCACAAATTGATTATATTGATATTTACAACGGTATGTAATCGCTATCTTAATCGAAATACCTTGTAATATTGATCAAAATGGAGGAAATGTGATGTTTAGACCAAACGATATTTTTACCCCCAATCCCAGTCAACAAGATATTGATATGACACTAAAGGAAATGACCGAACATGGGGATAGTTTATTTCCAATTGCCGTTCACTATACGAATCACCCCGCCCATCAAGAAAATATGATCCACCCCCATTGGCATCGAGAACTAGAGATTCTTTATGTTTATCAAGGACTCATGGAAGTCAAAATAGAAGGAGTATCTTACGTTGTTCACGAAGGAGAGGTCATGTTTATTCCTGCGAATCAATTACATGAAGCACTCAATCATCAAATGAATGCCTGTGCTTTCTTTGCCATCGTGTTTGATGCTTCATTCATTGAAAGTCGCGTTTCCGATCATATCCAGCAAACTTACCTTGATCCATTGCTCCATTCACCAGAACAAGTAGCGATCCATTTTACAAATGATTGCTCAAGTATTGCGGAGATCCAACAACTTGTGATCACGATCATTGATACATTTGCCTTGAAAGAATCTCGCTTTGAACTGACGATCAAAGCACAATTATTCTTACTGATCAAACATTTTTCGCGCTGTAGTACTCAGGTAAATCCTGCAAAATTAGTTGCTAGTAAAAATAAACTCAACACCTATCGCTGTAAAAGAATCATTCTATACCTTGAAGAAAATTACCAAAACACGATCACTCTTGAAGCAATCAGTCGTCATATTGGCTATAGCAAAGAGCATTTCTGTCGTTTTTTTAAAAAACATTTTCGTATGACTTTTTTCACGTATTTAAATCAAATGCGCATCAAAAAAGCCGAGTACCTGTTACTGCATACAGATTTGAAAATCATTGATATTGCCTTGGAAGCCGGTTTTGAAGACCCTAATTACTTCACTAGCCTGTTTAAACGCGAAACGCAAATGACTCCGACAGGTTATCGGAAAAAAATGTGCGATTTCACCAATATATGAGTCTATCTCTTGATTGTTACCAGCAGCTTTTTCACCTCATACAGTAACGATAGTGGAAAAGACTAGGACAACTCTCATAGATAGTTACTGAATATAAAGAAATATCGACTTAAAACTTGGAGAAAGTTTTTTAGTCGATATTTCTTTTATAGATAATCTAGGATAATACTTATTTATTTCTCTTCATTTACCAGATGTGAGCATCCTAGTTTATTCTTTACTTTAAATTATTGATGTTATAATAATATGTATTCAAACTATATCTATCACTTAGGAGTTAACAAGTATATGAAAAACAAGTTTTTTTTAGCAATGATTAGTTTATTTTTTTTGTTTACGTTAACAAGCTGCAAATCAACAAGTACCACAAATACAAACTCTTCGGTAATCGCTAGTACAGTAACTACAGCAGATAAACCATCCGCAACACCCTCTGATCACTCAGATTCAGAGAGCAAATCGACAAACGATACGACAACACTTCACGGTCTAAACGATCCGGCCACAATCTACTTAAATGGAGAACCTGCAGTTACTATCGAAATTATTAAAGCTAGTGCGCAACCTAATGATATCATTCAAGAACAAGAGTACTTGGCTTACCCTATAGATACTATCATTAGACTTGATATTCGCATGACAAACCATTCAATAAAAGATTTTAATAATGGATCGAAGTTCTACAGAAACTTTGAGATTACTACAGAAGAGAACATCCATGTCGATCCCACAATGCAGAACCAACCAGGCAATCAACCGGGAACTGATCCATTAGAAGTTGGCGCAACAGGTGTTGTCGAGGCCTACTTTGTGCTAGATGAAGATATGAAAAACACTAATGTCCAAACAATTAATATCGAATACTATTATCTACGTGATTTACTTAACCCAAATAGCCAAGATTTTCGTTCGATAAAATTTAAACTTCCAGTTACGCATTGATATTATGAATAAAATCTCACTTAAGCTAACAAACAATAAACAAGTACCTTGTTCTTTAACAAGGTACTTGTTTATATTTATATATATTATTTTTTAATATATCAGTAAAGCTAGTATAGGATATTTTTTAATTAGTTAAAGATGTTCATCGCACTAATCAACATCTGGATATCTTCTGTATTTCCCGTAGGTATATTTATTCTCTGCGCATTATCGAGTATTTTCTGTTCTTCCTGCTTCATAATAACTGGATCATCTGACTGTTGAAAGTGACTTGGTACAGGATAATACATTATTGAACCATCATGGTTACTAGAATAAACAACTAACCCTTGATACCCATATTTTCCCGTTAAGCTTACCGTCTCTTGAGGATAAACTATACTATTCTCATCATAAGGATTAATTTTTGTACCCGCTGGAGAATGGTTAACAGTTAATGTAAAACCTGCATTACCTAAATCATTTTTATAAGCTGTACCATTAGTAGTTAACCAGACGCGTGCATATTCAATTTGTTCATCTGAGTAAACACTTAACGGATCATTTATGGATTCCGAGGGTACTGTTGAGGATGTTGCTGAATCCTCTGGAATCGTTGTTGACTGTTCGCTTTCAGTTATTTCACTCTCTGAGACAGTAGACTCTATTGTCTTGCTTTCTGAAAGAGTAGAAGTTGTTTCTTCTGATTTTTGAACAGTTGATTGTTGTGAATGATTCTCACTTGTATTAGATGAAGATTCTTTTTTATTCCTACTTTCAATTATTTGACCATTGGTGGATTGAACGGTTTCATTATTTTTTGAGCCACATCCTGTGAGAAGAATTAATAATAAAATACTGATTGGTACTATTTTTTTCATATTGAACACCTCTATTTAATTTATCAGTATTATTATAACGTATATTATTAATAACTTTTTAGTTTAACTAATCGAAGAAATTTACATGTACACTTAACTATTTTGAAATGAAACTACTTGATTTACTTAACCCAAATAGCCAAGATTTTAATTCAATAAAATTTAAACTTCCAGTTACGCATTAGTCTTCGATTGACTCCCTTATCTTTTATTTTGGTTTGCGTCATTGATTGATTTTCCGACAAAATAATGACAGTAAATCCATTGGACACTTGCTTTTATAAGCTACCTATATCATTACAATTGTTCACATTTCCCGAGAAATAAGGCGGCAACTACAAAGATTTTGTAGTTGCCGCCTATTGTTTGGAGGATACCTCCTATTGTTTCAGCTTCTGATCGATTTATTCTACTTCATACGTTGCTAATACTTGCAACACATTCGATGAACCACCAGGTGTTCCACTGCTTAATTCAACTGAGATTACATCGCCAGATTTATAATCAATTGTTTTACTAACTTTTACGTTGTCCTCTGCTCTTTCACGAACTGATCCATAATAAACTTTACCTTTATAGATTTCTGCGACATAGGCACCATTTTTACGAATGAACATTCGGTTGTTTCCTTCGAAACTTGCACGATCAAAATCAACGTCTAATCTGTTTCCTGTTAATTGAATATTCTTCACCGCATGTTCTAATAAAGAAGTGTCCACTGCTAAATCTTCTTCTAATGTGATCGATTCTAACAAGCGCTTGCCTGTTGAGCTGTGACCAGGTGAATTTGGTGCGGTATAGACTTCGATTACTTGTCCTTTGACACCGGAAATGCTACGACGTACTTGAGTACCTTCATCGGTTTTGCTTGTAAATGAATAGTAAGTTTTACCTTTATAGGTTTCAAAATGATAACGACCATCAACATAGACCATCAATCGTTCTGAACTGTTAAAACGTTCTGCATCTAAATTTAAATACGCATAAGCTTCACGATCTTGTGTTCCTACAGTCAATAAACTCGTTTCTGTTTTTTCTGGTTCTACTTGAATATTGTCAAATTTCGCCCAACCATTTCCTGTCGAAGAAAAACGAATGATGTATGTATTCTCTGTATCAGGGGTAGTAAATGTAAATTCTCTACGTGTCCAGTTTTCATTGTTGTGTGATGTTTCTTCTAACGAAATAAAACCTTCATCATGATTCATCGTACCAAATTCAACTTTTGCTGGAAAATCAGCGCTACCTGCTACATCATAGCCGAATGTATAGGTCGTGTTTGGTTTCAGTGCCAAATATTGATGAATGTTTTCTCCATAAGTAGCAACTGCATATTTATTTCCGCTTAACTCTTCGATTGTTGGATTCTGTGTACCTGGACTAGACACGATCCAATGGTTCAAACCATCATTGAAGTCACCGTTTTTGATTGTTAACTGTTCTTCTACCTGATTACTGACATTCGCCGAATCGCCTGTTGATTGGCTTGTCGCAGATGTCACGACCGGTCCTCCTAACGTAAGAAGTAACATGCTTGTTGCTGCAATTTTTTTCAAGTTGTTTTTTTTCATCTCAAGCTCCTTATTTATTTTTTTAGCGGATAATTCGTTATACAGTGAACCATAAAACATAATCTATCTCGCTCTCTAAAAAGAATAACTGATAAATATCTCAACAAGAAAACACTTTTTTCCGGAAAAATATTTTTATGGAAACATAACACTGAACAAAAATATGTAATGGATAATAATTGCAAAAAAATCAATAGCCCAATAGATTTATCGAATGATTTCAATTATTCTTTTTCTTGGATAAAATAAAAAAATACAGCACAAAGCTGTATTTTTTTGAATTTTATTTTAGAGATCATTCAAGAAGGTCATCTATCAGAACATAACGCATGAAGGTGTCACTCATAATATTATTTGTTATGGTTAGTACGTTGTTTAAAATGCTGGGATATTTGAGCCTTTTGAATTATTTTTGATGTAGTCAGCGACTTCTGGTGTAGTCATCGCTTCTTTCAACACCTTGATTTTCTCGCTATCTTTTTCTTCCTCTCGAGTAACTAATTGCAACGCATAATGTTTGCTTGCTGCTTCGTCTTCGAGTAACAAGGCATCTTCTGTCGTCAAGTTTGCTGGTTCCAAATATGCTGGATAACAAAAGACCATCGCAATGTCACTTTCATCATAAGCTTTTACTAGATTCAAAAGATCAATACTTTCAAAGGTAAGATTTTTAGGATTCTCTACAATATCTGCGACTGTACCATCAAAACCGATTCCGTCTTTCAATTGAATGACCCCATTCTCATTCAAAATCGCTAACGCACGACCTTCATTTGTTGGATCACTAGGAATGCCCACTTTAGCGTTTTCTGGTAAATCATTGACATCATCATATTCTTTTGAATAAAATCCGCCAGCAAAATAATAGATTGGTTGGACAGCTACTAAATCAGCGTCTTTTTCTTGATTGAATCGTTCCATAAAGGGTTCGTGTTGCGCAAAGTTTGCATCTGCTTCCTTATGTTGGACGGCATCATTATAAGCAACATTATCACTGACTTCCATGATATTGATCGTGTAGCCTGATTTTTCTACTTCTTTTTTAGCAATTTCTAGAATATCTTTTGAGGATTCCAATTGAACCGCTACAGTGATTTCTTTTTTACTTTCTGCGGTTTCATTACTTCCACCACAGGCTGCTAAGCCTAGAACACCAACTAAAGCAAATGCAAATAAATAAAACTTTTTCATAACTTTTCTCCTACTTTCGTTTATCTAATGATTGTGCGACAAAGTTTCCAAACATTTGTAAAATAAAGACCAAAGCGATCATGATCACAATAGCAACATACATGACTCCATACTCATACCGTTGATAGCCGACACGGACAGCAAAATCACCGATCCCGCCCCCACCTACGACGCCCATGACGGTAGAATAAGAGATCATACTAACTGTTGTCGTGGTATAAGCCAACACTAAGCCGCTTCGCGCTTCAACAAATAAGAAGTGCCAGATGTATTGAAATCGGGAAGCGCCTAATGAATTTGATAAGGCATAGATCTCTTCCGGTACATCTAACAACACTTGCTCCACTAAACGAGCAAAAATTGCGACTGCCACAATACTAAGTGGTATAGATGAAGGAACAGGTCCAAAGGCCTTTCCTAAAATCGATCGCGTCACTGGGATCAACGCAATCACTAATAAAAGATATGGAAACGAGCGAACGACCGTCACGATGAAGTTGAGCAACCAGTATAACCAAGGATGGGTCCCTCTAACCTTAGGATTTGTCAAATATAGACCTAATCCTACTGGCAAACCTCCCAACACACAAACGAACATGGAAATCGCCATCATGATGCCCGTTTCTTTCAAACTATTGATTAGAGACGGCCAATATTCAATCAATGCTGTGGGCAAGTTCATCAGTCAAACTCCTTTTTATTTTTTCAAAATAGGTTAGTTCCTCTTCCTCGTACTGTTTTGGGTCATTCGTCAATTCACCGATCAGATGCCCATTTTCCATGACTAAGATCCGTTTACATAAGCGTTTGACGGTTTCCAGTTCATGACTAACAAAAAAAATAGTCGGTTGAAACTCGGCATGTGTTTTATGTAATAAACGAACTACACTTTCTGTATTTTCTTCGTCTAAAGAACTCGTTGCTTCATCACAAAGTAACAAATGTGGATCCCTACTTAACGCTCTTGCAATAGAAACCCGTTGTCTTTCACCTCCAGAAAGTTTGACTGGATAGCTTTCTGCTTTATGACTCATGCCAACAAAATCGAGTAGATCATTGATTTTTTTAGGCTCTTTCTTCCTTTGTAACTTTAAAGGTAATGCAATATTTTCGTAAACACGTAAATTTTCAAGTAGGTTATGATGTTGAAAAATCATACCTATTTTCTGTTGTTGCTGTCGGCGCTCTTTTTTTGATAATGACTGAACATCTACACCATTTAGTTTGATCGTACCTTCAGTAGGCGTTTCCATCAAATTCAATAAACGTAACAAGGTCGATTTCCCAGAACCACTTTTCCCAACAATCCCGATCACTTCCCCTTGTTTCACCGTAAAACTAATCTTATGCAACGACTTGGTCTTTTCATACTGCTTCGACACATTTACTAGCTCGATCACATTTTTCCTCCAGTCTATAAATGCAATTAAAAGATTAACACAAAGAAAAAAACTGTATTAATTTTATTGTTAACCAAAGATTTATCTGAATTTTTAAAAGAGTAAATAAAGTACAAAAACTTCTATTTTTATAATCTATTAAAAGAAAGCAAAAAGCAACTTTTTTACTCACCAATAAATATGTACTGTTTTTATTTCTGTACTAGTAAGCTCATAAAAGATAGCTTACTTATTCATTTTCGACCAGTCTATCTTGAGATTAAAATATATTTTTTATGGGTGAACTCCATAATTTATCAAATCTAAAAACAAATTGATTTAGTATACTATTTTTTTTAATTTGAGAAAAAATAATAAATAGAGCGAAAGTAAAAAGATGTTATAATTTGGATATTGGATGGCTTATTTAATGATACACTATAGATTGGTTCGTTATCTTATATGGTATCAAAAATTAGATTATTGATACATGAACGAATGACAGCTATCCTGGATACAATTATTATGGATGAAATAATCGGGACTGAAAATTGTTTGGGGAAGTAGTTTTTAGTACTTTTCGTCCATACAGTGTTAATGATGTGCCACTTTTAGCAACACTAAAAACGAGAGCAGAACAAAACTGTTTACTCTCGAAAAAAAGCAGCAGCCCGTCAAATTTGATAGGCTGCTGCTTTTTTTGCTAGATTCAACGATCGTCAAGATCCAGTCATAATTCCATTAATTTTAAGTACGGTCAAAAATTCCTCTACATAAGCATCTTTTTCTTCATCTGTAAATTCTTTATCTAAACGATACTTGTTTCGCACAAAGGCTTTTATGTTTTCTTTCGTCGATTCAGCCTTTAACAAATCAAATATATCAATTGCTACGTCATTGTCTAAAACAAAACGTTCACTCTCAACCATGATGTATAAGTCATTCCCCATTTTTTCATAAGTAATGTTCTCATTGAGTTTCATGTCTTCCACTCTTTTCGTTATTCATTTGTACAGCTACGAACCATTTGATGCTTTAGGATTTCCTTGATCAAATTACACTCGGCTTCGTCTACACCTTGGGTATCATTGGTTGCATAATAATGATGTGCACGACATCCTCCACCGCATAAGTAGCGGAATGAACAATCGTTACATTTTGTTAAATGATTGATGCTTTGAGAGCGAATAAAAGCAATATTCTCTTCGCCAAAAACCTTGCTAAGTTGCTTTTCTCTAATATTTCCCAGTTTGTAGTCAGCAGTTTCTAACAGTTTACAGGCAAATATATCACCAACAGGATTGATTGCAAATTCTCCAACACCAAGTCCACAGGATTCTTTGATGGCGAAGGGTTTTAAAAATGGCGACCGATTTTTGTTCTTTTGTTTTAACTCGATTTCCGTTCTCTCACTCTCAGTTAAAGAAATCTCTGCCATTTTTGCACGTCCTAGTTCACTGAATCCGCCTAATTTATAATTGATGTTATTCTTCTTTAAAAATGCCACCGTTTCATCAATATTATTGAAATTATTATTGGTAATAATCGTATTGACTGCAATATTTGGATAATTCAAGTCTAATAGATTTTGAATCCCTCTCATTGCTATGCGATAACAACCTTTTCCTCTATTTTTATCATTTGCGACTTGGTCGATCGAATCTAAGCTGATGGTGATCGAATCACATCTTTCAGCTAGAAATGCTGCATCTTTTGCATTCCGTACTAAAGTCCCATTCGTGATCAAACCAATAGTTAAACCAATTTTTTTGGCATAATCGATATATTTTAGCGCATCCTTACTTAACCCAACCTCACCGCCAGTAAAGATAATTTTCTTTACACCACAATCCTTCAATTGATTGAGAACGTCAATCCATTCGACAAAGTTTAAACTATCCTCATATTCCTTTTCAGGACTGGCTTCTGCATAGCAGTAAACACACTTCAAATTACATTGATGGGTCATAACTAAATAAGCTGTCTCTGGTATTCCATGCTCCGCTTTTTCTACTTCAATCGGGTCCTCTAAAAGGATTTGAAACAGATCCATTTTTTTCTGGGTCGCCATTGGTAGATGCTTGTAATCTTGCTTTTTTATTTTGTTTAATTCTTCTTGATCAACTAATATCCATGTACTACGTAGGACATTATGTACGATAAATTGTTCATTGAATCGATAGGCATGAAGATTCTCTTTGATTCGGATAAAATCACCTCATTTTTTAAACCACAAGTTCGTTTTCGCAGGGTAAACCGAAGGGAGCGCCCACTTTCTGCACCAAAAATAAGTAGGAAGTGTTGATAAAAGCCCTTTCAAAAAGCTGAAATCCACAAAAAATTTCGCAGACCTCAGCTTGCTTGTCTGGAAGAGACATCACTGTCATGTTCTCTTTTTCACTTATGATCCTTGACCAGAAATAACACCACAAGCACATGGAGCTGTATATGCTCCCACAATTTTTTTCAATTCAGGTTTTTTAAACATTTGCACCCCTCCTTTATGTTATGAACTAGTGACATACAATAAACACAAGAATAAGGAGTAACAGAAACTATCTTCTTTTTCAGATTAAATTTCTAATCTACCACTTACCTTCTGCTTTAAGAAAAAAAATGAAAATATAGTTCACTTTTTTTCCTAACTAAAGTATAATATGTTTTATAAAATTTTGTCAAACATTTACTTAAGGGGCGGAAAAAAATGAACTTCCTTACAAAGAAAAGCTATATTTATATCTTTATATCAACGTTGTTAGTCTTAGTAACTGTACTAACCACCTTGATTGCACCATTTATACTGAACAGTATCCAAAGCTACCAAGCTTCCTCTATATTTTCTATTATTTTCCTAATAATCGGTGCTATGACACTTTCATATATTTTCCAAGTCTGTCTGATCATTTATCGGGAAAACTTTGCAGAAAAGTTCAATTTAACTTCCTTTTCCACTCTATTATCTAAAATATATACATTAAAATTTGAGAAATATATCAATTTAGAATCCGGGAATTTAGTTTCTCGAATTTTTCGAATCGTGGATACAACCTACACATTTATGACAACTAGCTTCTTTTTAGTACTAAAATCGACCATCTCTATTCTCATTGTCTTAAGTATATTTTTTTCACTTAATTCAGTAATTTTTTTAATCACACTCATCCTGATCCCAATCAATCTTTTTTCTTATATTTTTATCAATAAAACACTTAATTTAAGAATCAAGACAATGCAAGACGAAAATGCTCAAGCTCAGAAAGACTTGATTCTACTACTAGGAAACCCAGAACAATTTAAAATGTTGCCGAATTTTGATTTCGTGAAGCAGTTAACTTTCTCAACCATCAAAAATATGTATTCAAGTTTGGCATCAACAAATAAATTTGCCCAGATCACTAGTTATACTGTCTCATTCATCAACCAACTTTCTCAAAATATTATTTTTATAACGATCAGCTACTTGGTGTATAATCAACAGCTCCAGTTGAATAATATGATGGTAGTCAGTATACTAATGCCTATTTTCTTCACTTCCCTTTCTGATTTATCCAAAATCAATGTCGATTATCGAACGGTCGTGGCAAACCAACAATTTGTTCAAGAAAACTTAGAACTTCATCAAGAAGATTTATCTGGCACACCAATTGGCCAAATCACTAGCATTAAATTTGAAGATCCGCAAATCACGATGACATCAAATGCAAAAAGAATCCATCTATCATTGACTGAAACATTGAATTTAGGAGATATTTGTTACATCGAAGGTCCTTCTGGTTCTGGAAAATCAACCTTGATAAAATCAATATTGGGGTTTTATGAAAGCAATGGTCTATATATCAATGATCTTCCTATTGAACAATTAGACACAAGGTTAGTCAGGGAACAGATGACCTATCTCTCTCAAGCGACTCTACTCTTTTCAAATACTCTTGAATACAATATCACTCTCGGTCAGACGATTTCTGACGAGAAAAAAGAAGCGTTGAAACAATCATCACTTCTTGCACCGATTTTTAAAAACAAAAACTGGGATTCTTTGATCGTTGACAATGGCGCCAATCTCTCAGGAGGAGAAAAGCAACGTGTGTTTATTGCTCGCATGATGCTCCAAGACAGCAAGATATGGATTCTAGATGAAAGTACTAGTAGTATCGACAAAGACTCTGCGGATGCCATATTTAATACACTTATTAAGATGCACCAAAATAAAATTATTTTATTCACCTCCCATGATAAAGAGAATAAAGCTTTTGCGAATAAAATCATTCAACTGTCCTCTCATGTAGAGACGATAGATTAACGTTTAAGGAAGGTATTTTCAATGGAAAATTATTACTCTGTCAATGAGGTCGCTGATATGTTAGATGTTACCACACGTTCTATCCGCAACTACATTAAGTCTGGAAAACTGACAGGTTTGAAAATAGGAGGAAAATGGTATTTTTCAACGGATAATATTTTAGACTTTATTGCGGGCCATCAACTTGTTTTTTTTATGGACAAGAATGATTCTGCTATCAACAAATTACCTTATACACTAAGATTCAATCTGTATTTTGAACATGTTAGCTCTATACAAACATTTAAAGATAACATTCTTGACTACCATCAAGATGTTTATGCTAATGATCAAGACCGATTATTTTATTACCAAATATATAAGGAAAAACATGCAGAATTACTTTTAAGTGGAAGTTTTGACTATGTCATCAATTTTGGCAAATGGATCAATCATTTGTTGCAACAACAAACGGACATCTATGAAGTAACTTATACAGACGATTAAATTGTGTATCTGATCCTATCTTCTTAAAAATTAAGTAGACAGACGTAATCACACAATATGTAAAATCAAAAAACAAGAAAAGAGCCACAAAACCTAGCAACAGGTTCTTGTAGCTCTCTTCTTATCTTTTAAGGTTGAACACCTTTACTTCAAATTCAAGAAGCAATTATTACTCTTTTTTTGTTAACCAGACAGCTATTGTTGGCGAGTTCTCATCATAAGGACTTCCTTTTACATCCCCGTAAAACCCACTAACAACAAAACCAGCCGCTTCCATTTCTTTTTGCAGAGTTGCTTTTGTAAAATACGTCATCCATAAATAATAAGTTTTGGTTTCGTTCGCAGTAAGGATCGTCGTTTGTTCTAAAGTTACACGTTCGTTGTATTTTGTATTATATTGCAAGGCCACATGGGGTTCATCTGTCCAAAATCCTCCATCTGGACAAGTATCCCAAACTCGCTTTTCTTCAAATGATTGATGACTTGCCATCGAAAAAACATCCAATAGAACTTTTCCTGTTGGTTTTAGATGCTGATAAATTTTTTCCAATAATCGTTTTCTATCACTCGCTGATAACGCCCCAAAGTCACAATAGATCATCGTGATGATATCGTATTGTTTATCTAGATCCATTGTCAGATAATCTGCATAATGGTACGTAATCGGTAACTGTTGGTCTTCCGCAGATTTTTTGGCATATGCTATCGAACGCTTAGAAAAATCAAGCCCCGTTACTTCATACCCCAATCGACTAAATTTTTCTGCATAGATTCCCGGACCACAGCCAATATCTAATACCATTGGATAGGTTTTCGGCGGGATTACTGTATTGATCCAACGAACAGATTCATCAATAAACCCAGCTTTTCGACTTGCACCTTCAAATTCAGGGTCAAGATGTGCTTGTAACATTTGTTTTGAGATGTGACGATCATCCCAAAATGCGCCTTTCGTTTGTTGATAAAGTGTTGGTTGGTTTAAAAGTGTTTCAATCATTGTTTTCCATCTCCTCATTTTCTTTTTATAAATTTGAACAAAAGAAAAAAGCCGTAGATTTTACTCTACGGCTTCCCTGCATAAGGCGAAGATGCGAGTAAAATAAAATCAAATACATAGGTACGCTAAATAAAGCTGTGTCTCAGCTAATTTTTTAACCTATTGAATTGATTTTATTTACTCGCTTCCAGTCATACCCATGTTACTGATTATATAACATCTGATATGCCGGATTCATCACCTTTTTCTGTTAAATTTATAGTTTCATTCTATAGAGAATACCTGTAATTGTCAATTTTTTCTCTGGTGACTATAAAACGATCGTAAAAGAAGCGTATCTATAAAATAATAGTATGCCAAAGCATTTTTTTCCTAAAGGTGATCAATGTGTCCAAATGGCTCAGGCAACTATATTAGTCGTTATGAAAGGGGTGCGTTCAAGTAATGGCTTTATTTATACTCCCTGATTTTAGGCGGGATATACTGTTCAACAAAAGGCTGGATCTCTGTCAGTGCATCCGCAAACAAAATTTTATCGAAGTCTTCTCTTGTTAAAAAGCCTTGATCGACCATGGCTTGATACTGCTGCTTTAATGGATCAAAGAATCCTTGGTGATTCATTAACACACATGGATTGACATGCTGGCCGATTCTTCCCCAAGAAATTACTTCAGTAATTTCTTCGATGGTTCCAGGACCGCCGGGCAGTGCAATATAGACATCTGATAATTCAATCATTTTTTGTTTCCGTTCGTGCATCGACGACACGATCATCAAAGAGGTGACATCTTTTTTTGCTAGTTCTCGTTTTGCCAAAAAGTCAGGCATGATACCTGTCACTTTCCCTCCAGATCCTAGTACTGAATCAGCAATAATCCCCATCAAACCAGCATTTCCACCACCATAAACCAACTGATATTCATTCTTCCCGATCCACTCACCTAAGCTTCTCGTTACTTGTTCAAATTCTGGAGAATTCCCTTTGCTTGCTCCGCAATAGACTGCAATGTTCATTTCCGCAACCCCTTCCAAATTTTTTTCAGCTTATGCAATTATATAATTGAAAGGTGGTTAACCTCAACATGAACATGAAAGAATACAATGACTGGGTAGTTGATTTTTATAAAAAAAGAAAGTGGTACGACTACGATCCATTTATCCGTATCGGCTTTTTAACTGAAGAAGTTGGCGAAGTTTCAAGAGCGGTTCGAAGTCTCGAAATCGGTCGGGATCGTCCGGATGAATCTATACAAACAATTGATTTTTACAAAGAAAATCTGATGGAGGAATTGGGTGATGTCTTAGATAATGTTCTGATTCTTGCTGATAAATATGACTTAACATTCGAAGAAATCATTCATCACCACAAACAAAAACTAGAGAACCGGTTCAATATGTAGTCTTCTCACGATTCCATTTCCAATTTTTTTAGAAAAACCCTTTCCATCGTGCTATACTCTAAAGAAAAAGAATCTTGAGGTAAACACATGGCTATCTTTGAAAGTCTTAACTTAAATAAATTGTCTGCCGTTGAACAAGAGATTTACCGGTTTATCGTTAACAACCTTGAGAAAATACCTTATATGCGGGTACGAGATATAGCGACGGATGCGCATGTTTCTTCAACTTCTGTCTTTCGTTTTATCCAAAAAGTCGGCTTTGATTCATTTCCGGAATTTCGTTTTTATATTAAAAACCATTTGGAAAAAGCCCATTACGAAACAGATGACAAGCAATTAATGTTAGAAGAACGAATCAATCAGTTGAACATGACTATTTTTCATCCCGATATTGAATATCAAATAAAAAAAATGGCAAAAACATTACGTCAAGCTGATTTTATTCTATTTATGGGGATGGGAGCTTCGGGAGCATTAGCGCAATATGTGGCACGAAAATTAGCGAATATCGGTTATTTTTGTATTAGCTTAGACGAACTGACTTATCCGATTCGTAGTTTTTTGCGTCCAGATCAAAAAAATGCGTTAGTCTTTTTGAGTGTTTCAGGTGAAACAAAAGAACTAATCGAAGTAATTTCAGGTTTAGCTCATGCGGATAGCGTGCATAAGTATTGTATTACCGCTCATAAAGAAAGTTCATTGGCCCAATTGTGTGATTACTCAATTGACTATGCCATTAAAGAAGAACGGAAAGACATCTTTCTTGATTTGACTAGTCAGCTACCTTCCATGGCGATCCTTGAAACACTGATCGGTTATTTAGAGGATGAATGATTCACCACTCAATTTGGAACACTATGTTCCTACCACGAAATAATTTTCATTGTTCCAAATTTTTATCCTAAATAAGAATGCGCTTACTTTTCTTTCACACCTTTCGCTATAATGAATCCATCATATAGCGAAAGGTGTTATTCTTATGCAAAAATTCAATGATTTATTAGATCGAAGTCTTGTTCCTATTGCAACACGGTTAAACAACCAACGACATATTGCAGCCGTTCGAGATGCATTCATGCTTATTTTTCCATTAACGATTTCTTCTTCATTAGTCATCCTAGTCAATAATATTTTATTTTCAAAAGACAGTTTTATCGTGCAATTATTTCAACTTTCACGTATCTTTCCAAATTTAGAAAGTGCACAACAAGTCCTTGCTTCTGTAGCAAATGGCACAATCAATATCATGAGTTTGTTTATTGCTTTTTTAGTCGCTCAGCTTTTGGCAAAACATTTCGAAGCTGATGCAACCTTAGTTGGGCTAACTAGTGTCGCTTGCTTTATGATCTTTTACCCTACTTCTTTTGCAGTCGATGAAATGAATGTCATCTCGACGCAATATTTGGGTGCTCAAGGGTTATTCGTTGCGATGATTGTCGCTTGCTTGGTTGGAGAATTCCTACCGAAATTATTCAAAGTCAAGAAATTACAAATCAAGATGCCTGAACTCGTTCCACCAGCTGTTTCTCGCTCTTTTTCTGGGATGATCCCAATCATTATCGTTGTTTCTATGTCAGCTTTGATCAACTTCTTCGTCTTGATGATCGCGCCTGAAGGAATCAACGAGTTGATTTATGCCGGTATCCAAGCACCTTTACGTGACTTAGGTGGAAATGTGTTTGGTGTCCTACTCTTAGCTTTTATTCAGACACTGCTATTTTCTATTGGTATTCATGGGCCAAACACATTGAATGCTGTTCGTTCAGCGATTTTTACCGAGCAGGACTTAGCCAATCTCCAATTCATCAATGATGGTGGTTCGCTGTGGGATGTCCCTTACAAAGAAACCTGGGGCATCTTGAATGATATGTTTGCAAACATGGGTGGAACGGGTATGACCTTAGGCTTAATCATTGCGATTTTTATTGCTTCACGACGACCTGAATATCGCGAAATCGCCAAACTATCTTTTGTACCAGGTATTTTCCAAATCAATGAACCGATGATTTTTGGACTACCGATCGTCTTAAATCCAATTATGATCATTCCTTTTGTTTTAACACCGATGGTCAATATTCTGGTCGGTTACTTCGTCACAGTCGTCTGGCCAATCATGCCATCACCAGCGATTGGTTTACCTTGGACCACCCCAGGGATCATCAATTTGTTTTTAGGAACTGGTGGGAATATCATGGGAATTGTAATAGGCGTACTTTGTTTAGCGATTTCCGTTTTGATTTACCTACCTTTTGTCATGGCTTCCAACCGCGCACAACGCACAGAGATATAACTTAAGAATCAATGAAACTTAGGAGGAATTTGTATGAATAGAGAGTTACCCAAAGATTTTTTATGGGGAGGCGCAATTGCTGCTCATCAAGCAGAAGGTGCTTGGAATATTGATGGACGAGGTCCAAGTATCGCTGACGTTATGACTGCTGGCGGAAATGGGATTCCGCGGAAGATCACTAAAGGAGTCGTCGAAGGGGAATATTACCCAAACCACGAAGCCATTGATTTTTACCATCGTTACAAAGAAGACATCCAATTATTTAAAGAACTAGGCTTAAAATGTCTACGCACCTCCATTTCATGGAGTCGGATCTTTCCTACTGGTCAAGAAGAAACACCGAATGAACAGGGATTAAAATTTTACGATGATCTTTTTGACGAATGCTTAAAAAACGGGATCGAACCGGTAGTCACGTTGTCTCATTTTGAGATTCCTTATGCCATTTATGAAGATTTTGGTGGCTTTGCCAATAAAGCGGTCATTCCTTTATTTGTTAAATTTGCTCAGTGCGTATTTGACCGTTACAAAGACAAAGTAACTTACTGGATGACCTTCAATGAAATCAATAATCAGGCGGACGGACAAGAGCCCGTTCATGTTTGGACCAATTCAGCCATGATCATTGAAGATGACCAAGATAAAGAGGCCTTAGTATTCCAAGCAGGGGTCAACGAACTGATTGCCAGTGCTTGGGCTGTCAATGAAGGGAAAAAGATCAATCCCGATTTTCAGATTGGTTGTATGATGGCTTACGTTCCAATCTATCCCTACTCCTGTGCGCCAGAAGATATGATTGCTTCAGTCAAAGCAAATGAACGTCGTTTCTTCTACAGTGACGTCCATGTACGCGGAGAAATCCCTACCTACACAGAAAAGTATTGGGAACAAAAAGGGCTCACGATCGAGATCAGCGAGAAAGAACGACAAATTTTACGTCAAGGAACTGTTGACTATATCGGTTTTAGCTATTATATGTCGGGAACGATCACAACCCTTCCCGATGTTGAGGGCAGACAAACAGAAGATATTCCTTCAGCCAAACTAGTTAAAAATCCTTATATTACTGCTTCTGACTGGGGCTGGCCGATTGATCCTGTTGGGTTGCGTTATGTATTGAATACGGTGTACCAGCGTTATGATCTCCCACTGTTTATCGTTGAAAATGGTTTTGGTGCCTACGATCAGTTAACTGATTCAAATGAGATCCATGATGACTACCGGATCAATTATTTAAGAGAACACATCGAACAAATGAAAAAAGCAGTAGTTGAAGATGGCGTACCATTAATTGGTTATACACCTTGGGGAATCATCGATATCGTCAGCTTTGGCAGTGGTGAAATGGAAAAACGCTATGGCATGATCTATGTCGATAAAGATAATATCGGTAACGGAACCTTACAACGTTTGAAAAAAGATTCCTTTGCTTGGTACCAACAAGTGATTGAAACAAATGGTGAACAGCTTTAGTAACGAACAAAGAAAGAAAGAAAGAAAGAAAGGCGATCCGACTTCATTGTCGTGACCGCCTTTCTTTGTTATGTTTCATATTTTTCTTTCACAACTGCTAAGTAATGTTGCAGACCGATATTCATTACCCAGGCTACGCCTAGACCAATGAAACTACCGATGACGATACCAATAAAACGATACTCGATCAATGAGATCAAGTACGTGTTCCTGACCAGTGTCGAAAGCATCAATGCCATGGGATTCAAGAAAATATTCGCCACTGCATAATTTCGAGCCACTAAAAACTGAGAAATACCATAAAGAAACGTAATTAAAAAAATCGTTTCAAGTTGGGAAAAAGGAATCAGTGATAAGACAGCCGATAAACACAACCCTAACATCGAACCAATCAAATATTGCACTTGCCGATGTTTCATCGCATCTAAATTCTCAGCCAATAAAATCGAGGCACAAGACAGTGTCAGCCAATAAGGATTTTTCATGTTCAAGCCATGGCTAACATAAACGGAAAGGAATAATGCAGCGCTGTAAAAAATCGAATCAATGATCACTAAAGGTTCTTGGTGAAAACGCTCCTTCAAGGATACCTTTATCACTTCCTGTTCCGGGCGTGAATCCATTTTTTTCGTTAGAAATGCAGCAATCAAAGCAAACACAACACCCATAAAGAAAAAAGAAGCTACTGTCGGCAAATGGGAAAATGGAACGGACATACTCGTTCCCATAGCCGCTAACATCGCAAAGAATAAGCCCCCTGGTTTAGAAATATGGAACAAACGCAAAATAAATCGACTGAAAAAAGCAACTGCTCCAACAGCAAATGGTTCAAGCCAGATGACATACGTCGACAATAGCCCTAATGTAAAAGCCAGTAATAGACCGCAACCAATCAAAAATAGGCGCTTTAATAATTGCTTCATCGGAATGTTCTGGTAGTAAAAGAAGGTAAAGATACCTAGAGAAGAGAAACTTGAAATCAAAAAATTATGATTGATGTAACCGATCCATAAAACGAGAAAGATCATCACCATCAGATTCATGATACGAAATGGATTTTCTTGAATTTTGTTAAATGTAAAATAAGATTTAACCATAAAAAACCTCCTTATTTTGAAATGTATATAAAAATCGTTTTCGCCTTAAGGATGTCTTGTCTATTTATAAGAAGTATCAAAGAAATCAACTATTAGAAGTAAAAGGAGAGTTTTCCAGAGAAAAATTTAAACGAATTTACTTTATCTAGTATAACACCAATTTTCATCGCTTAAACAGCCAGAAATTCCCACCAATCATTAAATAACTAATTAAATATTATAATTAATTAATAATAACCACCATTATTTGTAATAATATAGATAGTTTTAGCTATCTAAAATTAAAAGCTTTTCATCTAGTCAAAGAATTTGTGAAATCTGCTTTATTTTTTTGTATTTTAAATTTATACTATGAAAGAAATCATTTTTAATAACAAAAAAAAATGAAAATTTATTGTTACATAAAGTTTTTTTGATTTTAACATCAGACATATACGTTGGAGAACACAGAAAGGACAAAAAGTAAGGAAAATGAAGAAAATTATTTTAATTATCAGTAGCTTGTTTGCATGTGTCGGTTTATTTTCTTTTATTCATTTTTTGAATTCTCCTGTTCGAGATGTTACCTCCAAAGCTGAAATGATCCAAACAGACGAAATTAAAATGGAATATGTTCCTACAAAAAATCAATTATTGAAAAGCATTGGTGACTCGGTCGATTTTTTAGGCATCTACGAAGTAACAGAAATCAATTTTAATGATACACCCCATATCGTACTAACAAAAGAAGATGAAAATGAACTATCGTTTGAAATCAGAGTGACTGATCCAAAAGAGCAATCGTTCTCGATTCCAGCAATAAAATTCTCTCCACAAAACATTCATGTTTCTGATACATTTGGCATTGCGAAAAAAAATGATCGTTACTTTGCCTATAAAAACAATGTATCCATTGAAGGAGAACCTTACAACACACGCTGACATACCCTACGGGGGTAAATATAGATTTATATTTATACTACAAAAAAGCAAACTGAAACGAAGAAATTTCTCTTCCTTTCAGTTTGCTTTTTTTGAGTTCCAACGAATATCTGTCCATCCTTTAGTATCGATTTATCTATGTTATTTAAAATAACAACAAAGAATAAATGTGCTTGTTATCTAAATTTTTGATCTACTAACGAGTTATCCACAGTGGATAACTCATTAGCTCTTTCTATTTGTCCACAAAATCCGTCATCTTTGACCTTGTGATCGATCGAGCTCAGGTTTGTTTACTTCTTTGTATCGTCTATCCTTTAAGCGTGACGATGACAGTAAGTAAAACTGATAACAGGAGAACGAGCAAATTACACCTCGATTGCTCTACATAAATAAGTACGGTAATAAAACTTGTAATGATTGCTGGATAAAATTTTTTTCGTTTTCTCATATGCATCCCTCTTTAACTATCATTGTGCCTAAAAAATTCGACTGTTTTTTTATTTTTTACTTATGTTTCTGTTAAATTTTTTTATAATCGTTAAACGAGTCAAGAGCATACAAAAAAACACAGAACAGGAAAGGAGTATTCCCTAACTATTCTGTGTCTTTTGATTGACTATGTTATTCAAGTATCTAGCGATAGTACGCTTCAATTTTACGACTTGGGATCAACCAAGTAACCAAAATCAAGACATTGACTATTAACACGGCGATGGGCGCAATCAAATATCCCAAAATCAATCCCACGACATTCAAACCAATAGATACGTAGGATTTACGATAATTGCCAAACAACTCTTTGATAGATGCATTCTCGTCTTCTTCTGAGGCAACTAATGTCCTTGCTAACAAATAATACGTGAGATTCGCTCCTAATATCACTATACCATAGGTCATTTCAGGGACAAGACTGTTACTGTATTCGCTGATCCATGAAGTAACGAAAGGAAACAGCGACAGGAAAAAAATAAAAAAGCTATTCACCCAGAGCACTCGCCCATTCACTTTGTGGACGGCTTGAAACAAATGATGGTGGTTATTCCAATAAATGCCTAGGGTAAAGAAACTAATGATATAAATAAGAAAACGTGGCGCAAGTGCAACTAGCGCTTCCAAGGTATCTGAGTGTGGTTCATGTAGCTCCAACACTAAAATCGTCATAATAATAGCGATCACGGCGTCTGTAAAGGCTTCTAGTCGATTTTTCGGCATGACTTTCCTCTCCTTTCGCTTCATTTTATTCGTAATAAGGGCAAAAAAGCAACCTTTTCACACCAAAGTAGCAAGTAGAAATCGGGCTCTGGGTGGAGGTTAAGTCAATCAATCCTTGCTATACTTACTATATAGAAAACAGCAAGCGTAACTTCTATTGAGAAGTTTATCAAACGAGAAAAGAGGCGATCATCATGCAAAAAAGAAATACGTTTCAAACAATCATCCTATTAGTGGTAGGTTTCGTCGTAGCTAGCTTTGTCCTCAATCTATTCGTTGGCGTGATCAGTGGTTTATTATGGTTAGGTATTAAATTGTTGATTCCAGCAGCCATTGCGATTTGGTTAGTCCGTTGGATCACTCGCACCACGCAACAAAGAAAATACTACTAATACTATTTTCCTAAATGAAAAACAAAAAGAGGCAGAAAATTTCTGCCTCTTTTTTTACTTCTTTTAAATGATATATCATTTAACCTAATGCTACATCTAAGATCATCATGATAATAAAACCAGTCATAACACCAAAAACTGCATAGTGTCGTTTACTTGAAAGTGTTTGTTGCGCTTCAGGAATCAGTTCCTCCACGACGACGTAAATCATTGCACCCGCAGCAAAAGCTAAGGCATAAGGTAGTAAGACTGCAACTTTTGTCACTAAGATTGCCCCGATGACTCCAGCAATCGGTTCAACCACTCCTGAAGCTTGCCCATAGACAAAAGCTTTTGTTCGACTTAATCCTTCTTGTCGGAGAGGAATCGAAACAGCCGCACCTTCTGGAAAGTTTTGAATACCAATACCTAGCGCAACAGAGATCGCTGCTAGCACCGCAGTCGTTGGATTATCTGCAGTTGCCGCTGCACCAAATGCAACACCTACTGCTAATCCTTCTGGAATATTATGCAAGGTAATGGAAAAGACAAGCAAAATCGTGCGTTTTAAATGTGTTGGTAAGCCTTCTTTTTCGTGTGCTGGACCAAAATGCATGTGTGGTAAGGTTTTGTCGGCAATGTATAAAAATAATCCCCCTAGCCCAAAACCAATACTCACCACAAGCCAAGCAATATCACCATTTTCTTCTGCTTTTGTGATTGCCGGATCTAATAAAGACCAAAAACTGGCGGCGATCATCACACCCGAAGCGAAACCTAACATCAAATTGAGTACATCTTTTTTGATTTCTTTAAAGAAAAATACTAAGCCAGCCCCAAGCGCAGTCATAAAATAAGTAAATGCCGTACCCGTCAACGCTTGCTGCCAAGGTTCTAGCTTCAGTAACCAATCAACCATACAATTCCCCTTTCACCTTTTTATTCTTACTCTAGCATATTGCCAAAAATGTGACTACTATTCTACTATTAATCTGATGATCCTTTATTCTAAGCGGTTATCCCCTCACGCTTTTCCAATCATTCCCAAACCACTTATGGTAAAGATCATCAACGACTTGAACATTTGTAATCGTCATGTTTGGATCGACCACCGTATCTTGCTTCTTACCTGAGGAAAGTAAATCGGCGACATGACGGATCTCAAAGACAAATTCACTATCCATTGGAAAATCTTTTGTTAACACTTCTCCGTTGTTCATCTGGATCGTATAATGGTCTGTTTTCCAATAGTTAGGGATGATGATCGTGCCCTTTTCTCCAATGATGGTATACGTACTAGTAAAATCCATTTTTGTCGTAAGGAATAAACTGATGAAAAGGTCTTTCTTCTTCAGGTTCACCATACACTCTTCGTCCGTCAGACCTTCTCCATGTTCTACACATAAGCCGTTATATTCATCAAATCCTGTGCCAAATAAATATTGACTGACACTTAATGGGTAAGAGGCGTTGGAAATCAATACGCCACCTCCTTGTTCCATCTTCCAGAACCAAGGAATCTTCTCTGAACCCGGTCTTGCATCACGTATCTCCACTAATTGAACGTTTCCGATTTTTCCGGTCTCAATGGTTTTTTTCACATCTTCGATCGCAGGTAGAAATAGGGCTTTTTGTGCTTCCATGAGAAAAACCTTGTGTTCCTTAGCCAAGGCATAGAGTTCTTGTGCTTGCTCCGAATGTAGCGTAAAAGGCTTCTCCAAAAGCACATGTTTCTTTGCTTGGATCGCGGCTTTCGCAGCTGAAAAATGCAAGTGATTGATCAATGGAATATAAATCAGTTCTATCTCGTTATCAGAAAGTAACGCTTCGTAACTGCCATACGCTTTTGGAATACCTAACTCTGTGGCTAACTGTTGCGCCTTTTCTAAGCGACGTGTCGCAATCGCTACAGCTTGTGCCACGCCACTTTCTTTGATCCCCTCCACAAAACGAGGTACGATCGAGGCACCGCTCATAATCCCGATTTTCAGCATACTCTTCCTCCTAACATTTTGAATCCACTATAACATAGTTTCACACATTACTGGCAATTCACTCTACTTGGTTGAAAGTCGCTTTAGTTGGGCTTTTGATAAGGAAGATTTATACTTTAGACAATAAATATAATTTGTTTTTTTAAGGAGTGGATCAAAATGTCAACGATAAATGCCGGTATTGCCATGGTAAAAGTGCTTGAAAGCTGGGGAGTTGATCATATTTATGGGATTCCGGGTGGTTCGTTCAATTCCATTATGGATGCGTTGTACCATGAAAAAGACCAAATCGATTATATCCAAGTACGTCATGAAGAAGTGGGCGCGTTAGCTGCCGCAGCGGATGCCAAATTAACAGGAAAAGTCGGAGCTGTCTTTGGCTCAGCTGGTCCTGGAGCCACCCATTTGATCAACGGACTTTATGATGCCCAAATGGATCACGTCCCAGTTGTCGCCCTTTTAGGACAAGTGGCTTCGACTTCTATGAATTATACTGCCTTTCAAGAATTAAATGAAAATCCAATTTTCGCTGATGTTAGTGTTTATAATCGGACAGTCATGACACCAGAAAGTTTACCTTATGTCGTTGACGAAGCGATCAAGGCAGCTTATGCACATCAAGGAGTCGCTGTTGTGACGATTCCAGTTGATTTTGGTTTTGAAGAAATCGAGTGGCAGGATGTTTCTAATGCTTCTACGTATAAAACAGGGGTGATCCTCCCTGAGATGGAAGACGTGAAAGCAGCCCTTCCTTATCTCGAACAAGCTCAAAAGCCTGTCTTGTTCATCGGTCAAGGTGTTCGTCATGGCTATGATCAGATCAAGAAATTTACCGAATATTTCAAAATGCCAGTGGTTGCCTCTGTTTTAGCAAAAGGGAGCGTGCCAGATGAAGACAAAAATTTTCTTGGATTTGCAGGTCGGGTAGCGACAAAACCTGCGAATGAAGCGTTGGCAGAAGCCGATTTGATTTTATTTGTAGGAAGTGACTTCCCTTTTGGGCGGACGTTCTTCAATCCAGAAGCAGCCTTTATCCAAGTCGATATTGATGCCGCCAAATTCGGCCGCCGCCACCACACCGATTTAGCTATCTTAGGTGATGGTAAAACAACGTTAGAAAACCTAGTTGAATGGGGGAAAGAACGCTCAGAAGATGCTTGGTATCTAGCCAATCAAGAAAATCTTCGCAATTGGCGACGTTGGTTAACGTCGTTTGAAGAACCCACAGAGCAATCGATTCGACCAGAAGCAATCTATAAAGAAATCAACCGGATTGCTGAGCGTGATGCTATTTTTGTGACAGATGTTGGAAATACGACCATTCATTCGATCCGTTTGCTGAACATGACTGGTGAGCAGTTACACACTACTTCTGGTTGGTTTGCAACGATGGGCAACGGTGTACCAGGAGGCATTGCTGCTAAATTAAGTTTTCCGGAGAGACAAGTCTTTACTTTAAGCGGAGACGGCGGTTTTGCCATGGTGATGCAAGATATCTTGACCCAAGTCAGCTATCAGTTGCCAATCATCAATGTCGTTTTCTCAAATGATTCATTCGGATTTATCGAAGCAGAACAAGAAGATACTGAACAACAAAAATTTGGTGTTTCCCTTGAACAAGCTGATTTTGGGAAATCCTGCGAAGCCTTAGGTGCCGATGGCTTCACGATCACGCACTACGAGCAATTACGCCCTGCCTTCAATGCTGCAGCGGCATCTGATCGCCCAGTCGTGATCGACGTCAAGATCCCCAACAAACGGCCCTTACCTGTCGAAGACTTACACTTAGACCCAAGAAAGTATAGCGAAGAAGAAATTGAGCGCTTCAAAGAAAAATACGAAGTACATGATATGCCGGTGCTTCATGAAATATATACGCATCATCTTTCTAAACAGTTGTAAAAATCCAGTAAACCACAACCTAGTGAGAAAAGATCCACCTCAAATTGATAGGATTTGAGGTGGATCTTTTTCAAATTTCATACACTTATTTTATTACTAATCATCTAAACGCATAAACAATCTGATTGATCCCAACGACCATAAAGTAAAAACCAACTAAAAAACTTAGCGTCAACGCAGAGGATAAAGGATTGAATAATAAAATAATACCTAGTAAGATACCCAATACATTGATGACTACCGTAAACCAATAATGTCCTTCACTTATTCCTCTGAATAAATCAGCAGTAAATAAAGCCAAAACAGAATCAATAATAAACCAAACAGCGAAGACAAATGGTAGTGCAACTACCCCAGCACCAATATTGAAAATGAAAAAGATCCCAATCAATAAATCAATGATCCCAATCACTATCGGCATCTTCCCTTTATATCCTGTCAGTTCTTTTACTCGACTACGTAGAAATAACTCAAATAATCCTTTTAGGATCGCAAAAATAGCAAATACAATAACGATAGCAACTAAGTTACCTACTGGATCGCGAAAAGAAATCAAGGAAACTAAAACAAATAATATCCCTAAAACGAGTGAACCCCAATCAATTTTTCTACTTTCTTTCATTTTAATCCCTACTTTCTTTTAATCTATTTCTATCTTACGCCCCCATTTAAATAACTTCAAAAATTTAGCATTTATGAAAATGCTTTAGTTGTAAAAAAACGGTTTATCTCTTTTCTTCTTTTGATTGTTTCACGTGAAACGTAAAGAATTACTGATTTCCTTGAAACTTTCAACATTCCCCTATATAATTCTAGAAGACTTGGCAAATATTATAAACATAAAGTGAGGAAAAAAATTGATTACTGTAAATGATGTAAGTTTGCACTTTTCAGATCGCAAACTATTTGATGATGTTAATATAAAATTCACTCCCGGCAATTGTTATGGCTTAATTGGAGCAAATGGCGCAGGTAAATCAACATTCCTTAAAGTATTATCAGGTGACTTGCAACCTTCAACAGGCTCTGTCACATTAGGTCCAGATGAACGTATGGCTGTTTTGAAACAAAACCACTATGACTATGAAGAATATACTGTGATGGAAACAGTAATCATGGGCCATAAACGTTTATATGAAGTAATGAAAGAAAAAGATGCCATCTATATGAAAGAAGATTTCACAGATGAAGATGGGATTCGTGCGGCAGAATTAGAAGGCGAATTTGCAGAATTAAACGGTTGGGAAGCAGAGCCAGAAGCAGCAGTTCTACTTCAAGGATTGAACATTCCTGAAGAATTACATCATCAATTGATGAGCGAACTAACTGGTGGACAAAAAGTGAAAGTGTTGCTTGCGCAAACGCTATTCGGTAAACCAGATGTTTTACTTCTAGATGAGCCGACAAACGGACTAGATATCCAATCGATCAACTGGTTAGAAGAATTTTTGATCGAATTTGAGAATACAGTGATCGTTGTTTCCCATGACCGTCATTTCTTGAATAAAGTATGTACCCACATGGCAGATTTAGACTTTGGAAAAATCAAACTTTATGTAGGAAACTACGATTTCTGGTTAGAATCAAGCCAATTAGCAACTAAGTTACAAGCAAATGCCAATGCGAAAAAAGAAGAACAAATCAAAGAATTACAAGACTTTATCGCACGTTTCAGTGCAAATGCGTCAAAATCAAAACAAGCAACATCCCGTAAAAAAATGTTAGAAAAAATCACATTGGATGATATCCAACCTTCTTCACGTCGCTATCCTTTCGTTGGATTCAAACCAGAACGTGAAATTGGAAATGACTTACTACAAGTAGAAAACGTTAGTGTCACAATAGATGGTAAAAAGATTTTAGATGATATATCATTTACATTAAACAAAGAAGACAAGGTAGCATTCGTTGCTGAAAACGATATAACAACTACAACCCTGTTTAAAGTTATCATGGGCGATCTAACACCAGATACCGGTACTGTCCGTTGGGGTGTAACAACTAGCAATGCTTATCTACCAAAGGATACAACGAAGGAATTCGATACGGACTTAACGATTCTTGATTGGTTACGTCAATATGCAAGTAAAGAAGAAGACGACAATACGTTCTTACGTAGCTTCTTAGGTCGTATGTTGTTTTCTGGTGAGGAAGTATTAAAACCTGTGAATGTTCTTTCTGGGGGCGAAAAAGTTCGTTGTATGCTTTCTAAATTGATGCTTTCAAAAGCAAACGTCCTTGTCTTGGACGATCCAACGAATCATTTAGATTTAGAATCAATTACTGCATTGAATGATGGTTTGATGGCATTTTCAGGTTCGATCCTATTTGCTTCTCATGACCACCAATTCATCCAAACGTTAGCAAATCGTATCATTGCTGTTTCTGATAAAGGCGTGATCGATCGTGCAGATACGACGTATGATGAATTCTTAGAGAACAAAGACATCCAAAAACAATTAGAACAATTGTGGAACTAATATTCCAAAAATAACTATAAAAACAGCTGTACAACGTGAGTACTCTTACGTTGTACAGCTGTTTTTCTTTTTTATCGACTCACACCCATTGAAAAGATGGCGATACACCCGTAGCCTGTATGACTGGCGATAGTTGGTCCTAAGGGATAGAGTTTGATTTCTTTTGTTTTGATATTTTCTTCTAATAATTTTTTGGCTTTCTCAGCACTTTCTAGGTCTCCGGCATAAGCGATATACACCGTTTGTTCCAATGGAGCTACGATCGTTTTGACTGTTTCCTCCACGATTTTCTGAATGGATTTGTTTCTGCCACGCACTTTATCGACATTCTTCAAATGACCACTTGGTTCAACGGTAATGATCGGTTTCACGCTTAACAGACTACCAATAGCAGCACTTGCTTTAGAGATGCGTCCTCCTCGTTCTAAATGCTTTAAATCATCAACGGTTACCCAAGAATGAACTTTGAGGTAATTATTTTGTAGCCAAGCCAATGTTTCTTCCAAAGAATAACCCGATTCTTTCAAACGAACCGCTTCTAATACAAGTAGTCCTTCCCCGATACTTGCGGCTTTCGTATCAAACACATGAACTTGCGGGTCCTCATAGGTTTCTTTCAATAGTTCGACTGCTTGTAAAGCACTGCTGTAAGAACCACTCATGCCACTCGAAAAAGCAACGTACAAGACTGGGATGCCTTTCTCCACATAGCTACGGAAGAACTCCAAATAGCGACCCACATTGATTTGTGAGGTCGTAGGCATTGCTCCTTCACGTAACTGTTGGATGTACCCTTCATAATCAAATGTTTTTCCCAGATCATCGATTCGTATTTCCTCACCAATCTGGATCTCCATGGATAAAAAATCAACATTTGCATTTGCCAACACTTGATAGGGCAGATCGCAACATGAATCTGTGACTATTTGATACATTCGTTCCAACTCCTTTTTTTCTCCACTTTTCATCGCAGTCTATTATAGCAAACTCCTTTAATTTTAAATAACTTCAGCTCTTATATTCGTTGTACTTGGTACAAGCCAATCAAGCGAACGCTTAAATGAACACGATCAGTCTAAAACAAAAGTCACATTCATTTTTGTGTGTCGCCCTAAAACCGATAAATAATGGCAACAGGAGTAATCTCTTGGAAAATAAAGCGACAACCACAAAAATTAGAAAAACAATTTTCGTGGTTGTCGCTTTATTTCTCGAGGCTAAACACTTCTGTCCCGATTTCATTTATTTCTCGTGATTTCAGTGGTCCACTCATTCTTAAAAGAATGTTCCTGTTAGCGAATCATCACTGAAAGGCCTAGATTTGCGCCCACACGCTTTCTAGGATATTTGTTTGGTTTCGGTCAGGTCCTACTGAAAATGTTGAAATACGCACGCCTACAAGCTCTGAGATACGTCTTACATAGTTACGTGCATTTTCTGGTAATTCAGCTAGTGTGCGACAAGCAGTAATGTCTTCTGACCAACCTGGCAATTCTTCGTAGATTGGTTTGCAACGGTTCAATTCTTTCAAACTCGCTGGATAATGATAGATTCGTTCACCGTCTAATTCGTACGCTGTACAGATTTTCACTGTTTCTAAACCGCTCAAGACATCGATCGAATTCAATGATAGATTCGTGATACCTGACACACGTTTTGAGTGACGCATCACGACTGTATCAAACCAGCCGACACGACGTGGACGTCCAGTCGTTGTACCATATTCGCGACCGACTTCACGAATTTGTTGACCTGTTTCATCAAACAATTCAGTAGGGAATGGGCCATCTCCCACACGTGATGTGTAAGCTTTACATACACCGACCACTTTATTGATTTTAGAAGGTCCGACCCCACTACCGATCGTTACACCACCAGCCACTGGATTCGATGAGGTAACAAATGGATACGTTCCTTGATCGATATCCAACATCACACCTTGTGCGCCTTCAAATAAAACACGTTTTCCTGCATCTAACGCATCATTTAAGATAACTGATGTATCCGTCACGTACTGTTTAATTTGTTGGCCATATTCGTAGTATTCTTCAAAGATTTCTTCAAAGTCGATTGGCTCTGAATCAAACATTTTCACAAATTGACGGTTTTTATCGTCTAAATTCACTCGTAGACGCTCTTCAAAAATTTCTTTATCCAATAAATCGGCTACACGGATACCGACACGAGCGGCTTTGTCCATATAAGCAGGTCCGATCCCTTTGATGGTCGTACCGATTTTATTTTCTCCTTTTGCATCTTCTTGCAATTGGTCTAATTTGATATGATACGGTAAAATCACATGCGCACGATCAGAAATACGTAAATTATCTGTCGTCACATTTTTTTCATGTAAATAAGCCAATTCTTTGACTAAAGATTTCGGATTGACTACCACACCGTTCCCGATCACGCTGATTTTATCTTTGTAAAAAATCCCCGAAGGAATCAAGTGCAGTTTATACGTAACACCATCGAATTTAATTGTGTGTCCCGCATTGTCGCCACCTTGGTACCGTGCGATCACTTCAGCATTTTCACTAAGAAAGTCAGTAATTTTTCCTTTCCCTTCGTCGCCCCATTGTGTACCCACTACTACTACAGATGACATTTGAACACCTCATTTAATATTATTTAATCCTGAATTATTGTAACAATACTTCAAACTTTATTCAACTAAAATCGAATGATATTTAATATATTTTAGAGAAAACGTTTAAAAAGCGAACATTATAATTTGCTACGTTCCATTGGTTACTAACAAGTAGGCGCCTGACCTGACTGAGTTTGAAAAAAACATGTCCGGACATTCGTCCTCTCGCACCACCTAAAATCGAATAAACGGCGGGAACTGAAGTAACCACTTCAAAAAATAAGGCGCCAGCCACAAAAATTTGAAGAACAATTTTCGTGGCTGGCACCTTATTTCTCGAGGCTAAACACTTCTGTCCCGACCTCGATGTTTGATTTATTCAGATTTATTCGTTCTAATATTCTTCTCGCGGAGAAAGCGAGGAAAATTTATTGTATTCTTTGATAAAGAGCAATTCGACCGTTCCCCTTGCTCCACTCCGGTTTTTTTCAATGATGACTTCGATCACATTATCATTTTGTGGTTCTGGCGCATCGCCATCTTCGCCACCTTCACGTTCATAGTAATCATCACGATATAAGAATGCTACGATATCTGCATCCTGCTCGATCGAACCAGACTCACGGATATCACTTAAGACAGGTCGTTTATCTTGGCGTTGTTCCACTCCACGAGAAAGCTGGGAAAGAGCAATGACGGGAACTTTTAATTCTTTCGCTAGCTTTTTCAATTGACGTGAGATATCGGATACTTCTTGTTGGCGGTTTTCTTTCCCATTTCCTTCGATCAACTGCAAGTAATCGATGAGTATCAAACCTAGATTCCCTTTTTCTTGTGCAAGTTTCCGACATTTTGCTCGTATCTCAGAGATTTTGATCCCTGGTGTATCATCAATGAAGATATTTGCTTTGGATAAACTACCCATCGCAACGATCAAATTGGACCATTCTTCTTCTGAAAGCTGTCCCGTACGTAAGTGACTCGCTTCAATCGAACCTTCCGCACAAAGCATCCGGTTGACTAATGATTCTGCCCCCATCTCTAGACTGAAGATCGCTACGGAACGATCTGTCTTTGTACCGACATTTTGGGCAATATTCAAGGCAAAGGCGGTTTTCCCTACCGCCGGACGTGCAGCCAAAATAATCAGCTCTTCTGCTTGGAAGCCAGCAGTCATTTTATCTAATCCTTGGTAACCAGTTGGCAAACCTGTGATCTCTTCATTGTTTTGCGCGAGTTGGTCAATATTTTCAATCGTAGAATTCAAGACTTCAGCAATGGATAAGAACCCGCTACGATTACGTTTTTCTGATACTTCAAGAATACTACGTTCCGCATCATCTAAGATGGATTGGACTTCTTCTCCTTGTTCAAAACCTCTAGTCACGATCCCTGTTGCTGTTTGGATCAAATTACGGAGTAATGATTTTTCTTCCACGATTTTTGCGTAGTAGACAATGTTTGCTGCCGTTGGTACAGCTAAAGCTAAATCAGATAAGTAACTGACTCCACCAGCATCTTCCAAGAGATTTCGTTGCTCCAAACGATCTTTGACGGTCACGACATCAATCGCTTCACTACGGTCATTCAATTCGATCATGATTTCAAAAATGATTTGATGTCCCCGACGATAAAAATCTTTCGGTTCTATGTACTCCATGGCATCGATGATCGTTTCAGCGTCTAGAAAAACAGAACCTAGAACCGCTTGCTCAGCTTCAATATTTTGCGGTGGAATTCGATCCTGCCACACTTCACTCATATTCTATCGCTCCTTGCTTTCAATTGCTTCATTTTACAAGAAAATGGCAGAAAAGTCATCCCTAAAATGAACATCTGTTCCAAAAGCTCTTCCTTCGAAAATAGACCGCAAAAGTCAAAAATAATCGAAAGCGATTTTTGTCCTCTGCGGCTGATTTATCGAAGTGATTTCGTCACATGTTCTTTTCGTTTATTCAGAGACAACGTGTACCTTGATCGTTGCAGTTACTTCATGGTGTAGTTTCACAGGTACGTTAGTATAGCCTAGCGTACGAATTGGGTTATTCAACTCGATTTTACGTTTGTCTAATTTTACTTTGTATTGCTTATTCAAGCCTTCAGCGATTTGTTTTGATGGAATCGAGCCAAACAAACGGCTATCTTCTCCTGCTTTGGCTTTTAATTCCACGACTGTTTCTTCTTTTTCAAGAAACTCTTTTAATTTTTTGGCTTCTTCAAGAATTTCTGCTTCTTGCTTTTCTTGGGCTTTTTTCTGTCCTTCTAACTGACTGATACTGCTTTTATTTGCTTCTTTTGCCAGATTGTTTTTGATCAAATAATTTTGCGCATAGCCTGTAGGAACTTCCTTGACATCGCCTTTTTTGCCTTTGCCTTTAACATCTTGTAAGAAAATGACTTTCATCTCATCTACTCCTTTTTATATAATTGATTCATATTTTCTTGGATAGCAGCGAGCAGTTGTTGTTTTGCTTCTTCTACAGTCACATTTTCCAGTTGTGTTGCCGCATTGGTGAAATGTCCGCCACCACCTAGGGATTCCATGATCAATTGGACATTGATCGTTCCTGTGCTGCGGGCACTGATACCAACTAAGCCATCCGTCCGTTTCGTAATGACGAAAGCGCCGTTGATATTGACCATTGAGAGCAACGTATCTGCTGTTTTTGCTGCAATAACACTATTATACTCTTTTTCATCTGTCCCTGCTGCCACCACAATATCCTCTGTCACTTGTTCATTGTGGGCGATCAAGTGGCTGATTTCTAAATAAGTGGCTAAATCAGAGCTCAATAAATATTGTACTAAGGATGCGTCCGCACTACAAGTCTTTAAATAGCTTGCAACATCAAACGTACGTGCTGTCGTTCGCACATTGAAGTTATTCGTATCAACGGTCATGCCAGCTAACAACAACGTCGCCTCTAAACGGCTGATCCGATTGGTTCGGCTACTTTGGTATTGGATCAATTCTGTGACTAATTCAGAGGCAGAAGACGCAGAAGATTCAATATACGTTAAGAGCGGTTTGCTTGGAAACTCTTCGCCTCGACGATGATGGTCAATGATCACGATCTTATCAAATTGCTCGTAAAGGCTCTGAGAGATCGATAGCGATGGTTTATGGTAATCGACCATTACGAGTAGATCCTTGGCTTTCTTAAGCTCCATTGCACGTTCTGGCGTAATCAATTGCATCTCCAACTCTGGTTCTTTATGGATTTCTGTTAAACAACGTTCCACATCTGGAATGATTTCTTTTTCATCGATGACGATATAGGCTTTTTTCTGATTGAAGCGTGCCAGACAACTGACTCCAACGGCTGAACCGATAGCGTCCATATCAGGGAAGCGATGCCCCATAATAAATACATCGCCTGTTTCATCAAAAATTTTGCGTAAAGCAGTACTCATCGCTCGTGAACGAACGCGCGTACGTTTGATGGTCGTTGCTGATTTCCCACCATAGTAAGTAGGTTTCGCTCCTTCACGAACTTCTTTCACCACGACCTGATCCCCACCACGAACCAAAGCGATATCTAAGTTATTTTGAGCTTCGCTACCGATTTCTTCTAGTGTTTGTTGTCCATAGGCGATTCCCATACTAAGGGTCAACGGATGGTTTTGTCTTTCAGCTTCTGCTCGTAAGCGATCTAAAAGATCAAATTTCTTATCCATCATTTTCTTTAAGTCACTCATCTGTCCAAAAAAGAAAAAGCGCTCTGAATTGATTCGTTTAAAAAACACATGATATTCATTCATCCAGTCAGAAATCAGTGTCGTAATGAAGGAGTTCAAATAAGAAACTTCTTTTTCATCCAATTTATCGACCGTATCTGCATAGTTATCGATTGAAAGAATCCCGATGATTGGCTGGCTATTCACTTGATGGATCTTCAGTAATTGGTTCTGGGTCACGTCAATAAAGTAAACGACCCCTTTCACCGTATCCAATTCAAATTGAAACGTTTTGTCAGCTAAATAGACTTGATTTTTCTTTTTTTCTTTTGCTGAAAAAAAAGTTTCTAACAAGTCTGCATCCAATAAAGAGCTTTGGTCTTTCACGTTCAATGCGAAAGGATTCAGCCAATCAATGGTTTGTGTTGCTGGTTGGTAAGAGATGATTCCGACTGGCATGATCTCAGAAACATAATTCAAATTGGATTCCGCAACTGTGGAAGCTTGTTGGATCTTGTCACGATTCCTTAGAGTCAACCACCGTTTCATCTTTAAACCATAACGAATACAAAATAGATTCACGATCAGGATGAACAACGCACTGATCAATCGAAATGGCATCAATAATACAACCAAAACTTCTGCAAGGATCAATAAAAGAATGAGCAGAGGGCTCGGGCTTACTTTTATTTTTTCTTTATCCATGTCTTTCCTCCCGTAACTGATTAGCCTAATTTTACCATAACTCATGTCATGTAAGCGACTAAACACCTAAATGGAACAAAAAGAGGAAGTCACGACAGTAGTCATAACTTCCTCTGTAATGGTTTGAAACGATTGGGTATTCCTACAGAATCATTCCTAAAGCGAATTATTCTTCGCCAACGAATGGTAGTAATCCCATGATACGTGCGCGTTTGATTGCAATCGTAATTTTACGTTGGTTTTTAGCGCCTGTACCTGTTACACGACGTGGCAAAATTTTACCGCGTTCTGAGATAAATCTTTTTAGTAATTCGATATCTTTATAATCGATATATTCAATATGGTTAGCAGCGATGTAGTCTACTTTACGACGTTTACGTCCGCCTCTTCTTTGTTGTGCCATTCTATTTCCCTCCTATCAAATTCGTTTAGAATGGTAAATCATCGTCTGAAATGTCGATCGTTGAGCTTGATCCGAATGGATCAGAAGAATCACGATCAAAATCAGGCATACCGTTGGATGATTGAGATGTTTGATTATAGTTATTGTTTCCGCCGTTTCCGCCAAAATTATTTGTCGATTGACCAGTGTCTTGGTAGCCACCGCTTTGTTGACGGTTTTCAGATGCTGCACGACTTTCCAATAATTGGAAGTTTTCAGCAACTACTTCTGTTACGTACACACGTTGTCCTTGTTGATTATCATAAGAACGCGTTTGAATACGACCAGTTACACCTAAAAGAGTTCCTTTATGTGCATAGTTTGCTAGTGTTTCTGCTGATTTTCGCCAAATCACACAATTAATAAAATCCGCCTCACGGTTGCCGTTTTGGCTCGTGAAGTTACGATTGACAGCTAAAGTGAACGTTGCTACAGCAGTGCCACTTGATGTATATCGTAAATCTGGATCTTTTGTCAGACGTCCAACTAGTACAACGTTATTAATCAAAATGGTCATCTCCTCTCATCGTTTGATTGTTCCATGTGAAACAATAATTAAGCTTCTTCTTTTACGATCATGTGACGAACGATATCGTCATTGATTTTAGCAAGACGATCAAACTCGTTGATTGCATCTGCTGATGATGGAGAAGATACTTTAACGATGTGATAGATACCTTCACGGTAACCGTTCATTTCGTATGCTAAACGGCGTTTTTCCCAATCTTTTGATTCGATAACTTCAGCTCCGTTATCTTTCAAGATTGAATCGAAACGTTCGATTAAAGCAGTTTTTGCTTCTTCATCAATGTTTGGACGAATAATATACATGATTTCATATTTCGTGTTTTCCATTGATTTTTCACCTCCCTATGGACTTTCGGCTCTCAGCTTTCCCAAGAGCAAGGAGAGTTTTCTAATAAATTAGACTACTCACAATCCTCAATTATACACGCAACGCACTAAAAAAGCAAGCTGCTGTTCTTTGTTTTCCAAATTTTTCTTTTGAGAAGACCAAAAACTCCCAAAGATAGTTTTACCTATTCTTGGGAGTTTTGATTTTAGGACGTTCACTTTTGTTTTACGCCTATTTTCTATTCTTCTGTAGTATCAGTTTCCACATCAACTGTCTCTGCTTCGACAGTCGTTTCTTCCGCAGGTTCTGGTTCTACTGCTGCCATGGTCACCACTTTCGTTTCTGCTTCCATCTTGATCAAGCGCACGCCTAGCGTTGCCCGACCTGTTTGAGAAACCGTTGAAACGTTGAAGCGGATGATGACGCCTTTGTCTGTGATCAACATGATATCCTCTTCGCCTGTCACCGTCGTCAATCCAGCTAATGGACCATTTTTCTCAGTGATATTCGCAGTTTTGATCCCTTTACCCCCACGTCCTTTGACAGGGTACTCAGAAACCTTGGTACGTTTTCCATAACCTTTTTCTGTGATGATCAAGACTTCATGATCCTCATTCATCAAGGCTGCTCCAACGACGTAATCGTCTTCTCTCAAACGAACCCCACGAACCCCAGAGGCTGTACGTCCCATATCACGAACGGCATCTTCTGCAAAAGTCACAGAATATCCATCGTGTGTACCAATAATGATGTTTGATTTGCCATCAGTCAATAAGACGTTGACCAATTCATCATTTTCTTTCAAACCAATCGCAATCAACCCATTGCTACGGATATTGGCAAAAGCAGTGACAGTCGTACGTTTGACTGTTCCTTGTCGCGTAGTAAAGAACAAGTAATGTCCTTCCTCTGCTTCACCAGTTACTGCGATGATTGCTTGAATCTTCTCACTTGAATCAATGCCAAGTAAGTTGATGATCGGAATCCCTTTTGCTGTACGGCCGTACTCTGGGATCTCGTATCCTTTCGCACGATACACTTTTCCGTTATTGGTAAAGAACAGCAATGTATCATGTGTGGAGCAAGAAACAAGATTTTTCACGAAATCATCGTTATGAACACCCATTCCTTGGATGCCTCGACCCCCACGACGTTGTGCGCGGAATTCGTTGTTGGCTAAACGTTTGATATAGCCATTATTCGTCAATGTGATCACGATTTCTTCTTCTTCGATTAAATCTTCGTCTTCTAAACTCAAGACTTCACCGACCAGTAATTCTGTACGACGTTTGTCGCCAAATCGTTGACTCAATTCAGCAAGTTCGGTTTGGATGATTTCTGTTACCCGTTCAGGGCGAGCAAGAATATCAGCTAAATCTTCAATGAGTTTCAATAATTCTTGGTATTCATTTTCGATTTTTTCTCTTTCCAAACCAGTCAAACGGCGCAAACGCATATCTAAGATTGCTTGCGATTGACGGTCAGAAAGATCAAAGCGTTCGATCATCGCGTTTTTCGCTTCTTCATCTGATTTGGACCCACGAATGATCGCAATGATTTCATCAATATGATCTAAGGCGATTCGTAGTCCTTCTAAGATATGTGCTCTTGCTTCTGCTTTATCCTTTTCAAAGACCGTACGACGTGTAATAACTTCGCGTTGGTGTTCGATATAATTTTCAAGGATCTGCTTCAAGCTTAGAACTTTCGGTACGCCTTTTTCGATCGCTAACATATTGAAACCAAATGAGTTTTGTAAGGATGTCAATTTGTAGAGATTGTTCAAAATAACAGAGGCACTCGCGTCACGACGCACATCGATCACGATACGCATTCCTTCACGAGAAGATTCATCTCTTAGATCCGTGATACCTTCAATTCGTTTGTCACGGTGCAATTCTGAAATTCGCTCAATCAATTTCGCTTTATTGACCATGTATGGCAATTCAGTGACTAAGATCCGCTCTTTTCCATTTGGCATTTCCGTGATTTCTACTTTTGCTCGAACAGTGATTGAACCTTTTCCTGTTTCATACGCTCGACGAATGCCGGATTTCCCCATGACTAATCCGCCTGTAGGAAAATCAGGCCCAGGTAAGACTTCCATCAATTCATTGGTTGTCACATCTGGATTTTCCATCAATAGATCAATCGCTGCTACAACTTCTGTCAGATTATGTGGGGGGATATTCGTCGCCATTCCGACTGCGATCCCTGTCGTACCATTGACTAATAAGTTAGGAAAACGTGCAGGTAAGACAACTGGTTCTTTTTCCGTATCATCATAGTTGCTTTGGAAATCCACCGTATTTTTATTGATATCACGTAACATTTCTGTCGCGATCTTACTCATTCTGGCTTCAGTATAACGCATCGCAGCTGCGCCATCTCCATCAACTGACCCAAAGTTTCCATGACCATCTACTAACATGTAGCGATAGCTAAAAGGCTGCGCCATCCGAACCATTGACTCATAGATCGCACTATCACCATGGGGATGGTATTTACCCATGACGTCCCCCACGATTCTGGCTGATTTCTTGTGTGCTTTGTCTGGTGTGACACCTAGTTCATTCATCCCATATAAAATACGGCGGTGAACTGGTTTTAATCCATCTCTAACATCTGGTAAAGCCCGAGCGACAATGACACTCATGGCGTAATCTATGAAGGAGTCTTTCATTTCGCTGGTTAGATTGACATCATGGATGTTTTCTCTGATTTCTTCACTCATTTTTCTTCCTCCTTCATGATTAAATATCTAGATTTTTAACATAGTGAGCATTTTCTTCAATGAATGCCCGACGAGGTTCCACTCGATCACCCATCAACATTTCAAACACTTCATCGGCAGCAATCGCATCATCTACACTGACACGAGCCATCATACGTTTGCTTGGGTCCATCGTCGTTTCCCATAGTTGATGATCATCCATCTCACCAAGCCCTTTGTATCGTTGAACACTTGGTTTTGGTGTTGCTGGTAGTGATTCGATGACTTTTCTCAACTCTTCTTCGGCATTTTTCCCTGGTTGGACATACGTGATTTTCTTTCCTTGTTTAACGCCGTATAGCGGTGGTTGCGCGATATAAACATAACCAGCTTCCACGATTGGGCGCATATAACGATAAAAGAGCGTCAATAGCAACGTACGAATGTGGGCACCATCGACATCGGCATCGGTCATGATGACTAATTTATGGTAACGTGCTTTGGACACGTCGAAATCTTCACCAAACCCTGTACCCATCGCTGTAAACAGTGAGCGAATTTCTTCGTTGGCTAAAATTTTATCCATACTTGCTTTTTCAACGTTCAAGATTTTCCCACGGATCGGTAAAATCGCTTGAAATTCACGGCTTCGTCCTTGTTTTGCTGAACCACCAGCTGAATCTCCTTCGACGATGAACAATTCGCTTTTTTCAGGATCATTGCTGGAACAATCGGCTAATTTACCAGGTAGATTACTGATTTCCAATGCCCCTTTTCTCCGCGTCACTTCACGCGCGCGTTTAGCCGCTAAGCGGGCTCTAGAGGCAAGTAGTCCTTTTTCGATAATCTGACGGCCCACACTTGGGTTTTCCAATAAGAATTTCATGAAATGCTCACTGAACAAACGATCAGTGACCGTACGTACTTCTGAGTTTCCTAATTTTGTTTTCGTTTGTCCTTCAAACTGAGGATCTGGATGCTTGATCGAAATGACTGCTGTCAAGCCTTCACGCACATCTTCACCTGTCAAATTATCATCATTTTCTTTCATCAATTTTTGCTTGCGTGCATAATCATTGATGACCCGTGTCAAAGCTGTCTTAAATCCTGATTCATGTGTTCCGCCTTCATACGTATGGATATTGTTGGCAAAACTCATGATATTAGAATGATAACCGTCTGTATATTGCATCGAAACTTCGACAGTGATTTCTTGTTGTTCCCCTTCTAAATAAACAGGTTCTGGGAAAATCACTGTTTTGCTCGCATTTAAATATTCGACGTAGCTTTTGATTCCACCGTCATAATGGTATTCTTTCACGACAGGCTTTTCTTCGCGACGATCTTCAATTGAGATTTTCATCCCACGATTCAAGAAAGCCAGCTCACGAATACGAGTCGCTAATTTATTAAAGTCGAAAGTTGTCGTTTCTGTAAAAATTTCTGGGTCTGGGATGAAGTGAACGGTCGTTCCACTTAAATCAGTGTCACCGATGACTTTCAAATCATCGACTACCGCCCCACGACGATATTCTTGGTAATAGATCTTACCATCTTTGTACACTTTGACATCTAATAGTGTCGATAGTGCATTCACAACGGACGAACCAACCCCATGAAGACCACCGGATACTTTGTAGCCGCCTCCGCCAAATTTACCACCCGCATGCAAGACAGTAAAAACTGTTTCTACAGCTGGACGACCGGTCTTCGCTTGGATATCGACCGGAATCCCACGACCATCATCGATGACAGTGATACTGTTGTCTTCCTCAATGATGACTTGGATCTTTGTCGCAAATCCTGCCAAGACTTCATCGATCGAATTATCGACGATTTCCCATACTAAGTGGTGAAGTCCTTCTGAACTTGTTGAACCAATGTACATCCCCGGACGTTTCCGAACGGCTTCAAGACCTTCAAGCACTTGAATCTGACTGGCATCATATTCTTTTGCGCGCTCGACTAAACTTCTTTCTTCTGTCATGTATGTTTATTCTCCTTTTATTTCTCCCTGCTGAACATAAAAAATCTCAGGTTCAACAGTCATTTTATTTTTAACGTGATCTAGGGAGGTAGTAGTTAAGAATGTCTGTACTTTCCCTTCGATCGTTTCAAGTAAATGGAGTTGACGTTGGTCGTCTAACTCACTCATTACATCATCCAGTAATAGGATCGGATACTCGCCTGTTTCTTCTTTGATCAAATCGATCTCTGCTAATTTGACACTTAATGCCGTTGTTCGCTGTTGACCTTGAGAACCAAAATTTTGCACGTTTTTTTCATTGACAAAAAAAGAAAGGTCATCTCGATGGGGACCTACAGTCGTTGTCCCTCGAAAGAGATCTTTCTTTTTGTTTTGTTCGAGCAACGTTAAAAATTGTGACTGGATCTCTTGAACTGTCATAGTGTCTAAAGAAGAGAGGGCGGTCACATATTCGATTGCCAACTGTTCTCTTTGATGCGTGATTTGTTGATGTAAAGAATTTGCCCAATATTCTAAACGCTTGATAAACTGCGCTCTTGCCTTTAGTACTTTGCTACCAAATTCTGCTAGTTGTTCAGATAAAATATCAAGATAAAGTAAATCCGTTTGTTTTTTCTCATTCAATTGCTTCAAATATTGATTTCTCTGCTTTAGGACTGCTTGATATTGGACAAGATCGTAAAGATAGATTGGATTGATCTGACCTAATTCCATATCTAAAAATTTGCGTCGGATCTGTGGGCTTCCTTTCACTAAAGAAAGATCTTCAGGAGCAAATAAAATGACATTCAATTGTCCAACATAACTACTCAACTTCTTTTGTTCGATATGATTGATCTTTGTTTTTCGTCCTTTTTTAGACAGTTGGATCTCTAACGGAATCTTAGAGGTTCCTCTGGTGATCTCCCCTTGGATCATCGACTGCTCATCGTTCCATCCAATCAACTCTTGTTCACTATTTGTACGATGACTTCTTGTCATTGCAAGCACATAAATACTTTCCAAAAGATTCGTTTTTCCTTGGGCATTTTCTCCTAAAAAAATCACGAGGTTTTTGGAAAAATCAATTTGCAATTCTTGATAGTTTCGATAATTTTTGAGGTGCAGCTTATTCAGCCTCATTATCGTTATTCCCTTTTTTTACCATAAAAAAAGTTCCTGCTTCTGGAACTTCGATCATCATACCGGGATAAAGCTTTCGTCCACGACGATTTTCTGGCTCGCCATCAACCAAAACCGTGTTTTCTTCTAAATACCATTTTGCTTGTCCACCACTGCCGATGACTGTGACTTCTTTCAGCATTTGACCCAACGTCATAAACTCAGTTTTTAGAATGACTTGTTGTTTCACTCTTCATCCCTCATTTTCATTATTAAAAGTATACTTTATTATACCCTTTTTTTCGCAAGAAAACAAATTTATCCATATATTTTTCCATATGAGCGGATTTAAATGAAAAAAGGTGATTTGAACAAAAAGAAACAGAAAGCCTTAAAATTGATTTTAGGGCCTTCTGTTTAAAATGGTTTATTTTTCAGTTTATTTTCAATTAGTATTTTAGTTTGTGCGTACTGGAGTGATCAATTGGATGAATTGTACCCCATCTTCCGTTGGTTCTAACGTAAATGGACGAATGGCAGAAATGAATTTTACTTTGATACTCATATCGCCAAATGCACGCAAAGCAGCTTTCATATAGTCCGGATTAAAGGAAATATCCAGCGGATCACCGGTGCTAGTCGTATAGTTCAAGCTTTCTTCTACTTTTCCGATTTCAGGAGAATTACCGTATAGAACAACAGAATCAGGCTGGATCGACAAACGAACGATATTGTTGCGTCCTTCATGTGAGAGCAAAGAGGCACGCTCAATCGCTGCTAAAAAGCTTGGGACAGAAAATTCAACTTCGGTATTGAAACTTGAAGGAATCAAACGATTCGTATCGGGATAATTCCCTTCTAACAAGCGTGAATAAAAATACATATTTTCAGTTTTGAACAATACTTGGTTTTCCATAATACTGATTTCTACGATTTCTTCTTCATTTGTCAATGAACGTGATAATTCAGTCAAACTTTTTCCAGGAATCACGATATCGAATTGATCAGCTGATTGTTCGATCGGGATCACTCGTTGACTCAAACGATGTGAGTCAGTTGCTACTGCTAATAACGAGTTGTCTTTCAAAATGAAATGAACACCTGTAAGGATTGGGCGACTTTCATGTTGAGAAACAGCAAACACTGTTTCATTGATCAATTTGGTCAATACATGTACAGGCAATTTCATCTGGTTGTGACTCTCTACAACAGGAAGATGAGGGTAATTATCTGCATCTAACCCATTCACTAAGAAATTCGCTTTCCCTGAAGTAATGGCCACTTGTTTGTTTTCTAACACTTCTAGCGTAAAGGTTTCTTCGGGCAATCGACGAATGATTTCACTGAAGAAGCGAGCTTGTAGAACAATGGCTCCTGTTGCTTCAATTTGCATTTGCGCTTTTTCATTTTCAACAGATAGAAACGTCTCAATTGAAATATCTGCATTACTACCTGTTAAAGTCAGTCCTTCTTGATTGAGGGTGATTTTAACCCCTGTCAAAATAGGAATTGTCGTTTTACTTGAAATCGCACGCTGAACAGTTTGCAATTCTTGCATAAATGTTGCGCGGTTTAAGGTTACTTTCATTGTAGATCTCCTTTGCCATATATTTATTTTATTATTAGTAAATAAAGTAATAAAAGTATTAGGTACTGTTGATACTGTGGAAAACTATAAAAATGCTAGAAGAGAAAAGAAAAAACAGCTGTGGAAAATATGTGTATAACTTTTGAATGATTTCTAATTTTATCCACAAGGTGTTTTTCTTTCTATCAAGCATCTTTTTAGTTTAATAGGAAATTTTTGATTTCTGATACTTCATTTTGCATGCTGACACTTGAATCGATCAGCTGCTGGATTTTTTCGTGCGCATGGATGACAGTTGTGTGATCTTTTCCACCAAATTCAGCGCCGATTTTAGGAAGAGAGCTATCGGTTAATTCCCGCGCCAAGTACATAGCGATTTGACGAGGAACAACGATCGATTTGACGCGTTTCTTTCCTTTTAGATCCTTTAATTGAATATGGTAATACTTTGCAACTTCTTCTTGGATCTGCAAAATCGAGAGTTGCGGGTGACCTTTGCCAGATTTCAATGTCTTTAAAGCATCAGCAGCTAAACTAGTTGATATATCTTCACTGTTCATCGTAGCAAATGCTTGAACACGTACAAGAGCGCCTTCTAGTTCACGAATGTTGGAGTCGATTTGTCCCGCAATATAACTTAAGGTATCATCAGGGATTTCTAAGCGTTCTGCTGCGGCTTTTTTTCTCAAAATAGCTGTTCTTGTTTCAAGGTCAGGTGGCGTGATATCTACTGAAAGTCCCCAAGCAAAGCGAGAAACGAGACGTTCCTGCAATTTAGGGATTTCGTTTGGTAAACGATCACTCGTTAGGACGATTTGTTTTCCTTCATTGTAGAGCGCATTGAAGGTATGGAAAAATTCTTCTTGAGTTGCTTCTTTTTCAGCAAAAAATTGAATATCATCGACTAATAGTAAGTCGACATTTCGATATTCTTGGCGAAATTCTTCGGCCGTTTTATTTTGGATCGAATTGATAAAATCATTGGCAAACGTCTCACTGCTTACATATTTGACCTTCGCATTTGGCTGACTTAACAACATTTGATGACCAATCGCGTGCATCAAGTGAGTCTTACCAAGTCCGACACCACCATAGAAGAACAATGGATTATAAATCGAACCAGGATCTTCAGCAACGACCAAGGCAGCGGCATGAGCCATCTGATTACCTTTTCCGATCACAAATGTATCGAAGGTATACTTAGGATTCAACATCGCTTTTTTGATTGGTGTGATTGGGGGAACTTTCATTGTTTTGATTTCTTCTACTTCTTCTTGTTCCGCTTCTTCACCGGTCACAAAACGTGGGATGATCTCTTTTCCCGTTAACATGTAGCCGACCTCAACAATCTTTGTTGCGAGATTTTTTTCCCAATATTCCTTATGGATCTTACTTGGAACAGTCACCACTAATTGGCTTTGTTCTAAGGATTTAGGTTGTGCTGTCTCAATCCAAGTATTGTAACTTGCTGGAGACAGTTCTTTTTGATAAGTCGTTTTTAATTCAGTCCATAAAGCATCGAGGGATACCATACAAGGCCTCCTCCTTCATTAAAAGTAAATAGCTAGTACTAATTTAGCATTTTTTACAAAAGTTTTCCACAGAAAGAAAAGAAAAAAATTTTTTATAACAATTATCCACATTATCCAGAAGAAAAAAAAAGAAGAAAAACACAGAGAGGAAAAAAAGATATCCACAAGAGTAATCAACAGGTGGATAAGTGGTGTAAAACTAGAGATTTACCCAGTGGGTTGTGGATAAAAAAAGTAATAATGACAATACTTACAGAAATCAATACACAGGAATTTATGAAATTGTGGATTACTTATTTTCAACTGTTTATTCTGTGTAAAAACTAAGGGTAAATTACTGTGGAAAACTTCTGTGTATAACTTTATCCACATTGAAAACACAGCGTGAAAAATACCGTTGTGGATAAAATGAGAGAATTATTTTCGAATAAAAGCTTTTTTTTATATTGACAAATTACCTAAGTACTCGTTATACTATCAAAGTATGTCTGTGTTTAATTCATGTACATGTAGATAAGAATTTCTGGAGGTGGAACAAGATGAAAAGAACATACCAACCAAATAAACGTAAACGTCAAAAAGTTCACGGATTCCGTAAACGTATGAGTACTAAAAATGGACGTCGTGTTTTAGCTAGCCGTCGTCGTAAAGGAAGAAAAGTTCTTTCAGCTTAGACCACTGGGGTTACAGTGGTTTTTTTTATGCCCTTTTTTAGAGGAAAAGGTGAAAGACTTATAGGAAATATGGTATGATTGGGAGCGTAAGTGAGAGATAGAAAAGGAAAGAAAACGAATGAAAAAAGCGTATCGAGTGAAAAAAGAACGAGAGTTCCAAGCGGTGTTTCAAACCGGCGCTTCCTTTGCTAACCGTAAGTTTGTCGTGTACCGTTTAGATAAGAAGGAACAACCGCATTTTCGTGTTGGCTTATCTGTAGGTAAGAAAGTCGGAAACGCTGTATGTCGCAATGAAGTAAAACGAAAAATCCGTGCGGCAATCTATTCATTGAAAGAAGAGATCGAGCCGGAATTAGATTTTATTGTGATTGCTAGACCAAGCATCAAAGGACTGACTTACGATGAGATTCGCTCCAACTTAGTCCATGTCTTAAAGCTTGCAAAAATAATCGACAGAGAGGAAAAGAGTAAGTGAAGAAATACAAACGTTTACTTTTGATGGCCGGACTTGTCGGTCTGATCATCGTCTTATCCGGTTGTGGAACTGGAGAAGTCAGCGCACAAAGTACAGGAATTTGGGATCGCTACATTGTTTATTATTTTGCAGAAGCGATTAAAGCATTGTCATTTGGAAATGTTGGGATCGGGATCATTTTATTCACGATCATCATTCGCGTAATTTTATTACCATTAATGCATTTCCAAACAAAAAGTATGCGTAAGACCCAAGAACTTCAACCAAAACTAAAAGCGATCCAACAAGAATATAGTTCAAAAGATCCTGAAACACAAAGTAAGTTAAGAGAAGCACAACAACGGTTATATGCTGAAAATGGTGTAAATCCATATGCAGGTTGTTTGCCTTTATTAGTACAAATGCCAATCTTAATGGCTTTATGGCAATCAATTTCTCGTGTTCCTGCGTTGAGTCAAGGTCACTTCTTATGGTTGAACCTAGGGAACGCTGACCCAACCTTTATTTTACCAGTGTTGGCTGCCATCTTTACATTTGCAAGTACGTATTTATCAAGCATGAGCCAAGTGGAATCGAATGCTTCATTGAAAGTCATGAATTTTGCGATGCCAGTGATGATCTTAGTTATGGGGGTCAATTTAGCCAGTGGACTTTCACTATACTGGGTAGTATCAAATGCTTTCCAAGTGTTCCAAACACTATTGATCAATAATCCATTTAAAATCAAACGTGAGCGTGAAGAAGAAGCACAACGCATCCGTGAAAAAGAACGTGCTTTGCGTAAGGCACAAAGTCCTAAGAAAAAACGTAAAAAATAAGGGAGGGAATGCAAATGCCGATTTATGAAGCTGCAACCGTAGATGAAGCTGTTGAAATTGGATTGAATGAGTTAGGACTAGCAAAAGAGCAAGTCGCTATTGAGATACTTAATGAAGGAAAAAAAGGATTTCTCGGAATGGGAAAAAGAAATGCCAAACTTTCAATCGAACCGAATATCAGCGAAGTTGTCTCTGAAACGATTGAAGAAACCGTAGAAGAAGTGTTGGAAGAAACATCTGTTCAAACAGAAAATACGGGTGAAATCGAACCTGAGGAATTGATTGAAGAAAAAAGTGAATTAGGTGACGACGCAGCTTTATCGGAATTAGCAACCTATCTCACTGAGATCTCCCAGCAACTAAATGCACCAGCTGTAGTAAAAATGACACGAGAAGCGAATTTGATCGTCTTCCATTTAGAAACGGATAAACAAGGTCTGTTGATCGGCAAACATGGAAAAACGTTAAATGCTTTGCAATATTTGGCGCAAGTGTTCATTCATCGAGTAGCCGGTAATAAACTCTCTGTCGTGGTAAACGTAGGCAACTATCGTGAAAAACGACAAGAGATCATCCAACGTTTAGCTGAGCGCACCGCAGAAAAAGTCTTGCGTACAGGACAGCCTGTATTTTTAGAACCGATGCCTGCGTTTGAACGCAAACAAATTCACGCGGCGTTAAGTAAACATGACGGAGTACAAACCCACTCAGAAGGTGATGAACCATATCGTTACTTAGTTGTCGAACCAGCCAAATAGCGATTACGAAGAGAAGCACCCAAAATCTTGCGATCAGATTGACAAACTTTTCCAAACAAAGTATATTTTATTAGAAATCATTCTTATCGGAGTATACGATGGTAGTCTTTACTTTGGTAGAAAAAACGTGCAGAGCGAAAGCTCTGCACGTTTTTTTGTGATCAGCCAATCGTTGTCTGGACAAATTGGATCACGGTACCGTAAGCAAAAAGTTCGATGATCTGTTTGCCATCTCGGGGTTTTTGTTGATATTCAAAGTGACAATTGATGACTGCATTTGCGCCATAATCTAGCACTTTCTTTTTTAATTTTTGTTTTGTTGTCAAGAACATGTCATCACTATTGAATGTAGGGTCGAATAAGTCCCCTTCGATACATTCTGCGACAAATACGATATCTCTGACGATATATTTTTGATTGATATTCCCTGTCGATAACACCACTTCATTGATTCGTGGATCATCTACTCCGTCTACTGCACTAGGCTTAAATTGGGCCATAATTTTTGCTCCTTTCGGTAAAGAAAAAGTATGTAGGTACCGCTACCATTTAAGTGTAACGTTTTTTGCCACAAAGATAAAGGTATAAGAGTAGATTTACTTCTATAGAGTGTTATCTGATGGGACATCCAGTCAAAAGGCACCTGTGCAGAAAAAGTTTAAGAATGATTCGTTACTCTCTTAAAAATAAACAAAAAAGCTTGATTACTAGAATTAGATATGATAGTCTATGACCAGAATTTAAACAGAACAAGCAGTCAAAGTGCGAAGTTCACCATTTATTGCAAAGGGTGAAGTGGGCACTTTTTTTGTGCGTAAAATGAAAAAGGAAGTGAAAAAATGGCTGAAATAACCTTAGAATTTGATACGATTGCAGCAATCTCTACACCACCGGGTGAAGGGGCGATAAGTATTGTGCGATTAAGCGGTGATCAAGCGCTGACCATTGCCAATAAAGTCTATCAAAGTGGCAATAAACAGTTGTTAGATGTTCCTAGTCATACGATTCACTATGGGCATATCGTCGATCCCAAAAGTGAACAATTAGTCGATGAAGTCATGGTATCCGTCATGCGCGCACCACGAACATTTACCCGAGAAGATGTTGTAGAAATCAATTGTCATGGGGGCATCGTTGTCGTCAATCAAATTTTACAGCTTCTATTAAGAGAAGGCGCACGTTTAGCAGAGCCAGGAGAATTTACAAAGCGTGCCTTTCTAAATGGACGTGTTGATTTATCCCAAGCTGAAGCAGTCATGGATCTGATCCGTGCGAAAACAGACAAGGCGATGGGTGTCGCGTTGAACCAATTAGATGGGAATCTGTCTGCATTGATCCGTTCCCTTCGACAAGAGATTTTAGAGACATTAGCACAAGTGGAAGTGAATATCGACTACCCTGAATATGATGATGTTGAAGAATTGACGACAAAACTTCTATTAGAAAAAGCGCAGATGATCCAAAAACGTATCGAAGTTCTTTTAGCAACATCACAACAAGGCAAGGTCTTGCGAGAAGGGTTAAGTACAGCGATTATTGGTCGCCCCAATGTTGGGAAATCAAGCTTACTGAACCATTTATTACGAGAAGAAAAAGCCATCGTAACGGATATTGCGGGAACGACAAGAGATGTGATTGAAGAATACGTCAATGTTCGTGGCGTACCGTTGAAACTAATCGACACAGCTGGTATTCGGGAAACAGAAGATATCGTGGAACAAATCGGTGTGGCTCGTAGTCGTAAAGCCTTGGCAGAATCTGAATTAATCTTACTTGTCTTGAATCAAAGCGAGCCGTTGACGATTGAAGATGAACAGTTGTTGGAAGCAACAAAAGGATTGAAACGGATCATTCTATTGAATAAAACTGATTTACCGAAACAATTAGAGGAAGACAAGCTTTTATCATTGATCGAGGATGAACCAGTATTCGCTGTTTCGGTTGCCAATAATGAAGGATTGGACCGATTAGAAACGGCCATCTCTGAGTTGTTCTTTGGTGGGCAAACTGGTGAAAGAGATGCAACTTATGTATCCAATACCCGTCATATTGCCTTGCTCGAAAAAGCGGCCATCTCTTTACAAGAAGTGATCGCAGGAATCGATGCGGGTATGCCTGTTGATCTCGTTCAAATGGATATGACTCGCTGCTGGGATTACCTTGGTGAAGTCGTAGGAGATAGTGTTCAAGATGAATTGATCACACAATTGTTTAGTCAATTTTGTCTTGGAAAATAAAGGAGGAACAGTTCTTGAATCATTATCAAGCAGAAGAATATGATGTGATCGTTGTCGGTGCAGGACATGCTGGTTCAGAAGCCGCTTTGGCTGCTGCACGCATGGGGACAAAAACGTTACTGTTAACGATCAATTTAGATATGGTAGCATTTATGCCATGTAACCCTTCCGTCGGTGGTCCAGCCAAAGGCGTTGTCGTACGTGAAATTGATGCACTAGGCGGCGAAATGGGTAAAAATATTGATAAGACATACATTCAAATGAGAATGTTGAACACTGGGAAGGGACCTGCTGTTCGAGCGTTACGTGCGCAAGCAGATAAGCATGCCTACGCCAGTGAAATGAAACATACGATCGAAAAAGAAGAGAATTTGACATTAAGACAAGGAATCGTTGAAGAATTGATCGTTGAAGATGGGGTTTGTCGTGGTGTAGTGACTTCAACTGGTGCAAGTTATCGTTCAAAAGCAGTCGTTATCACTGCGGGTACCGCATTACGTGGTGAGATTATTATCGGTGAATTAAAATATTCGTCTGGTCCGAATAACTCACAACCATCAATTGGTTTAGCCAATCACTTAAAAGAATTAGGTTTTGCCATTGATCGTTTTAAAACCGGAACGCCTCCACGTGTGAAATCAAGTACGATCGATTACTCTGTCACAGAAGAACAACCGGGAGACAAGGAGCCAAATCATTTTAGCTTTGCCACACCGGACAGTGCCTATAACTTAGAACAAGAACCTTGTTGGTTGACTTATACAGGTGAAACGACCCATCAAATCATTCGTGATAATCTGCACCGCGCACCAATGTTTACAGGAATCGTTGAAGGCGTCGGCGCACGTTACTGTCCTTCAATTGAAGACAAAATCGTCCGTTTTGCAGACAAACCACGTCATCAACTCTTTTTAGAACCAGAAGGATTGAATACAGAAGAAGTGTATGTTCAAGGGCTTTCAACTTCACTTCCAGAAGACGTCCAAGTGGATATGTTGCATTCGATTGCTGGATTAGAAAAAGCAGAAATGATGCGTACGGGCTATGCCATTGAGTACGATGTGGTCGAACCACACCAGTTGCGTCCAACATTAGAAACGAAAGTCGTAGAAAATCTTTATACGGCCGGTCAAACCAATGGGACAAGTGGATATGAAGAAGCAGCGGGACAAGGGCTGATTGCAGGAATCAATGCAGCGTTGAAGGTTCAAGGAAAAGAGCCATTAGTCATCAAACGTAGTGACGGCTATATCGGTGTCATGATCGATGATTTAGTCACAAAAGGAACGAATGAACCTTATCGCTTACTGACATCCCGGGCAGAATATCGTTTACTTCTTCGTCATGATAATGCTGATCTACGCCTAACAGAAATGGGTCACCAGATCGGTTTAGTAAAAGAAGATCAATACGCTGCTTACTTGAAAAAGAAAGCAGCAGTTGAACAAGAAATCAAACGTTTGATGAACGTTCGTATCAAACCGACAGCAGAAGTCCAAGCCTTTTTAGCAGAATTAAATGCTGCACCATTAAAAGATGGTGTGCTAGCAAGTGATTTCTTGCGTCGCCCAGAAATCACCTATGCCGATCTATTACGATTTATTCCAGAAAATGCGGAGTTAACACGTAAAGAAATCGAGCAAGTTGAAATTCAACTAAAATACGAAGGATACATCAAAAAAGCATTAGAAAAAGTAGAAAAACTAAAACGGATGGAAGCCAAACGCATCCCAGAAAACATTGACTACGCTGCGATCAACGGATTAGCAACGGAAGCAAAACAAAAGCTTCAAAAAATCCGTCCAGAAACCATCGCACAAGCAAGCCGCATCAGCGGTGTCAATCCAGCAGACCTAAGCATCTTGATGGTCTACATCGAACAAGGGAAGATTGCGAAAGTGGAAGTGTAGAACCTTGGTACTAAAGGATTTGTGTGAATAAACGAATCCTTTAAATACCAACTGACTACGTTTTTGACTACGTTTCTCAACCGTTCATGTAAGAAAAGAACAAATCAACCGTTTCTTCTTGCCGATTTTTCGATACTTGAATATAGATGTCCATGGTTGTTTTAGAAGAAGAATGTCCTAGTCTATCTTGTACATCTTTTATCTGTGCACCAGCTTCAAAGAGCAAGGTAGCATGGGTCTTTCTAAACCAATGGACTTTGATTATTTTCATATTTAGGGAACTTCCTAGCTACTTTATCAAGGTAGCCTTTGTAGTGGAAGTTCCTTTTTTTGTTAGCTTTTATTGCATATTCACATTTCTATTAACTGTGAATGAGCTAATTGGGTGTATTTTTATGAGTTTTCAGATACGCCTTAATAAATAAAAAAATAATGATGGATAATTTTACAATACAGGTGCTAACTGACCAATGATGACATGACTACATTGTAAAGGAGTAAAGCCGAATGCTATAATATTCTAACAATTTAAATCTAAAGAAGTTGTAGTGAGTGGTAGAAAAAGGAAAAAGTACTGATGGTTTAATGAGACATATTAGAAATTCTCATGGAGTAGAGATCAATGGAAGCACTGAGAAACAAGAACTATTAAACATGGGATATTATCATGGCTACAAGGCGAGTAGATACATAAAAAAGAGTTCTAATTTACAAAATTATAATAATTTTCAGCAAGTGAAAGCTATCTATGATTTTGATATAGAAGTAAAAACGATATTTTATCCATTACTAGTAAGAATTGAAACCTCATTAAAAAATCGTTTAATTGATTATTTAGTTAAGGATAACAATTCTGATATGGAAAGTATTTATCAAAATAAATTAAATGATTATGAGGCAAAACCTGTAGGGAATAAAGAATATAAAAAATATTTAAATAAAAAATTGGAGTTACGTAACAAAATAGACAGTACTATTGCGTATAACTACTCTAAAGGACATCCATGTATTCAGCATTTTTTCCATAGCAGTAAACCACTTCCATTATGGGCATACTTTGAAGTAATAACTATGGGTGAGTTTGGAAATTTTATCTCTTGTATGAATATTTCATATAGAATTGAATTTACTCAAGATATGAATATGCATCATACTGGTTTTAATCAGAATGGTAGAATGTTAGAAAATATAATTTTCTGTTTAACAGGTATTAGAAATGCAACAATGCATAATTCTATGATTTTTGATTGCAGATTTAACAACAGCAACTTTTCTTCTCAACTTATAAAATATTTAGAAAATTCTACAGGGATTAAAAACATTGATTTTGAAAGCATAGTAGATTTTTTAGTGTTGCTTATATTTTTAATGAAGAAGCAATATACAACAAAAACAGAACTGAGCCGTGTGGTATCACAGTTTGATAAAAAGAGAGAACTTCTATATGCCTCTATTCCAATGAAAGCCTACAGTGAAATACTAGGAACAGATGCTAGAAAGAAAATAGCGGGGCTAAAAGAGTATATTTCAAATGGTTAGAATTTTTTTGCTTTACTCTGTATATTGCTCGTGGTATCATGAGTATACTAAATAGCGGTGTATTACTTCGGTATGCACCTAAAAAAGTCGGATGCGTCCGGCTTTTTTGTTTGACCTAGGCAAAATCGTGAAAGTGGAAATATCTGCTTAAATAAAGCACTAAATAAAAAAACAGCTGACGAATGATTGATTCGTCGGCTGTTTTTTTATTAGCAAGAACATAGAGTAAATCACTTATGTAAAAAAGAAGAAACCTGAATATCCAATCGACTGATCAGCCACCTATTTATACATGCACCAATAAGAAACCCACAAGTATTTACAAAAACATCCCCTAAATCAAAGATGCCTAGGTAAAAGAAATATTGAATCCATTCAATGCCTATGACAGATGAAATGACTAAGATAGTATTCTTCCAACTTAATGGTAAAAACCAGCCTAGAGGTAGAAACAGTAAAATATTAAACAGAACAATCATTGGATCACCATAAATCAAATCCTTCACCCATGAAAATAATTGAAATTCTACGCCTCGTATCCCGATATTTTTTAAGAAAAGTAAATAAATGAGAAAGGTGATGTAGAGTAAAGAAAAAAAGATCAGCCATTCCCAATAAATGTTTCTTGTGAAAGCACAGTGAAGACTGACATAAAGGAATAACGTAATGATTATCACTAAGAAGAAAGGAAACCAGAAGTCGACAGGGCCAGATGGTGGAAAAAGCGTAATAGAATAATAATAGAGATAACGCATGAAAAACCATCGAGAAAAAAGTAGGCAAGAAAGTAGCATTAAAAATTTAAAAAATAACAATTTTATTTTTATTCCGATCTAAAAAACCTCCTTATTTTTGTTATAATAAATTGAGATGATCTGTATAGATGAACATACGTCACAACACTTGTCTTTCTCTCTATAAGTATACATAAAATAACTTGATATTGAAATGTGATCGCAGAATAAAATGAAGTATACGTATCTTATTGTGAAGCATTGACAAAAATAGTAGCTAACTGAAAGGAGGATCTATGAAAAAACGGCATTGGTTAGGTGTGTTAGTAATCATTATTTTAGGAGGAGTCGGAGGGAAGATGCATATGGATAAAAGGGAAGAAGATCACCAAGAATTGCTGGAAATACAGAAAGATCTGGCGAATTATGTGTACAATAACTATCGAATTTATACGAGAGATAGTGAGAAACAAAAGGAAATCGTAGAAGAATATCAAAAAGAAGAAGGAATAACAACGGAAGAATATTTAGAAAAAATGTTGAGTATCAGAGAGTATTCGGATATTGAGAAGATAGAATTTACTGGATATTCGGTTAGTCCGATGAATTCATTAGTCATCTATTTCACAGTTAATGATGTTTATCAAGAAGAAGTATTGTTAAACACAAGATCTGCAGAAACAGATAAGTTTATTTACAGAATAACTAGTGGCAGAGGTCAAGGACCTTATTTTATTAATGAAAGAAAGGAAGAAAAAGGGATTGATATCTCAGATGATCAAATTGTTTATTATACAGGAGGAATAAATTAATGGATCAAAATAGATACTTATCTGAATTTATATATCAATTAGAAAGTGGCAAGGTAAATTATGGCGATAAACCTCTTGGAACAAACCATATCGTTATAGGAACTTTAAATACAGATAAAGATAAAATAGGTAATGAATCTAAACCAAAGAAAAACAGTACGCAGGCAATGGTTGTTGCTGAACTTAAGGATCGGTATAAGACATTTGATGATGAAGAGCTAAAGAAAGTCAATGGCTTCCCCGACTCCGTCATCACCAAAAACCTGACGATTGCCTATGCTGGCACGACTTCGCTCAAAGATTGGCATACTAACCTTGAGGAAATTGGTCGAAGTAATAAACATCCAGATGGCGCATTTGTCTCCGCTTTAAACTATGCCCGTGAAATTGAAAAGCAGTATCCCAAATCAGCTGGCTATACGATCTCAACGACAGGGCACTCATTAGGTGGCGCTAAAGCACTTTTTGTCGCAGGGCTCAATGGTTATGACAGTGTGACGTACGGCGCGGCAGGACCAGGGCTTGCACAAGCATTATTTGATAATCACAACGGTACCCTGATCAATATCTACGACACTTCGGATGTCGTCACGAGTGGGCTTTTCACTGGTGGGAAAGGGATGCTTCCAATCAATAGTTTTGGAATCGACAATTCGGGCTGGGAAACATTTGGACATTCGCTGGATCAATTCAGAACGGATGAAGAGGGAAATTATATCGATAAGCATGACCAGATCATTGTATACGTAGATGGTAATGGAAGTATCTTGTTAGCCCCAACTTTGTGGCAACAAACACTTTTGGAAAACGAAGCAATGATCAAATTACTAGCAGTCAGTGGTGAGCATACGCTAGATGAAATCAAGCGTTTGAAAGAAGAAAATGAGTGGCTCAAGGTTCAAATCAAAGAATTCTTGACATTAAAAGAGTTACGGCAGAAGCTGACTGCAAGTGGCGACGGACTTTCTCGGTCAGAAAAAATTTATTTAGAGGATAGCCAAGCATTAGCTGTAGTACAGACAGTAGCAAGTAAATTTGATGAGGCAATGGGAAATGTTCGTGTGATTTACCAAAACGGGATCACTGAGTTGGAAGACTTATGGAATGACTGGTTGGGGAGAATACGTAATTATACGCCCCATTTGACCTATAACGAGGTGATTGAAACATTAGCCGAAGTTGGTTGTACGAAATGGGAGATCGTCGATGAACCGACACAGGAATTTAGAGATAAGATCCGCCAAATTGATCAGATGTCAGAACAGTTTCAAACACTCGCCGATGAAATTACCCAAAAAATCAATGAAATGGTGGCACGTGACAAAGAATTAGCGAATCAATTGTTCTAACACTTGCTACAAAAGTGAACGATCGATAAAAGCCCAATTGAGAAGTGACTGTTGTCTAACTAAATAATAGAAAATAAAGGAGTGTGAGCAATGGGCAGAACACTCTTTTTGTGTTGTCCGGGGGCTGATTATTTTTTTATTTTAGACGTAGGATTTACCTACTTCCAAATTTGGCATAACCTCCTTTAAATTTATATATAGAAAGATTGCAACTCGACTCATTTTGCGTTAAAGTAGGAAGAGATTCTGTGAAACAATTAGCTGTTTCACAATGAAAGGACAAATTATGACACCAGAAGAATTTCGCCAAGTCTTGGCAGAAAAAGACATTCATTTATCGGATAAGCAAATGGCGCAGTTTGACCGTTATTTTCATTTATTAGTGGAGTGGAATGAAAAAATGAATTTGACGGCGATCACTGATCGAGAAGAAGTTTACTTAAAACACTTTTATGATTCATTGACGTTGGCATTTGATGTTGATTTTTCAAATGGCCTGACTTTATGTGACGTCGGCTCAGGAGCTGGGTTCCCAAGTATTCCTTTAAAAATTGCTTTTCCTGAGTTACAAATAACGATTGTTGATTCCTTGAATAAGCGAATCACTTTTTTAACTGAGTTAACGAATCAATTAGAAATCGATGCGTCTCTTTATCATGATCGTGCAGAAACATTTGGACAAAATCCGCAATTCCGTGCATCATTTGATTTTGTGACTGCTCGTGCAGTGGCACGTTTGAATGTATTGACGGAACTGTGTTTACCATTAGTGAAACAAGAGGGTTATTTCTATGCACTGAAAGCTGCGAAAAGTGAAGAAGAATTGGCAGAAGCGAAACCAGCGATTGCGCAATTAGGTGGTAAATTTATTGGTGAGCAAGCAATCGAACTACCTAAAATCTCGGACAAACGCCACATTCTGATCATACAGAAAAAGAAACCAACACCGAAGAAGTATCCAAGAAAACCTGGGTTGCCGAATAAGCAACCAATCAAGTAGGAGGAGAAGAGATGGCACAAATTATATCCGTTGCAAATCAAAAAGGCGGCGTTGGTAAAACAACGACAACTGTAAATCTAGGTGCTTGTTTAGCAAGTTTAGGTAAACAAGTGTTGCTAGTAGATATGGATGCACAAGGAAATGCCACTAGCGGAGTAGGCATTCGTAAACCTGATGTGACACAAGATATTTATGATGTATTAGTCAATGAGTTACCAATTGCTGAAGCGACAATTGCTACTGAACATGAAAACTTGAGTATTGTGCCTGCCACTCTTCAATTAGCGGGAGCGGAGATTGAATTGACCTCAATGATGGCAAGAGAATCACGTTTAAAAAGTTCACTGGCTGAAGTCAACGATCAGTATGACTACATTTTAATTGATTGCCCGCCATCTTTAGGTCATCTAACCATCAACTCATTTACTGCAAGTGATTCGATTTTGATCCCTGTGCAGTGTGAGTACTATGCGTTAGAAGGGTTAAGTCAACTACTGAATACTGTTCGCTTGGTACAAAAACACTTCAATCCTGAATTGGAAATCGAAGGGGTATTATTGACGATGTATGACGCTCGAACGAATCTAGGGAATGAAGTGGTAGAAGAAGTACGGAAGTATTTCCGTGAAAAAGTGTATGACACAGTGATTCCTCGAAACATTCGTTTGTCAGAAGCACCAAGTCATGGAAAACCTATCATTGATTATGATCCGCGTTCCAGAGGCGCTGAAGTGTATCAAGCATTAGCAAAGGAAGTGGTCGATCGTGAAGAAAAGTAAAGGACTAGGTCGGGGAATCGACGCGCTGTTTCAAGATTTGGAAAATTTAGAAACAGTCAACGTGAAAGATGAAACTGTTATTCAGTTGCCACTAAACGAATTGCGTCCTAATCCGTATCAACCACGTAAAACATTTGAAGAAGTATCATTGCAAGAATTAGCGAACTCGATCGAGTACTCCGGTGTCTTTCAACCGATCATTGTTCGTCGTTCATCGGTGAAAGGGTATGAGATCATCGCAGGTGAACGTCGTTTCCGGGCGTCTAAGTTAGCTGGCAAAGAAACAATTCCTGCAATTGTCAGGGATTTCGACGAAGAAGCGATGATGCAAGTTGCAGTTTTAGAAAACTTACAACGTGAAGACTTGAATCCTTTAGAAGAAGCAGAAGCTTATGAGATGTTGATGAAGAACTTAAAGTTGACACAAGCTGAAGTCGCAAGTCGTTTAGGGAAAAGTCGTCCTTATATCGCAAACTATTTGCGTTTATTGACATTGCCTGATTTAGTGAAAGAAATGGTCCAAGATCAACGATTATCTATGGGACAAGCTCGTACGTTACTTGGATTAAAAAATAAACAATTGATATTAAAATTAGCCAATCGTGTCGTAACAGAAAATCTAACGGTTCGACAATTAGAGCAGATCGTTTCCGAGCTGAATCAAAATGATGGGCAAGAAAAGAAAAAAATCCCACGTTTAGCGAAGGAAAAACCGTATTATATCCGTGAGAGTGAAGATCGCTTGATGGATAAATTTGGAACAAGTGTCGCCATCCAAGAAAAGAATGGGAAAGGTAAAATCGAAATCGAATATCTTTCACAAAATGATTTAACTAGAATTCTTGATATTCTAAATATTCAATTTGATGAAGAATAAACAGAGGGAGGCTATGTTATGTACGACTTACATGATATCGTAGAAATGAAAAAACCTCATGCTTGTCAAACGAACCGTTGGGAAATCATCCGAATGGGCGCTGATATCAAAATCAAATGTATGAATTGCGGTCATATCGTGATGATGACCCGTCGAGAATTTGAGAAAAAAATGAAAAAAGTACTTGAAAAAAATGTAGAGAAAGAGTGAATGAATTTATGGCATTAACTGCTGGAATTGTGGGTTTACCCAACGTAGGAAAATCAACTTTGTTCAATGCAATTACAAAGGCGGGAGCAGAGGCTGCCAACTATCCTTTTGCGACTATTGATCCAAATATTGGAATGGTTGAAGTACCTGATTGGCGTTTACAACGTTTAACAGAATTAGTAAAACCAAAGAAAACTGTACCAACAACCTTTGAATTTACAGACATTGCTGGAATCGTTAAGGGTGCAAGTAAAGGTGAAGGATTAGGAAACCAATTTTTAAGTCATATTCGCCAAGTAGATGCAATCTGTCATGTTGTTCGTTGTTTTGACGATGACAACATCACACACGTAGAAGGACGCGTCGATCCTTTAGCAGATATTGATACGATCAATCTAGAGCTTGTCTTAGCAGATTTAGAGTCAGTGACGAAGCGCTATACACGTGTGGCAAAAATTGCAAAAACAAAAGATAAAGATGCAGTCGCTGAATTAGCGGTGTTGGAGAAAATCAAACCAGTATTAGAAGATGGACGTTCAGCACGTTCGATCGAATTTACAGAAGAAGAACAAAAAATCGTTAAATCTTTATTCTTGTTAACAACTAAACCGATCTTGTATGTTGCGAATGTGGCAGAAGATGAAGTAGCAAATGCAGATGCGAATGAATATGTTCAAGCAGTCCGCAATTTTGCTGCAGAAGAAAACGCAGAAGTTATTGTCGTTAGCGCCAGAGCAGAAGAAGAAATTGCTGAGCTGGACGACGAAGATAAAGCAGAGTTTCTTGAAGCATTAGGCATTGAAGAGTCAGGGTTGGATCAATTGATTCGTGCGGCGTATGACCTATTAGGATTAGCAACATACTTTACAGCAGGTGAACAAGAAGTTCGTGCGTGGACGTTCAAAAAAGGAATCAAAGCGCCACAAGCTGCAGGAATCATCCATACCGATTTTGAACGTGGCTTTATCCGTGCAGAAACAGTCTCTTTTGAAGATTTAGACCAATACGGTACGATGCACGCAGCGAAAGAAGCAGGACGTGTGCGTTTGGAAGGGAAAGACTATGTCGTTCAAGATGGCGACGTTATGTTATTCCGTTTTAATGTATAAAAAGGCTATCATACGGTGTATGTGATATGTTAAAATGTCTTTTGTGACAACCGTCAGCGTCTAAGGAGGACTGTAAAATAATGGAAGCAGAACAGTTACGCGAAATCGTAAAAGAAAATGCGCAGTTAGAAGAACAACTAACAAAACGTAATCAACAATATATTTTTGACTTAAAGAAGTCGCTAGAAGCAGCGAATTTATCAGAAGAAGAAAAAGTAACGGCTTTGCATGAGATGTTACCCGTTTTAGTATCCGAACAAAAAGGTGGGAAAACAGCCCGCCAATTATTTGGAACGGTATCTGAAAGAACAGAAGCAATCATCAATAAACCGGTTGAAGTGAAAACTTCTTCGACGCCAACGTTAATGTGGTTGGACAATACATTACTCTTACTCGGATTATTGAGTGTCATGATCGCAATCACTGGATTGTTTTCACGTGAAACAACGCCTGCTTATGGAATCACCACACTTGTACTAGGTTCAGCTATTGGTGGATGGGTCTTTTACTTGATGTACAAGTATATTTACCAATACGAGTATCCAGGTGCTGATCGCAGTAAAAAACCAGGGATGGGTAAAACCTTGTTGATTCTAGGTGGAACGACATTGATATGGGTCATTGCTTTTTCAGCAACAACCTTATTGCCACCAATTGTTAACCCATTATTAGATCCAGTGGTGATCATCATCATCGGTGCAGCGGCTCTTGCGTTGCGTTACTACTTAAAGAAAAAATATGGCATCGTTGGCAGCCTTTCTGTTCCAAGAAGATAGTTCATTGGACCTAGAAATTATGTGACTTACGAGAAGATAAATAAAAAAAGAATGTGCAGCGTCATGCTGGCACATTCTTTTTTTTATCTTCTATCCATCTCACAAAGGCAATCATGAGATTGAAAGATTATTTTTTATTATTATAAAAAATAGTGTTACTATCAAAGAAAAGAGACAATCACTGATATTAAAAAACATGTTGAGCAAGATAGTTAAACGAGGAGGGGTGAATGAATATGAAAAAAGTCAAATGGATATTTTCTATCAATGCTGACGGAGTGCCTCTTTTTGGTTATGCCGGAATCAAAACTGGACAATTTATTCTTGGGCATGGAAGAAAGTTTCAAAAAGAAATGCGGTCTGTTTTAGGGCCAGAAATCGAGCTGGATTTCATTAGCTATAATACAAGAAAGCCGAAGACACTAACTGCTGATTTATTTGTGTATACAGATGTCGATGAAAAGTATCTTGACGAAGAGACGAAGAAAAAAGGCTTAAGCATTCCCTATAAACTATATTATTTGAATGAGATTGAAAAGATCAAAGAATCGATCGAAGCAAATGTTTGAAAAGTGAATCGCATCTTTTCTTTCTTGAAGTGTACTCGTTTCAGTTTAGTAAAAATATTGAGTAAGAAAAAAGAACGTGCAGTGTAAGACGAAAGCGCTAACTAATATTTGATTTTGATCAAATATTAGGAGACGCTTCATTATGCTGGTACGTTCTTTTTTTTAGGATTCACTGAGTAGTTCCTTAGAAAAAACAAGGGATTAGTAGAAGTTGTTGACTTACAAAAGAAAATCGATTATTTTAGTAGATAAACTAAACAAGAGGAGTGGTACTAAAAATGTCCAACTGGGAAACAAAGTTCACGAAAAAAGGATTTACTTTTGATGATGTCTTATTGATACCAGCAGAAAGTCACGTGTTACCAAACGAAGTGGATATGAGTGTACAATTAGCAAAAAATATCAAATTGAATATTCCTATCATCAGTGCAAGTATGGATACAGTTACTGACAGCAAAATGGCGATTGCTATGGCAAGACAGGGTGGCCTAGGTGTCATCCATAAAAACATGACAATCAGCGAACAAGCAGATGAAGTACGTAAAGTGAAACGTTCTGAAAGTGGCGTAATCATTGACCCATTCTTCTTGACACCACAACACTTGGTCGCAGACGCTGAAGAATTGATGAGCAGATACCGTATCAGTGGTGTGCCAATCGTTGAAACATTGGAAAACCGCAAATTAGTAGGAATCATTACAAACCGTGATATGCGTTTTGTTACAGACTTCCATATCGAAATCAGTGAAGTCATGACAAAAGAAAACTTAGTAACAGCCCCAGTAGGCACTTCTCTAAAAGATGCAGAAAAAATCTTACAACAACATAAAATCGAAAAACTACCGATCGTTGATGATGCAGGTCGATTAAGTGGTTTGATCACGATCAAAGATATCGAAAAAGTGATCGAGTTTCCAAATGCAGCAAAAGATGAACATGGTCGTTTGTTGGTAGCTGCCGCAGTTGGTGTCACTAGCGACACATTTGAACGTGCACAAGCTTTACTTGATGCTGGCGCAGATGCCATTGTCATTGATACGGCGCATGGACATAGCGCAGGTGTGATCCGTAAAATCCAAGAAATTCGTACCACATTTAAAGATGCAACATTGATTGCTGGTAATGTAGCAACAGCAGAAGCAACAAAAGCTTTATACGATGTAGGTGTTGACGTGGTGAAAGTAGGTATCGGACCAGGTTCGATTTGTACGACACGTGTGGTTGCGGGTGTGGGTGTTCCTCAATTAACAGCTATTTACGATGCAGCTTCAGTTGCACGCCAATATGGAAAAACCATTATTGCAGATGGTGGGATTAAATATTCTGGTGATATCGTCAAAGCTTTAGCAGCGGGTGGACATGCGGTCATGTTAGGTAGTATGTTGGCAGGTACTGATGAATCTCCAGGTGAATTTGAAATCTATCAAGGTCGTCGCTTCAAGACATATCGTGGAATGGGTTCATTAGGCGCCATGGAAAAAGGATCAAAAGACCGTTACTTCCAAGGTGGCACGAATGAAGCCAATAAGTTAGTGCCAGAAGGTATTGAAGGCCGCGTAGCGTACAAAGGAAGCGTGGCAGACATTCTCTTCCAAATGATTGGTGGTTTAAAATCAGGGATGGGTTATGTTGGATCAGCAAACCTAAAACAATTAAGAGATGATGCACAGTTCATTCAAATGAGTGGCAGTGGGCTGAAAGAATCTCATCCGCATGATGTACAAATTACGAAAGAAGCACCAAACTATTCTGTAGAATCATAATCAAACTTTTTGATCATAAAAAAGCAGCTAAGCAATTCGTGCCAACGAATCACTTAGCTGCTTTATTGTTTATTTGATTACTTTTAGGTTCCCCATGTAAGGCACGAGTACTTCTGGAACTGTGACTGAACCATCTTCATTTTGATAGTTTTCAAGGATGGCAGCAACCGTACGGCCAACTGCTAAACCAGAACCATTTAATGTATGTGCATAATGGATTTTTCCATCAGCATCTCGGTAACGGATCATCGCACGGCGCGCTTGGAAATCTTCACAGTTTGAGCAAGAACTGATTTCACGATACGTATCTTGTGCAGGGATCCATACTTCTAAATCGTACGTTTTCGCTGCTGAGAAGCCCATATCTCCAGTTGATAATGTCATAACACGGTAAGGTAAATGTAGTTTCTTCAAAATGTCCTCTGCGTCAGCGGTCATTTTTTCAAGTTCTTCATATGAATGTTCTGCATCAGCGAATTTCACCATTTCTACTTTATTGAACTGATGAAGACGAATCAATCCACGAGTATCACGACCGGCACTACCTGCTTCTGAACGGAATGCTGGGCTAAGTGCAGTGAAGTAAACAGGTAAATCTTCTTTTGCTAAGATTTCATTGCTGTAGTAGTTTGTTAAAGGAACTTCGGCTGTTGGGATCAAGGTTAAATCTGTATCAGCTAATTGGAAAACATCTTCTTTAAATTTAGGAAATTGACCAGTACCAAACATGGCTTGGCTGTTGACAGCGTAAGGTGTCATCATTTCAGTATAGCCATGTTCATAGACGTGTTGATCTAACATAAAATTATAAAGGGCACGTTCTAAGCGAGCACCTAATCCTTTATAGTAAACAAAGCGGCTTCCTGATACTTTTGCCCCACGTTCAAAATCAAGAATACCTAGATTTTCAGCAATTTCCCAGTGAGGTTTTGGTTCAAAAGCAAATTGACGAGGTTCACTCCAACGACGAGCTTCCACGTTATCCTCTTCATCTTTACCCACCGGCACAGTGTCATGAGGCAAATTTGGGAGAGTTGTAGCGATTTGTTGTAATTTTTCATCAACTTGTGCAACTTCTTCATCTAGTGCTTTGATTTTCCCACCGACTTCTTTCATTTCAGCGATCTTCGCAGTTGCATCTTCTTTATTACGCTTTAATTGGGCAATTTCAGCAGATACATCATTACGATATTTTTTCAATTCTTCACTTTCAACCAACAATTTTCTACGAGATTCATCTAACTCCACAAACTCCGCTAAGATTTCTTTTTTAACGCCACGTGACGTTAATTTTTCTTGTACATAATCAACATTTTGACGGATCATTTTAATATCTAACATTTCTTTTCCTCCTTTTTTGTATAAAAAAAACCAGCTCATCCAAAGAAATATCTTGGGACGAACTGGTTTGAGTTTCGCGGTACCACCCAAGTTCAGTCTACTGAGACTGCACTTGTAAACAGATAACGGCTGTTACCGACCTTTCTTATTTCGAAAGGCACAATAGGTGAACTGGAACTTCGAAATTATTTTTTACTGATTTGCACCAACCATCAGCTCTCTTGAAAAAAATAAAATGTACTGGGTTCACTGTTTTCTTTTATTTGTATCCTAAGAATAGCGAAAAATTTAGTTTCCGTCAATATGTTCTGTCAGATTGCCGACTAACTTTTCATTTTTTTTAAGCGGGAAATGCATGATAAAAGACGTCCAATCTTGATCTGACTTCGCATAGATATAGCCACCATGTAATGCTACGATACTTTGTGCAATGGCTAGACCAAGCCCTGTTCCGCCAGTTTCTTGTGAACGGGATTCTTCCACGCGGTAAAATCGATCAAATAGATTGTCAATGGCTTGTTGGGGAATCATGGTACCATTGTTTTTGACAACAACGATGACTTCTGAACCAAGTTGTTCAATTTCAATGATGATTTTAGTAGCTCCTTTGCCATATTTTAGGGCATTCGTTAATAAATTATTGAATACGCGAACTAACTTTTCGGTATCACCATCCATGATCAGTGAATTGATTGGAGATTCAACAAAAATTTGGATATCCTTTTTAGAAGCTTCTAGTTCAAAATCAGCTGCTAATTGTTCAATCAATTGGATCAAATCAAATGCAGAAAAATTCACAGGAACCGCCGGCTGACGTACCTTGGTATACTCGAACAGATCTTCTACCAATGATTTCATTTGTTTTGCTTTGACATAAGCAGTATGGGTATATTTCAACAGATCTTCTTCTGTTTGGTACTGACCATCTTCAATAAGGCCTAAATAGCCAATAATTGATGTTAAAGGTGTGCGAATATCATGACTGACGTTTGTAATCAGTTCGTCTTTTGATTTTTCAATTTTACGTTCATCTTCAATCGCCGCCACCGTACTATCCACTAAGCCATTGATACTTTTGACTACACGACTAAGATCGCCACTTAATTCGAAAGGGATACGATGGTCATAATTGCCATTAGCGATATAATGCAATTCGCTAATAATATGTCGTAATTGCATTTGTCGGTAGCGACGAATCAATCGCCAGTATAATACACCAACATCTAATAGAAAGAAAACAGGAAAAATAAAGTTTCGACCATTCCAAAACAAATCACTATCTAAACGCTGGGCAAAAATATTTTTAGAATCCCAAATAGCATTTGTCAAAGAAGGTGAACTACTGATGATCGAACTGATAATGACCAACATCGCTACATTCAATAGAAGCAGAAGGATGATCGTAATGATTCCTTCTGCTAATAATTCACTGATTTCTTTAGATGTCAGATTGATCCGGCGTCGTTTTTCGATCACTTTTTTATCTTGCATCAATTTTATAGCCCACTCCCCAAACGGTTTGAATGACTTTTTCTCCACCTGTTGCTTCTTCGATCTTGTCTCTTAAATGACTAACATGAACCATTACTGTTTTAGCAGAGACAATACTTTCTTGTTTCCAGACACGCTCAAAGATTTCATCTGCACTGAATACATGGTTAGGATGACTTGCAAGAAGATATAGAATACCAAATTCTAAGGCAGTCAGTTGGATTTCTTTTCCATCGATTGTTTTGACTTCATGTGAGTCTTTATTGATGATCAAGGCATTTACTTCTAGGACATCTGGTTGATCCGGCGTCACTTGCATTTTTGTGCGACGTAACAAAGATTTCACACGAGCCATTACCTCAAGAGGATTAAATGGTTTCGTCACATAATCATCTGCACCAGCAACTAACCCTTTGATTTTATCCATATCAGTCGTTTTCGCTGTTAACATAATGATAGGGATTTGTGATTCTTTTCTTAATTCTTTGACCACTTGCATGCCATCCATTTCAGGCATCATGATGTCTAGAATAAGTAATTCAATATCAGGGATTGTTCGTACTTTTGATAATGCTTCTTTTCCATCATAGGCTTTTACTGCTTCGTAGCCTTCATTGTGTACGTAGATACTAAGTAATTCAACAATTTCCTTGTCGTCATCTGCGATTAATATTTTCATAAATAGATCCTCCATCGATTAATGTGTTTACTCTTAATATTTTAGCAAAAAAAAAGATAAATAGATAAAAGCAGCGCTTTGTTAAGGAAAATTTTAGAAGAAGAGGGGGGAGAAGGGGGGAAATCTAAGATAAAAGAGGAGTCAAAAATAGAAAGTGATTTAAATCAAGGAGAAACATCATTTAAACGAAGTAATAAATTGAGAACACTTACACAATAATAGTAAGAAAAAAGAAATTTGATCAAACAAATGAAAAGATGAACATTATCATAGTGAAACTAGTTTAAATAGGAGAAAAAACACGTAAAAAACGAATGATTTTGTGCTTCCTGTTTTTAATGATCGACTCTCTTAAAAATGTTGATAAATCAGCCTTTTTTTAGTTGACTTTCAAAATTGATGTTGGTATATTATTATTTGTTCGAAAGAACGGAAAACAAACAAATCGATTCTTAAAATTAGTGATTGACATGTTTGTTGACACATGATAAGATAACGAAGTTGCTTTTGGGTGATTCACTGATTGAAGTTAGTTTCGCAAAGAAAAAGACAAAAAAAGTGATTGACAAATAACAAACAACAAGTTATTATAAGTGAGTTGCTAAAACGACCTCGTGAAAAAAGAGTTCGAAAAACTTTTAAAAAATAGTTGACAATCATTTGAGAGTTTGCTAAGATATAAAAGTTGCTACGGCAATCA
>NZ_JADNNI010000004.1:0-211901 GCF_015556925.1 Enterococcus sp. 1001283B150225_161107_E12 | reverse complement strand
TAACAGTTAATTTTATCGTACAAAAAAGGAGTGGATTTCTCCACTCCATAAAAGTCTAACTTTTTGGGGTCACTACATGAGAGTCACTTCATGGGTGTTCTTTTATATGATCAGTTAAAAAGGTTTCTCTTCAAGGTTTGTCTATTGAACATTGACATCAATTACTTGATAGAACGCATTTGTTGTATCTGAAATATTCCAAACAGCTAAAATCACGTTGTAGCCTTTTCTATCTTGAGGAACAGTAATTGTTTGATTTACTGTTTTTGGTGGAACTGTTGCTTTATCATCGATTTTTGTGATCAATTCAAAATCGCTGAATTTCAAAGGTTGATTTTGGTTCCAACCTGGTTTTGTAATATAGTAATCCCAAGTACTTGTACGATGTTGTGCAGTTAAGTTCCAAGTGATATTCAAAGGACCAGCATTAATTACACTTTTATGCCAACGATTTGCTGTCTGTTCATCTAATGGCTCAAACCCGCTAACACCTGCACTTGCGATTTTTCCATCGATAAATGTATTTTTAGGCGCTTCAATACTTTGTGGTTCCCATTGTGCGCGTCCAACGTTTTGATTCAAATTACCTGCAGCTGCTGTACCGAAATAGGCACGACTCCCTGGAGATGTTACATAACCATGTGCATAACCAGATGTACCAAAGCCAAACAAACCTAACATAACAATTCCTACGAACATCATAACACTAAACTTTTTCATAACTGAACCTCCTATATTTGATAGGTTCATTGTAAACGTTTTCTAAAATAAAAACAAACGTTATGCTTTTATAACTTTATTTTAGTTGAAATGATTTCAAAAAAAGATTTAAAGATTGATTTAATAGGGTTTCATTGACACTAAAGATAGTTAATCACCTAAATGATTTTATTATACACTTAATATTTTCTTAATGTTTCGTTATGCATATTATTTTTTCAATAAAAAGAAGAGAGCTTATTTTAGGCTCTCTTCTTTTACATATCTATATCAATAATAACTTAAATATCATTTTTTAATACAAGTTATTAATATTTTTTACAATTTATCATTTTATTTATGGAGTAATATGAAAAATACAGGTTATTTAGTTACAAGTTTCCAAGGACCATACGGACCAGATTCACTTGGAATATCATTTTGCGTCCAGTAGTTCGCTTCATAGATCAGCCCTTCATATGTAACACGCTCTCCACCTAAGTAAACTGTTGCAGGGTCCCAAGCGGGTAGAGTAGATTCTGATTCTTCAAGCGTAGTAAAAGTATAAGTTGCTGCATCCGAAACATTTCCAGAACGGTCTTCTGCAATCACTTCAACTGTGTAAGTCGTATTGCTCTTCAAGTTTTCAAAGGTATGAGACACAGCCATCGTTGTCGCTGATACTGTTTCGCCTGCACCAGTTAATTTAAGATTATAACGAGCAATGCGGTCATTATCCGTTGACGCTGTCCAATTGATACGCGCACGCTGTGTCGTAATGAAATCTGAACCTACATTTGTCGGTGTTGATGGGTTTTGTGTATCTTCAGGCATTTCAGAACCATCTGTAAAACTTTGACCGACAGTTAAGAATTCATATTGGTTTTTCACTTGCCCTTGTCCGCCGTCCACTTTTGCATCACGGTTCATAGACCAATATGATACCATACCGATTTTGCGTTCTTTGGCATGTTGTACAACCAAGTTGAACATATCTGTTGTAAAGTAAGGATGTTGTTCATTTTCAAAACCCACAGAAGGAGTCGTACCTAATTTTGCATAAGCTTGCTCATCCGTTAATGTTTTACCAGCGTATTGTTTGTAGTGATTTTTCAATTGGACCATTGTATTGTCTACCGCATCTAATGAACCTTGCGCATAGTCCGTCACACTTGATCCATAACACATCGTCATGATATTCACGTTAGTTAAGTCAACACCCGCTTCTAAATAAGCTTGCAAGACAGATAATCCTGTTGAGATCAATCCTGTAGGCATAACTGGTAATGTCAACGTCACATCAACCCCAGTTGCATCTTGTAATCGTTTTACTACTTTCGCATTTGCTAAATTTTCGTGGTACCCCATAGCAGCCGCTTCTACGTCAAAGTCAATCCGTGTAAAACCATAACCTTGGATTACTTCCATGTAAGCATCATAAAGCATATCTTCATCTTGTGTTACTTCCCAGAAGGCACCAGAATTTAATCCGCCAAATGACACAGCTGCATCTCCGCCTACTTCTCTTAACTCACGGATCGATTGCTTGATTCCTTCATATTGCCATTGGTCACTATCACTTTCACTTAAACCATTGAAACTTCCCCAAGCCCAATCAAGTTTACCATTTTTGATTCCTCTAGCTTGCATAAACCCTAGATTAAAGAAACGTTGACCTGTTTCTCTAGTAATTGCTGCCATATTCAAGGCACCTTTATTTGACAGCACTTCATCTGAAGTATACGCCGTGATATCTACAAATGGTGCTACGACTTGTTCTGGCCACTCGATCCCTTGACCTACACCAAAATCAGGTGTTGCGCGAACTGTTTGCTCTGTTGCCGCTCCTTGCTCTTCATTTAAAAACAACGGTGCAACCAATAAGCTACACAAAGCCGCTCCAGCTAATAATCTTTTTATACTTTTTTTCTTCATTTTTTTAAACTCTCCCCATTCAACTAATTCATTTCCCTTGTTCGTAATCGATTACAAATTTTATAATATCAGATAACTCAAAATAATATAACAAAAACAAATAAAAAATTAAGGTTATTTAATCGTTTTATCTCCGTTTTATAGTTAAATAAAAAAGTAAAAACGAAAATGTTCGGTATTGCAACAACGTTTTAAAATCAACTTAAAATAGCTTTAAACAACGATTTAATCACCCCGTTACTAATTTATTCTGGTCAATATGTACGCTATATTAACATTTTTTAAAATAACTTAAAAAATTACAAGTCATAAATAGGTGATGTTATAAATAATTATGTTAAACTGTCTAAAGAAAGGAGTTTTTTTTATGGTATACACTATCAATCGATTAAAAGATTATCGTTTGTGGGTTTGCATTATCGGAATCGTTGCTCTAGGATTTTTATCTGGCATTCTTAGCGGCAATCCAGGAAGATATTATTACTCGTTACAACTCCCAGCTTTTGCACCACCTAGTTGGATTTTTGGTCCTATGTGGACGGTCCTCTATATTTTAATAGGCATTTCTTTGTACTTTATTCTAAATACACAAAATCAAAAACACCGCTCTAAACTACTATGGCTCTTTACTATTCAATTCATCTTCAACCTTTTATGGTCAGCTTTATTCTTCAACCTTGGAAATACTTTGATTTCAGCAATCGATATCACTTTATTAATGATTTTCTTAACAGCTTTGGTCTATCATTTATGGCTGCACAATCGCACAGCAATGTGGTTGACGATCCCTTACTATTTATGGGTGTTTTTTGCATCTATCTTGAATTACGCGATTTTTATTTTGAATTAATAAAGCCTATCTAGCAAAATGTTGAATTGGCTCCCGTCAAGTAGACAGTGAAAAAAACAAACTGCATGAAAATAGGAATCGAGTGTCTCGATTCCTATTTTCATGCAGTTTGTTTTCTAAACCCCTTCCGAGAAAGCGCATTTAAAGATTCCGAATAGCGGTAGTTATTATAGTACCGCATATATTTACTTACAGATTTCTTTTCCTCTTCAAAGCTCTGATAGCTTTCTTGATGAAACTTTCTCTCTTTAAATGTTTCCCAACAAAGTTTGAATCGGTTGATTATCCAGACAACACCGCATTCGAGAAATACTTTTGTTGAACATATATTTTTTTCAAGTTTCTTATAGTCATAAGACATGTATTGAAATCCGCGATCACTATGAGGGAATGGTCGTACACCAGAGTTCTTATACGTTGCTTTTTTATCGTATTCCCGACAAGTAAATTATTGTCTGAATGACCTAATTCCCAAGAGATAATCGAACGATCATAGAGATCGACGAATGCACTTAAATAGGCTTTTTCCCATCTCCATCGTGCAATTTGATTACGTCTGTACACCATTTTCGATTGGATCCATCAACACAACTTGACGAAGAGCCCATTTTAGCTAATCACTTCTGTCATATTTATTTTTTATTGATCAACAGTTCGAACTTATTATGTAATTACTTAACAATTCATCGCTTTTTACTATTCAATACACGCTTCCATTCAAGTGATACTTCAAGAACACAGCGAGACCTATACTCCTTATGCATCAGTTAATAAAAACGGTGTCCTTCTAACGTTTATAGGTGGCATTATAAGCTGATTTTGCGTTACTGTTCTAAATGTCATCCAAGGCTTATTTGCATCGGATCCACCCAACTCCAAATATGTAGGCAACGGAAACCCTAAATTTGAACTAAACGTCATACCACCGATTCCTACTGAACGATCTCGGGAATTCCCAACTAAATGACCGATTGGCACACGTCTGTTTGTAAACCAGACTGAATTAGCTAAATAAGAATTCGTCACATCCCAATAGACCCAACCACCCCAATTTGAACTCGTTGATCGAATAGCTATTGGATCATTTGAATCAATGAATCCCGTTTTCCCAGTTGTGCTTTCAATAATAATCGGCGTTCCACCTCGATAACCGGGCCTTGTATAATGACCGAATATTGCGTAGTCATAGCTCGCCCACGCTTCAAATGTCACAGGATTTCGATGAGGTAAATTCTTGTCTCTTAAACGATATGGCGTATTATAGCGAAGTCGATTCCCATTTGTACTTACAGGATGTGAATTATCCGCTTCCGCATTGACATTTATCGTAAAAAAAGCTCCTCCTAAAATGAACATACCAATTAATAAAACAATTTTTTTCATCTGCAATTCCTCCTTGCGATTTTATTTTTTTGTGATAGCTATCTCACACATCCATCATAGCAACGAAATAACAAAAAAGTAATATCTTTATTTATAATATGAATATTTTATAATTTTTATATAACCTTATTTTAACCTATTTAGAGTTTTTTTAATTTAGAAAAACTGAAAAAAGTTATTAAATAGGGTTTTAATATAATTTCATTTAAAGATAAATAATAATTATCAATAAATATTTGTTTTAGATTAAAAAATAATTAAAATGAATAATAACCAAAAAATATAAATAGTCCGATTTTTATAGCCTTTACTTTAGAAACAACTGATGATTTGGAGATTCAAATATAATGTCTAAAAATTCGGATTTCTTTTCCCTGTTTACACTTTTTTAAAGTTAGAGGAAATTTCTTTATTCACTTTATTCGATAATACCGACCTCAACTATATAAAATTGGGTGTAACAGACTTATTATTAGCATAAAAAAAGCTACGTGAGCAATTCACGTAGTTTTTTTATTAACTATTAATTGGTATTTTATCCAACCTGTTTCCAAGGACCGTACAATCCAGATTCGCTTGGCTTGTTGTTTTGTGTCCAATATTGCGCTTCATAAACGATCCCATTATACGTCACTCGATTTCCTTGTACATAAACTTTATTCGCTTCCCACGCGGCGATCTCATCGCCACCTTCTGGCGTTCCTGAAATCAATTCCCAAGGACCATACAAACCTGACTCACTTGGAATACTGTTTTGTGTCCAATATTTGGCACGGTATAATGCACCTTTATAAGAAACAACATCACCACTTAGGTAAACTTTTGTCGCCTCCCATGCAGGAGCTTCTCCTGGTTCGCCCGGCTCCCCTGGATCTACTACATTCGCTAAAGTTGTGAATGCAACTTTTGCCGTATCCGAAATATTTCCAGAACGATCTTCTGCATTGATTTCTACCGTATATTCTGTATCATCTTTTAAGTTTGTAAACGCGTATGAAAGAGAAGTAGTCGTAACATTGATCGTTTGTCCATTCCCTACTAATCTCAAGTTATATTTTGCCACACGGTCATTATCAGTCGCCGCCGTCCAGTTGATATGCGCACTATTTTTTGTGATGTTCCCAACAGAAAGATTTGTCGGAACAGATGGTTTTTCTTTATCTTCCGGAGTTTCGCTTCCGCCGCCCTCATTACCTTCAGCAAATGCTTCACTCACTTTCAAGAATTCAAATTGGTTCTTTATTTGCCCTTGTCCACCATCTGTTTTTGCATCACGGTTCATCGACCAATAAGAAACCATTCCTATTTTACGTTCTCTTGCATGTTCGACAACTTGATTGAACATTTCTGTCGTGAAGTATGGATGTTGTTCGTTCTCAAAACCAATCGAAGGAGTTGTACCTAATTTTGCATAAGCTTCTTCATCAGTCAAAGTGATACCAGCATATTGGCGATAATGATTCTTCAATTGGACCATTGTATTGTCGACCGCATCTAATGATCCTTGTGCATAATCAGTGACACTCGGACCATAACACATCGTCATAATATTGACATTGGTCAAATCGACACCCGCTTCTAAATAAGCTTGCAATACGGCTAGTCCAGTCGAAATCAAACCAGTCGGCATAACAGGTAATGTTAATGTTACTTGCACTCCTGTAGTATCTTGTAGTCGTTTGACTGCTTTCGCATTGAGTAAGTTTTCTGTATAGCCCATCGCCCCTGCTTCCACGTCAAAATCTACACGAGTAAAGCCATATCCTTGAACCACTTCCATATAAGCATCATAAAGCATATCTTCATCATGGCTGACTTCCCAGAAAGCACCTGTGTTCAATCCACCAAATGAAACAGCAGCATCTCCACCGACCGCTCTTAATTCACGGATTGTTTTTTTAATGCCTTCATATTGCCATTGATCACTGTCGTTCTCACTCAATCCGGCAAATCCGCCCCACGCCCAATCGATCTTACCATCTTTGATTCCTTTTGCTTGCATAAATCCTAAATTAAAGAATTTTTGCCCTGTTTCCTTTGCGATCGCCGCTAGATTCAACGCGCCATTATTCGATAACTCTGTACCTGACGTATAAGCCGTCATATCGACAAATGGTGCAACGACTTGTTCTGGCCATTCAATACCTTGACCTACACCAAAATCAGGTGTTGTTTTGATTGTTTGTTCTGTTGCTGCACTTTGTTGTTCATTCAAAAACAACGGTGTTACTAGCAGACTGCATAATGCAGCGCCAGCCAATAATTTCTTTAGACGAACATTTCTTTTCATTAGTATGTATATCCCCCATCAACAATTTTATTTCGTGCTATGTATTTCCTTCTTGCACAACGATATCATAACAAATAAAAACTAAAAATATAACATTTTTAAATAAGAATTAGTGTTTTTTAATTTTGAGTATAAAAATCAAAATATAAAAGATTACTAGATTTTGATTGAAATAGCGTAAAACATCTAATAAACAAATGTTTTTAAGACATTTCTGCAATCAAAAAAAATCCACCAATGATTCCAAAATGTTTTTTTGTTACAAGAAAAACATTTAAAACAAACGAAAAATAACTAAATAAAAAATAAAATAAAACAAAAAATATCGAAAATAAAGGATATATCCTTCATTTTCGATATCTACTTGTTTTATTTATTGGATAAATCATATGAACAAAACTCGTTAATAGCCATTGCCTGTCCAAGTTTCTGTGCTTTGATCATTTTGCTGACCGCCGTATGGGTCATAATATTGTTGCTGGTTATACTGATTCGGGTCGTAGTATTGAGAGGTGTCTTCTGAGTAGACCGACTGCTGACCATACCCATCAGTGCCATATTGATTGTACGTATCTTGTGAATACTCAGATGTCTCACTGGTCGTGGTATTAGCAGTGGAATCTCCATCACCATTTTCTGAGTCATCATAAAACATCATATAGGCATTATCATTTTTTAAGTTAGGCAACGTATCACTTGGTTTGATCTCTAATTGTTTTTTCAATTGGTTTTGGATCGATAATAAGTCATTTTGACCTAGTATTTGGTAGTACACATCATTGATCGTCGTGTCTTTTCCTTTTAGTTGGTCTTGCTTGATCGTTTGGAAAGCAGAGGTATAATTTGTTGCAATATCTAGCATGTCATCCCAATCCAAATCAGTAGTCACATTGTTGCCTGCCGCATCTAAAAGTTTTCGATAGTTACTTACGCCATCAAGACTGACTACTTTATTGACGATTTTCGTCACAACTTCTCGTTGACGTGCTTGTCGACCAATGTCACCTTCAGGATCTTCATGACGCATTCTTGCATACGCCAACCCTTTTTCACCATCAACTGTTTGTTTTCCTTCTGGAACATGGACGCCATCTAAAGTAAAGTCGATTTTATTGTCGATCTCGATCCCACCTACTGCATCGATCAAGTCTTTCATACCATCCAAATTGATCGTGACATAGTGGTCAATAGGGATATCAAGTAATTGTTCGATTGAATCCATCGCCATCTCTACACCACCAAATGCATAGGCATGGTTCAACTTATCGACCGTCCCATATCCGACGATATTCGTATAGATATCTCGGTCCAAACTAATGATCGTTGATTTCTTTTGTTGTGGATTGACGGTCACGACCATCATCGTATCGGATCTCCCTTGTTCTGTTCGTCCAAGGCCTCCTGTATCTAATCCTAATAATAATACTGAAAAGGGTTCTTGATCATCAATGCTTACTCGATCGTCACGTTTTGCTGATACACGATCAGATTGTTTTGAAATCCGATTGACTGTTTGGCTCGCTTCACCCATAAACTTGATTCCGTAAGCTGAAACTCCGCCGATGAGAAGTACGATTATTCCCAATAAAGTCAATATCACTTTTTGCCACCGCTTCATACTACACCTCTATCATACATATTCTTGATTATTCTCTCATACACCCAATCATTCAGCAATCCAACTACTTAATCCTAATAAAACTTTAAAAAATAGTGTTTATCTTCGTGATTTATATGTATTTTTTGTAAAATTCTTAATTATCATACCATAGGGCGCATAAACAGAAAAGAAAGAAAGCGATTCTTTTTATACGTTTTATTGGATTTTTATGATTTTTTGTTCAATAAATTAAAAAAACTAGTTTTTTTAACTTTGTTTATGCCTTCCTATTAAGCATTTCCAGCAAAAAAAAGCGGAGAAATCAGGAAATGAAACAACTTCTCCGTTCTCTCCGTCTTTTTTTATTGGTTGTACATGATTGTTCAAGTAAATGTTGTTACAACATCCCAGTGGCTCTCCATATACAGAAGCTCATACCATTTCTTTTAAAGAAATCTGGCGAATATACCGATCGATTTCATGAAAATCGCTACCTGTGACTGAACCCTTTGCCAAAATGATACTATCATTCGTCAAATGCTGTTCGATATTTTTTGTTAATTCAGGTAACGTGTCAAACCATTCATATTTATGATCATTTTTATTTTTTTCATTGAATAATTTTCTGAAATTTTCCCCATAGCCATAAATATAATCTGCTGGTACATCAGTTAATTCCTGCATTACTTGTTGATGAACGTCTTCAGCAGCATTTCCTAAATCAGCGATTTGTCCTAAAACCAATATTGAGTTTCCTTTATAAAATGGGCGTACCCCTTTAAAGTAATTGATTGCATTTTTCATAGAGGGTAATGACGCATTGTGTGTATCATCAATAAAAGTAAAAGAAGGTTCATTTGGATAAACATGTTTTTCTAAAATTTTAGGTAACGGTTTGAATGTCTCGAAGGTGGTAAGACAAGCTGAAACATCTCCTTTGATTTTCCAAATGGCTATCAGCGTTGCCAAAGCATTGGAAATCATCCCAGAAGATGGAACACTGAGACGGATCTTGAACTCTTGTTCAAAAAAATGGATACCTACTTCACAAAATTCTTTTTTCTGTTCAACGGACAAGACATATACATCTCTACTTGTATCATATAGCGAATAAGTAAAAATTTCAGTTGTTTTCTTTTCGGCTGCTTGAATGAGTATAGCTAACTCTTCAGCGCCCATGTCGGTGTTGATGATTGCCGTACCATTCTTTTTTAAACCATCAAAGATTTTTGATTTATAGTAAGCGACATTCTTAGTTGTTTTTAAGGAACTAAGATGTGCTTCACCTATCGAAGTCACGATTGCTATATCGGGTTGTATTAGATTAGACATTGAACCCGTGTCATACGTATTCAACGCATTGAGGGATACTTCAAGGTTCAATACGTCAAAGTCCCCGACTAACTGACTTAAATAAAGAGGAATCGCAAATCTCACATTATGATTTCCACGATTTTCTAGAACCTTCTCTTCTTTGAATGCATGAGTGATCATCATACGTGTAGATGTTTTTCCAGCAGAACCAGTAATCGCAATCACCGGTTTTTTGAATGATTGACGCATTTTATTAGCAAATTCCAATAAGAAACGCCAACTATCTTGAACAATGAATTGCGGTGTCGTCACACGAGGGTCTTCGATTGGATGTTCTGTGACAATCAGAGCAAATTGATTTTCCTTGCCTTTGATTTGTTCATTTCCATCCGCCCATTTGACTGGACGCATTTGATTGATATATTGACGCCGTTCATTTGTTATACAGACAAATACAGTTGTAGAATAATCTCTCGTGCGTTTAAGATGTCCAGAAAAGTACTCAAGTTGATTGATCTCCTGATCCAAACTAGCATACTCTTTAAAATATGAACCTTCGATATCACTCAGTAATTGCTTGATCGTATTCATCTTTCCACCTACTTTATTTACCATTTTCCACGCTTAGGTCTTGCTTGATTGACATATCTTCTTGCTTTTTGATCAATTCGCTTAGGCGAGTCATCGGCATCAACTTCCCAAGGGTAAAGTCCTTCTTCATTTTTCTCGTATTGGCTCAGATCCGTCTCTAGCGATTCTGTTTGGTGATGTTTTTTCTTTTTTATACGATAACCTAAATAGGAAATCCCAATCAATGCCAATGCTGCAAAACGAATAAATGCAACCATCTTATTCACTCCTTTTTATAATGACTTTGATAATTGATCAACCCAGACAAAAAATGTTCTGCATCATCGATCCGCATACGAAAACGATCATGCCTTGCAAAAAAACCATAACTGATCGTAACTGGTTTTTTAAAGAAAAGCGCATATTCTGGAAACATGACTCCTGTTTTGATTTCATGAGAAACACGCTTCTTCATCACTGTATCGATTCTTTCCTTTACTTCAATGAAATCATTTTGCGTATTGAAGAGTTCATTTTTTAATTCACTATGTTCCAATTTCCCCATCATTTTGGACGCTGCCACAAGTAATTCAAGCATTGTCGGATAGGCAGTGTCTCTCTGCTCAATAAAGTTGATATTTTCAAGGGCATTTTTGATTCCAAAACGATAATACTCAATTTTTTGTTTATGTTTTAGCATCTCGTTTGTCGCATAACTCAACCAATGGTCGTGATATTTTTGATAATCCTCCGTGACAAAATGTTCCATCAAGATTTCACACGTACTAAAAATCTTAGGATCATTAAGAATCTCATACGCTCTTAACAAAGAAAACAAGGCTTCCCCATCATAATAAATGATTCGAAAATGCTCTTTGACCGCCAATTGTTTATCCAGAACATGGATTGTTTGGTTGTCTATTGAGAGAAATTTCCGAGAAATCGTATCAACAAGTTGTTTCAAGTACTTTTTATAAAAACCGTCCTCGGATACTTGGATATATTTTGCGATTGCTAAAATCGCAGTTGCTTGGGCACCTAATTTGTATTCAATCTCTTTATTGAAAAAGTCTTTGACCAAAAAATATCCCTGTTCATTCGTTGTTAAGTTTTCGATACCCCAAGCAAGGCCTTTTTCTGCCTCTAGCAACATTTCATGGTCTGAGAAATATTCAGCAGCTTCAATCAACGCATATAATGAAGAAAAATGTCTAACTGAATTATAGCCCTTGATTAGTTGATCATAACAAGGATAATAGCCGTAGATAAACTGTCCATTATCAGTTAACTGCCCTTTTAGATACTTACTTCCTTCTTTTATAACGGTGTCAGTCACTTCATTCAAAGATTCTTCAGTGATCCTTCTCACCTGATTTCCATTTCCGTAATCTTCAAGCTTGATTACTTGATTGTTTTCAAAATAATAAGCTTTTGTCTTAAAAAGATAAACGTTTGAACGCGCTAAGTAACTTAAATCCACCTCTTCTCGATTATATTTTCGTTTCACATATCCTCGAAAATTCTGTGGGTCAATTTGTAGATTGGGGTGATTTTTTCCAACAATATGTGTTTTAGCCGGTTTGATAATGGCATTTCCTACTAATTCTTCTTTTAAAAAAGATCGTTTCCTTATCCCATCAAATCGTACATTAAAATCTATATAATTATTGCGCTTGATTTTTTTTAATTTTTGGTTTAAAAATTCGAAGTCGATTTTTTCTTCTTCGGTTACAAGATCCACTCTTAAATAAGCGTTTTTGTCCCATTGATTCGTTTGATAAGCAGTTACGATATTATTCCAAAGCTGAGAGATGTTTTTCCCATAAAACTCCATTGTTTTTCCACGTTCTTTGTTTTCACCAGTAGTAATGATAGCTGTTTTTCTCTCTGTTTCCATTCCTGTGGTATCCAAGATATCTTTAAGTATCGAGAGTTTATTACGCGTCTGCACTAGCATCATATCACCTCTATCAGAAATAGCTATGACAAGCAGACAATTTTCCGATTGTCATAGCTAATTTTCTAGTTCCTGTTCATTAATCTTCTTTATTTTTTTTAGATTTCCAGATACCAACTCCCGAAAGTAGTGCTGTGATCGCACCTAACCAAGAAGTGGCAACAGATGAATGCTCAGCTGTTTTAGGATACATTTTTGGTGTCGCTGAGTGGTGACCACTAGGATTTACTCCGTTTCTAGCAGAAGTCCAACCAGATTGGTTGCTTGTTCCACGGGTACTTAGGAACAATCCAATTGGATCTCCATCTGAATTATTTCCTGCTCCACCCCCGTTGCTTCCAATCCCATCTAGACGACCGTCAGCATCCGCGTCGGCATCCGCGTCGGCATCCGCGTCAGCATCGGCATCCGCGTCGGCATCAGCGTCGGCATCAGCGTCAGCATCGGCATCAGCATCTGCGTCAGCATCTGCGTCAGCATCTGCGTCGGAATCAGCGTCGGCATCAGCGTCAGCATCGGCATCCGCGTCGGCATCAGCGTCAGCATCGGCGTCAGCATCCGCGTCGGCATCTGCGTCAGCGTCGGCATCGGCGTCAGCGTCAGCGTCAGCATCAGCATCGGCATCAGCATCTGCGTCAGCATCCGCGTCAGCATCCGCGTCGGCATCGGCATCAGCATCTGCATCTGCGTCGGCATCAGCATCAGCATCAGCGTCAGCATCGGCGTCGGCATCAGCGTCAGCGTCGGCATCCGCATCCGCATCGGCGTCAGCATCCGCATCGGCATCCGCGTCGGCATCAGCATCCGCATCAGCGTCAGCATCGGCGTCGGCATCAGCGTCAGCGTCAGCGTCGGCATCAGCATCAGCATCGGCGTCAGCATCGGCGTCGGCGTCAGCATCGGCGTCAGCATCCGCGTCGGCGTCAGCGTCGGCGTCAGCATCGGCATCGGCGTCGGCATCAGCATCGGCATCCGCATCCGCATCGGCGTCAGCGTCAGCATCCGCATCTGCGTCAGCATCTGCGTCAGCATCAGCATCGGCATCCGCATCAGCATCGGCGTCAGCATCGGCATCGGCGTCAGCATCAGCATCAGCATCGGCATCCGCATCGGCATCAGCATCGGCATCGGCATCCGCGTCAGCATCGGCATCCGCGTCGGCGTCAGCGTCAGCATCCGCGTCGGCATCAGCATCGGCATCAGCATCGGCATCGGCATCAGCATCTGCGTCGGCATCAGCATCTGCGTCAGCATCAGCATCTGCGTCAGCATCGGCATCCGCATCAGCATCGGCATCTGCGTCGGCATCCGCGTCAGCATCTGCGTCGGCATCAGCATCTGCGTCAGCATCTGCGTCGGCATCAGCCTCTTCATCATCCGGAATAATTGCCGCCGTTGGTAAACTTGGGTTGTCGTTTTGATCGTAGGCAATTAGTCGGATGTCATCAAGTGGCGCAACATCATCTTGAGAAATCGGTATTGTAAATGCTCCTGTCCCATCTGCTTGACCTTCAGCAATCAAATTGTTGGCATCATCATAAATCCGCACTGTAGCATTTGGATCGGCTAACCCTGTGACTTCGTAGCCATCTGTTGAATTTCCTGTAACTTCAACATTATAAGGCGCAGTTACTTCGGCTGCTTGGTAAAAAATCGGTGAATAGCCGTCAGTAGTGGAACCCACATTAAGGTTCAACACATCTGCTTTCACAACAGTTCCAACAAAGCCTGCTTCATAAGGAGTTGATAAATCGATCCCTGCATTTGCTAAATCAGCATAATTAGGATCTTGGATCGTTGTCGGGATCGTAATTTCTGTTCCTCCTAATACGCTCGCATCTGCTACAACACCAACCAAAGAAGAAGTTGGACCTAGTAGTCCTGTTACAGTAGCAAATGCTAAGTTAAATGCTGGTTTTACAGTCGCTGCTAATGCAGTATTAACAATCCCAGCTGCCGCATTTCCTAAAACCCCATTTCCAGTTGCTTGTAACGCCTGAACGGCATTGTTCAAATCAGTTAATATTTCTGTTAATCCTTCTCTAACAACAGTTTCAAGTGCCCCATCCAGTTCACCATAGATATATTCGTCCCCTTGTACTTGCAGTGGAATTTGCACTTCAGCAGAAGTCAACGTACTTAGATTTTGTAATAAGTTCAACTGCTCGTAAACTTCAGCAAGATTCACACTTGCTAATGGATTTGCCCCCAACAAGGTATCAATCGCTGTGATTAAAGGAATGACCGCTCCATTTACTGCATTCAGCAGTGGAGCTAGTTCATCTTGTGGAAGTAATATATCTGTTTGAAAAGTCCCAGGGCCTGCTGGAGAAACAAGTCCCTGCATTTCTTCTGGGATTACTAAGACTGCTCGTCTCGTCCCATTCAACAAATTAACATTGATTCCATTTTCTCCTGAAATCGTAAAGTCGACATTTCTAGTTGCCCCACTAAGTTGGTAAGGAGCTGAAGCTGTTGTGCCACTTGTATTAGCTGTAGTCAAAGTATTGAATATTTGTCCACTGACCACATCCGCATAAGCTTGATGCGTGCCAAGGGTAAATAAAGGTGTCGCAATTGAAATCGGAGTAACCCCTAACATCACCCCTGCTGCTATCGACGTACCTATCAATATCGTTTTTTTTGATCGCCGTTTGGCACGTGCCTTTTGATCCATATTTTTTTTGTAATCCTTTTTCATTCCCTTTCCCCCTAAAGCAGATTCATGTATTTTTGTTCTCCCCCACAGATTGAATCAACACGAATAAATATGCTTTGCCCTGAATGACACTCCTTTACCAAAAATTTAAAAAGATATCTTTTTAATTTTTCTCATTACAACTTAAGTTATCTTGAATAGTAGCAACGTCGAAATAAGAAATCTATCATTAAGTTCTTATATATTTTGAAATAACTATCTGAAAACTGATGACAATACACGGAAATGAATATGTAATCGTTATTTTATGCAAAAAAATTTATTTAAAATGTCAAATAACATATAATATTATCCAAGTAAAGTATTATTATTTATTTATTTTTTTAAAAAAAACTTGTACTATGCCTCTCATAAAATAACCAAAAAAAATTGATATGCAATTCTTTTTTTTACCAAATATACTATTCAACATATTAAAAATTATTATATTCTGAATAAAAATATAACATTTTATAATAATTCATCTAATTATTGCTCTACTTATAAAGGAGGTTTCTCATTGAATATCTATAATATATTAGAGAAAAACATACACGTACAACTGACTATTTTAAAAAGTTGTTACGAGTCATATCAACCTTTGACAATGGACAAACTTTCAATCCTACTCCACATAGATAGACGTTCCTTATTCAATCATTGCGAACGGCTATGTTCTCTATCACAAAATAATCTGTTCAAAAAAGATGGATCTAGTTACCATTTTATTGGTGACAATTATGACTTTCATCAACTGAAACTAGCAATACTTGAAGATTCGTTGAATTTCCAAATACTGAAAGCCGTCTGTCTACATTCAAATTTCACGCTTTACGAATTCGCCACTCATTATGGAATCAGCGAATCCTTTCTCAGACGGCAGTTGGCTCAAGTAAATCATTTCTTCAGTTATTACAATTTAAAAATAAAAACACGAGGAGGCACTATTTTTTTCAGTGGAAAAGAAACCCAAATTCGCTACACGATTTATTTGTTTCTATGGGAAGTATATGAAGGGATGGAATGGCCATTTTTAACGCTTGATTTCCAGAAGATCTTAACGACAGTAAAACAAGTTTTTACCAATATCGCACTAAAAAAGAACAAAATTAAAACAATGGAATGGTGTTTCATATTAGCTGTTAATATCAATCGATTCAAGCAAGGATATCCTGTTCCTGAACCTGAACTTCCTCACTTTTTAGATCCTATGCTAGAAGGTCTTTCTGAGGTGACCACCGTCCTACAACCGATTATTTCTGTTTATGGTTTACCTTCTTCTGAGTCAAACTTTATTTTACTGTGGATACAAACACGTCCTCACATTTACGTAAATAAAAATATTATGGTTCATGCATCAAAGATTCATAAAAAAAATGCGACACCGATTAATGAATTTCGCGATCAGTTTTATCGTTACATGAAATCTGTTGGGATAAACACCAATGAAATTACTTCAAAGAAAAAGCTATTAGATGCAACATTATATGCGAACGGTATCCATGATTATCTTTTTAGTCCTTTTTCTGGCAAAAAAAGAGAAGTTACTGATTTTATCGAAAAAAATTATCCCTATTTCTATCAAAATATGGTAGGTTGGACTCAACAAATGCAAAAAACACATTTTCCATGGATTCAATTAAGTACGTTGATCGAAGCATTTTTAGTCATTGCCCCACCCACATTTTTTGATAAAGAGATCAAAGTGAAATTAGAAAGTGATTATCCACTAAGTATCGAATTATTATATGTAAAAGTTTTACAAGACCAATTACGTTTGTATTTGAATGTCCTTTTCACAAATGAATTATTGCTAAATCCTGACTTGATTATTCGTACAACTGAAGCCCCCACCAAAATAATCAGTTATGAAGATGAAATTCCTTATATTACCATCCGCAATGACCTTTCTGCTTCAGAAAATAAGCACTTAGTCCAAAAAATCAAAGAAATGATGTATGGTGATAAGCAAAAATAACTAATTTTTCTTGTAAAACCATTTTTTCCAGAAAAAGAAAATAAAAAAACAAAAAGAAGATACGGCAAGCCGTATCTTCTTTTTTCGTCAACATGATCTTATAATTTAGATACTTCAGCAGCTTGAGGACCGCGCGCACCTTCAACGATAGAAAATTCTACTTCTTGGCCTTCTTCTAAGCTTTTGAAGCCATCGCCTTGGATTGCTGAGAAATGTACGAATACATCGTCTCCACCGTCTACTGTAATAAACCCAAATCCTTTTTCATTGTTGAACCATTTTACTGTACCGTGTTCCATAAATATATAGCCTCCAAAAAAGTTCTTGCAAGTAACCCTTGCACAAACATTATACCGAATTTAGAAAACGCTCGCAAGCATTGCCCCGTTAATTTTCTAAATTGCATGGCAAATGGAAGAAAGCTATTTTATCCTGCGAAATGCTTGTTCACTTCATCCCAATTCACAACATTCCAGAAAGCTTCAATGTAGTCAGGACGTACATTTTTGTATTTCAAGTAGTAAGCATGTTCCCATACATCTAAACCTAGAACAGGTTTCTTGCCTTCCATCAATGGTGAATCTTGGTTGGCAGTAGAAGTGATGGCAAGTTTGCCATCTTCAAGTACTAACCAAGCCCAGCCAGAACCGAAACGTCCTGCTGCTGCTTTTTTGAATTCTTCTTTGAATGTTGCAAAATCGCCGAATGTTTCATTAATTGCGTCTTTGATTGCTCCTGTTGGTTCGCCACCAGCATTTGGTGCCATGATTTTCCAGAAGAATGAATGGTTCGCATGTCCACCACCATTATTACGTACAGCAGTTTGAATGTCAGATGGAATAGCATCCATGTCTGAAACCAATTCTTCTATTGTTTTTTCACCTAGTTCAGGATATTTTTCGATCGCTGCATTTAAGTTTGTCACATAAGTATTGTGATGTTTGTCATGATGCAAATGCATCGTTTCTTCGTCAATATATGGTTCTAATGCATCAAATGCATAGGGTAGATCTGGTAATGTGTAAGTCATAAAAAATTCCTCCTCATAGTTGTTGGGTCTCTTTACACTAAAAGAGTAACAAAGTGAGGGGAATTCTTCAATTGTTATGCCTAGTCTTCCAATTTTTTACTGGTTTCTACTGGCTCTTCGATAATTTCTGTCTTATTGAAAATAAATAATTTGCTAAAGACATAATTTGCCAATACGACTAAAACCTGTGTAATGATTTTAGCCACATAATCATTCATTTCCAATCCTTTGATCATCAAGAACATGGCGCCCATGTCTAGTCCATAAGAAACGATTCGGTAAAAAACAAATTTTCCAAACTCAATAAACAAATGCGTATAACTAGGAGATTTTGATCGAAAGACCCATACCTTATTGGTGACAAATGCAAACAGAACAGAACAAATCCAAGAAATCGTATTCGAAATGGGCATCGATAACTGGAAGATTTGTTGCGCGATTGCATAACTGACAAAATTGACAATCGTTGCTAATCCACCAAAAAATAGATAGATGAAAACTTCCCAATACCCTTTACTTTCTAAATAGCTTTTAAATTGAACATAAATCTTCATTTTTCTACCTACCTTATTTATCATTCTTTCCTATCATACTCTATCTGCTAACAATTTTCATCTCTAGAAAACAATGAACAATAAGAATATAACCTTATCTATCGTGAGAGAATGTTTTAGAACTCTTGTAATTCATAGCATACTCCGCTAGAATTGCTAGTGATGACAATTCTACAGAAGGAGTAATTATGACAACAAAACAATTAATCATTAGCTCATTTGCTCGATTCACCGAGCTTAAAAATGCTAAAAACGTATCATTTGGAAAATCATTAGTCTATCTTTTATGTTTAAGTATACTAATGGCATTACCTATTTCTTACCAAATTTTTCAAGTGCTAGACACGATCAAATCCGATGGTCAAAAAATCGCATCTGAAATTCCAGATTTTAAGATTCGTGACGGACAAATCGATTCGCCAACAAATGATGGTTTTATTTATCAAACGGATTCGATCATCTTTACCTTTGATCCCGAAGGAAAACGTACCCCTGAAGATATCTCTTCAGATTTGATAGGGAATTTCCTAAGTGTCGGTCTGCTAAAGGATAAATTGGTTCTAGCTTTACCGAATACTGGCACGACTTCGGCATTGTTGAACAACAATCAATTTGAAATTGAGTATACGAATAATACCTTAAAAAATCTAACAGGTGAAAACTTACGTAGTACATTAAGTGAAGCAACGATCCCTTTTTGGATCAAAGCTTTAGTATTTTTGATTTCCATTTATCCTAGCTTTTTAAATTTGATCATCACTTTACTTATGGCCAATTTTGCAGCTTATGTTTACGCAAGATTACGTTTGGCTAAAGTAACTTTTCTCGATTGTCTAAAAACAATGATCTATGCGATTTCATTACCTACTGTTATTGCAACGATTCTGATGATTTTTGTACCAACTTTTGACACAACAGCGTTTATTGCATTTGCGGGTATATTCATTTTTGCTCAAGCAGTCAAAGGCTGGCCAAAAATCCAATTGCCAAAATAAAAGAATCTCTGGGAGAGGTAGTCACTACATACCTCTTCTAGAGATTCTTTTTCATTTAATAACCTTTAATAACCTTCATTCAAATCGATTTCATTTACTTCTAATTCTGTTTTTTCTACGTAGGATTTTAAGTTTTTTAGAAAAATATCCATAAACTTTGTTTGGAAATGTGGTGTCTGACCTGCAATGTGTGACGTGATCAATACATCTTCTCTTTCCCATAATGGACTATCTTTTGCTAATGGTTCTTCTTCAAACACATCTAAAGCCGCAAAAGCAAGTTGTCCATCGTCTAACGCAGCTATTAAATCAGATGTTTTTACAGAAGGCCCACGTCCTACATTGATGAATAGCGCTTCTTTATCAAAAGCTTCAAATACTTTTGCGTCAAACAATCCTTTTGTCTGATCTGTCAAAGGTAAGATATTCACCACAATCGTTGCTTTCGGCAAGATTTCTTTTAATTTATCTAATGGATAAGTCTCTTTGAAGCCCTCTACTGGATGTCCAGATGTGTTGATACCGATACATTCCAAACCAAATACAGCTGCATGTTGTGCCAATTTTTTTCCAATATGTCCAGTTCCAATAATTAGTAATTTTTGATCTGCCAATGCTTGATAATGGATCTCTGATCCTAGCCAATCTTTATGGAACTGCGCTCGTTGGGCTTGAAACAATCCACGTGAATAGCCTAAAATAATGCCCATCACATGCTCACTGATCGATTCTACATGGATACCACTTGCATTGGAAAGTAAGATATCTTTTTCGGCGAATTCGTTTAATGGAAGATTATCTACCCCGGCAGAAATCGATTGGACCCACTTTAAGCGATCAGAAGCGAATATACCTTCTTGATAATCGCCGTTCCAACCGATACTGATCGCTATTTCAGAAAGTTCGTCGGATGCTACTTCCGTTTGAAATGAATATTCTGGTGCTATTTCTTTGATCTTTTCGATAAATTCTTCACGAAACGAACGTACTGAATAAATTATTTTTTTTGTCATCACACCCATCCTCTCTACTTATTAGTCTAGCTTAAACCCTCAAAAGAATGAAGTATGATGCACTTCATACCTTGAACGACTTTTTTCTATAATGAACCTAGTAAAAATGAATCAGCGTTTGACTGTCTAAAAAAAAAACCTAACAATCCGAAAGTAAGTAAAACTTACTTTTCGTTCGTCAGGCTTATTTTCCTAAAGATAAAAGACTATCTCTCACCTTATACATCTGCTGTTTCTTGGAAATGATACGTTGGTTCCTCTAATTGTGGATCATAATCAACAACCAGATCATAGCCTTTGAAGAACCAATCATCGGCTTCATCAATAAAGAATAATAGACCATCGATCGTTTCTTGTTTCATCGGACGTTCTGGTAACTCCACAGACATACCGATTGAAAATCCCTCATGTACTTCTGTTTTGCCATATACTTTCCCAAAAAAACGGATACCATAATTTTCAGGTAAATCTACCTCTTCTTGAAACCATTCTTTTGCTTTGTCCGTTATTGTTAATTGCATGTGATGAGCCCCTTTTTATTGATTCATTTTATCATCAAGTATATCTACATCTTCTGTTTCTCCGATAACAAGTAAATTATCATTTTCACGTACATACTCGTCAGCGGCTGGTGACACCACGACAGAACGATCGAAACGCCGGATGGCTACTACAGTCAAATCAAATCGCTGTCTGAAATTTAGTTCTGCTAACGTTTTATTAAAGAACTTAGGGTTGGATACCCGAATCTCAGCGAGCGAAAATTTGTCTGACAGCTCTAAATAATCCAAAATATTTTTAGAGACAAGATTATGTGCGATCCGTATCCCCATATCTCTCTCAGGATGGACTACGCGATCTGCACCGATCTTTTCAAGAACACGAGCATGATACTCATTTTGTGCTTTCGCTAAGATATTCGGAACGCCCATTTCTTTGACCATCAGAGTCACTAAAATACTTGCTTGGATGTCTTCTCCAATTGCTACGATCACATGATCAAAATTTCTGATTCCTAAAGACCGTAGAGTCATTTCATCTTGTGCATTCGCAACCACTGCATGTGTTGCGATATTCATATATTCATTCACGCGATCTTCACTGCTATCAATGGCTAAAACTTCTTGACCAGCTTCGACTAACGTACGACAGATACTGCCACCAAAACGTCCAAGTCCTACGATTGCAAAATTCTGTTTCACTTTTCTCCTCCTTTTTCCATTCCATTTCAAGTATAGCAAAGCCACTCTAAAAACAAAAGCAACCCTGCTTTTCTTTACGGAAAACCCTAATTTTTATGGAGGATCAAAAGAAGAGCTACTCTGGTAGATCATAGAATATTCCTTGATGTTTCTACTAAAAAGGTATGCCTATAATATACTAATTATTCCTACAATAGGTAGCCTAAGAATACGTTAACTGAAATAAAGTAAATAAATAACCCAGCAATATCTTTGATCGAGGTAATGATCGGTGCAGATCCAGCAGCTTGATCAATATTCAATTTCAATAAGATAAAAGGAATCAAAAAACCAAGGGCGGCAGCTAAGGTCATTGCAAAGACCAAGGAGATTCCCACAGCTACACCTAACAATGGTATTCCTTGCCACACAGAAGCGACTATTCCAGATACGATACCTACAACAATCCCTAAACTTAAACCAATACCTGTTTCTTTCAAAAAGTGCTTGATAAACGTGTTGAGATCAATGTGCCCTAAAGATAATCCGCGAACAAAAACCGTCGATGACTGCGTCCCTACATTCCCACCCATATCCATGATCAAAGGAATAAAAATAGCAACAGCGGCCACTGATTCTAACGTTTGTTCAAACTCATCGATCACTAGACCAGCTAACATCCCTGCGACCAATGTGATGGCTAAGAAAGGCAACCTGACTTTCCAGATTTGCCAAAGACTGCCGTTGATCAGTACTGTACTACGATCAGCTTCTACAGAGGCGACGTCTGCTAAACCAGCAGCATTGAACATATCCTCGGTCGTTTCTTGCTCTAAGACATCGATGGCGTCATCCACTGTCACAATACCTACTAGTCGTGTTTCTTTATCCACGACAGGAATAGCGATCAAATCTAACTCTTGTAACAATCGTGCAGTTTCTTCCTGATCTGTATCTGTGGTTACATAAGCGACGTGCTTGATCATGATTTCTTCAATCCGTTGATCACTTTCTGCAATGACTAGATCCTTTAATGATAGTACTCCTTCAATTTTTTTCGCCATATCTGTCACATACAAAATATAGATTGTTTCCATTTCTTTCGCTAATTTTCTGATTTTATGCAGTGCTTCTTCAACAGTCATTTCTTTTTTAATTGAAATAAATTCAGTCGTCATGATCCGCCCAGCCGTCTCATGTTCATAGCCCATCAATCGATTCGTTGTTGCTCGCTCTTCTTCAGAAAGCTCTGCCAATAGTTTTTTAGTTACACTTGCTGGTAGTTCGTAAAACAACCTTACCCGATCATCTGGAGCCATCTCATTCACAAATTCAATCACTCCATCATCCGTAAACGAACGAAGCAAATCTTGTTGGATAGACGGTTCAAATGTTTCAAAGATTTCGAGGGCTTTGTCTTTTGATAATAATCGAAAGACCAGCACTTGTTTATCTAAAGGTAGCGTAACAAATAGTTGGATCAATTCCACTTTCTCGATCGTTGCTAAATAGTTCTTCAATTCTTCAAGCTTTTTTTGCTCAAGATAATTAAGAATCTTCAATTGTGTTTCTAGGTTATTTGTATCATTTAATGTTCTCATCTCGTATTCTCCTTTGTTACATCGTTTTTTCGATATAAACTTGTTGGATGGATTCGTTAGAAAAACAGGAAGTACATAAAAAAGACGGCCTCCAAAAGAAGCCGTCTCATAAGATCCCATCAAAATGGTACCAGTGTTTACCTGAACGAACTTCTCGTCTGAGCTTTAGCACTAAAAGACGTAATTCTGGAAATATGATCCAGATAGCTACGTTAAGCACGCCTTAAGCCGACGTTGCCTGTTATACCCTGTGGCGTCTCTCGACGTTTGAGGGCAGTAGCCTATGTTCTTTTAGGAGCCTCACCTAACAAGTTTTTATAATTAAACCCTACAGGTAAAATTGGTTTTTGTCAATAAGAGGATTTATATTTGATAAAACAGAAATGATTACTTTACAATCTTTCTCCTGTCACTCCTTCTACAATCCCTTTAGCAATTTGATCCATGTTTCTACGAATATTTTCTACATCACGAGTATTGGTGATAAACCCTAGTTCCGCTAGTCGATAAGGGATACCACGAGAATGTAGTACATTCAAATTCAATAAATCACTTCTCAAGTTGATACCACCGGTATTTTGGACAGAGCCCCATAAACCTACATGTGTGCGGATCACATTAGCAATGGCATAATTTTGTGTCGTATACGAGTTGCCGTTACGATGCGCAATCACATGCCCACCAGTACTAATACCAATCGCTCCTGCATCTAAATGGAATTCTGTTACCGAAGAAAAACTACTACTAATCGTATACGCACCCTGCATTCTACGAGTGTCTTGGAACATATCCGCATTTGTATCATAAAAGGTTATACGATTTGTTTTTAAGCGCCCTGCCCATTTTTGTAAATATGGCATAAGTTCATTTCTTGTAAAGTCTCGCTCGTTGATACCGTTATACGAAGCCCCTGGATCTCCTGCACCATGTCCCATTACAAATAGATGATTGATTGAGGTTTGGTACGGGTTTGACGTAGGTCCTGGCGCTGGTGCTCCTTTTTTAACTAGTACAACTTGGATAGCTTCCATTTGTAATGCTACATTGGACGTCCCAGCGTTTTGACCGTTTCTGGCCCAATCTAACCAACCGAGTTGCGCAGAGTGAACTCTATAATAGACATCATAATGTTGACTTAACTGACCAGTTAATCTCACCCTTATCGCTTCAGCTCGTAATTTTCTACCCTCTGTTCCCGAAAGAGCATTATTATTCACATAGTTTTGCCAGCCAATCGATTGAACGTGTGTACTATATTCTATTGTTCCTGGAATAGGTGTGCTAGAGATATTCATTCGTAATGCTTCTAATCTAAAGCCACGTCCCACTGTTCCCGCAGTTGCACCATTCATTTGATAACCTTGCCAACCAATCGATTGACTATGCGTTTGATAATTAACATTAGGATTTTTTATTGTATCCTTATCATAAAATGCAGTACTAGCTGCTGGTCCAGATTGCCCTTTGGCTACCAGCCTTACTTCCATAGCTTCCATCTGATAACCAAATCCTGCACTTCCTGCATTGCCATTATTTTTTGTCCAACCTAACCAACCAAAATAAGCTGAGTGCACACGATAATAAACATCATAGTGTTCTGCTAACTGACCAGTTAAACGTATTCGAATTGCTTCTGTTCGAAGTTTACGATCAGTTGTTCCAGAAATCGCATCATCTCGCACATAATTTTGCCAACCAATGGAACGCACATGACTAGAATATTCAATGGAGCCAGGGATTGGTGTATCTGAAACATTTATTTTTACAGCCTCTAATCTTAATCCACGATTCATCGTTCCAGCAGTTGAACCATTTGACTGATAGGGTTGCCACCCGACTGACTGACTGTGCGTCTGGTAATTGACATTAGGATTAGGGAGTTTATCTTTGTCATAGAAAGCTGTGCTCTGAGTTGGGGCAACTTCTCCTTTTTTGACTAGTTGGATCTGGATAGCTTCCATTTGGTAACCAAATCCTGAACTACCTGCATCTTCGCCATCTTTTGCCCAACCTAACCAACCAAAATAAGCTGAGTGCACACGATAATAGACGCTATATTGTTCACTTATCTCTCCAGTCAAGCGAACCCTAATTGCTTCTGTTCGTAAAGAAAGATCTGTCGTTCCTGATGTAGCACCATTTTTCACATAATTTTGCCAGCCAATCGTTCGTACATGACTACTATATTCAATATCACCATTTAATGAATTATTTGGTAATTGAATTTTAATGGCTTCAATTCTTTTACCTTGACCAATCGTACCTGCAGTAGCACCATCAGCTACAGTACTTTGCCAACCGTAAGTTTGCACGTGTGTTTGATAACTGACGGATGGTTTAGAAACTGCTGCACGATTGCTCACCGTTTGTTCTTGGCGATTCGCTTGGGTTATTGAATCATTGTTATTTTTTTCTACTTGGATGTTGAACTTTCCTAATGTTCTCTCGCCATCTTTTAATAAGACTTCTGTTTCACCGATTGCTTTTGCTGTCACCAGACCCTTTTCATCCACTTCAACAATATTATTGTCTACTGATACCCATGTTGGATTAATAATCTCAGTATTTTCTGGAACAAGCGAATACTCAAGTTGTTTAGTTTCGCCTTGGCTCATTTCTATTTTTTCTTCTTTTGGAATAATTGATTCAACGCTATTTTGTTCTAAAAATTTCACTTCTACAGTGATATCTAGTGAACGATTAGATGTTTCTTCTAAAATTGTTTTTTTTGAGAACTCTACTTGGTAACTATAATTTAGTGCCGAAGGTTCCATAGTAGTAAAAACGGATCCATTGTATTCCCAATTAGTTGAGTTGATATCGATTTTATCTAATTCTGGTTTTAGATTATCTTGATTGATCACCCATTCACGATCAACTTTTGATGCTTCTGCATTAATCAATTGTTCTTTCCCGTTAAAATAAGTCAAATGATCATTCATCGACAAATCTATTGTTGGCAGTTTGTTTTTGGAAACATCAAAGTAGGTTAGCTCTGAAAGAGCTGAAACATCTACTTGCTCTAACTCATTGTCTTGAACTTCCAGTTTTTTTAGCTGTTTAAAATATTCGATACCATCCAATGATTTGATATTTTTACCACTAAGATCCAACTCAGTTGTAGCCAACAATTCATCGGATAATACGTTACTATGATTCTCCTCCATCATTTCAATCAATAATTGACGGAAATTTTGATCTGGGAAATGAACTTCATCAACAGGAATATCTTTAGATGAATTTTCTGCAGAGTTTTCTGTTGGTCCTGAGGTCTCCTCTGTGGTGGGATTAGTACTTTCTGTCAAAGGGGCTTTAGAAGATGTTGCTGTAGTTTCGTTAGTTTGCGAAGTACTTTCTTGTGACGTATTTGTTCTATCGTTTATCGATACTGCGTAGACACTTGGCGTGATCGAGCCTGACAGTAGTAAGAAACTTAATAACATGCCTATCCATTTTTTTCTCATGACATTCTCCTTTATTTTTTAAATCGAACTTATATTGTCCTATAATATATTAAACTATAAAAAGACCCAAATGAAAAGAACATGATAACAAAGAATTCAAAATAACAAACAATGTAATTAGCATATACAAATAAATCCAAAGCAAAAATAATACATTTTGCTTTGGATCAAGGTACTGTTTTCTCTTATCAATGTGAAAACAGTGATAAGTTATATTTTATGTCACAACCTATACTTACTTTGTAAAAATGTACTTACTATTTTGATGATAAGTCATAAGTCTACTTACTTTACCAACCCATGTTTGAACGCGTATATGGCAGCTTGGGTACGATCTTCCACTTCTAATTTCGCTAAAATATTAGAAACATGTGTTTTGACTGTTTTCAAAGTAATAAACAACTCGTCAGCGATTTCTTGATTGCTCTTTCCTTCAGAGATCAACATAAGAATCTCATTTTCACGATTCGTCAAATCATCGTGCAAGATTGGCTCATTACGTCGACTCATTTTTTCCATCATTTTAGAGGTTACTTCAGGTTCAAGCACTCGTTCACCTCTTTGAGTCGCACGGATCGCATCGGCGATTTCATGGGCCGTCGATGTTTTAAGTAAGTAGCCTGTTGCGCCAGCTTCAATAGCTGGATATACTTTCTCATCATCAATAAAACTCGTAACAATAATGATTTTTGCTTCTGGCCAATCTTTGAGGATTGCTTTTGTAGATTCGATCCCGTCCATTTCTTCCATGACTAAATCCATTAGAATCACGTCCGGACGAAGTTCCATGGCTTTTTCGTAACCTTGTCGCCCATCTTCTGCTTCTCCGATCACTTCGATATCTTCTTGGATCGACAAATAGGAAGAAACCCCTAAACGTACCATTTCATGATCATCGACTAGTAATACTTTTATCATTTTTCCGCCTCCTTTATTAAAGGAACTTTGATTTCCACACTTGTCCCTTGTCCTTTGAAACTAATGATTTTTACTGTTCCACCAATACCTGCTACACGTTCTCTGATATTGTTTAGTCCGTAGCTACCGGTTTTTGTTTCATTCATATTGAAGCCAGTACCGTCATCGATCACTCGTAATAAAAGGTTATTATCGATTTTATGCAGATACACTTCTAATTCATTTGCTTTTGCATGACGCAACGTATTTGAAAGTAGTTCTTGAACGATCCGAAAGAGATGATCTTCAATCGAATCAGACAAAGTGATATCTTCAATATCCCATTTCAATGCAATTTGTATCTTGTTTTTTAATTCTTTTAATAATTGCTCAATCCCTTGTTTCAAACTTTTCTCTTCAAGGTTGACTGGTCGCAAATGTAGTAGCAACGCACGCATTTCAGATTGTGAAGCATTGATGATATCTGCTACCATTCTTAGTTGTTTACGAAACATTTCAGGCGTATCACTTTTTTCGGCTTGTTCCGTCAAAGCAGACATCATCATCATCGCTGCAAATAATTGCTGGGAAACCGAATCATGTAGCTCACGCGCTAAACGATGTCTTTCTAATTCTAAGATTTCTTCTTTTGTTTGTCCATCAACGTATTGAGGTCGACTCGTCAATATTTGAAGTTCACTTGATACTTCGATCATTTTTTCTTTGATTTTAGTGATTTCTTTTTCAATTTCTTTGACATATATATCGTCAGATGCACTTGGTAAGGAATCATTTAAAACTTTTGCTTCATAGTTACCGGAAGAAATTGCCCGTAATTGTTCTTCGATTTTCCCATAACGTGCTTTTTGTAAAAGAGAGACAATCAAAAAAACAATCAAACCGACACCTGAAGAAATCGCTAATAAGTGAAAGATCAATGGTACATATAAAATTCTGGCACTTAATAAAGTACGCCAAAAATGAGTTTGATTACTTGCGTAAAAATAAGTAAAAAATGAAAATAAAATGACGATAAATGAGGCGATCGAAGCATAAATAGCTAGCATCGGTCGAGAAAGTTTCTCAATCATGCTCGAATCACCTCAATATCCCCAAGTAATGTGTTCGTAATGATTTTTAAACGACGTGGATTTTCATCGTAATCGTTACTATAGATTTTAATCGACTCGTTCTTCAATGCAAATTGTTCTTCTTCAAATTGTACATTTCCTACTAACGTTGCATGTTCGAGACTGATTGCAATCCCTAATGGAACTAAAATGCGTGTCCGACCGATTCCTTTTCTGACGATAACGATATTATCGTCTTTAGGTAACAAGGTGTTCCCTAAATCGATGATCGTATCTCCTGAAAGTAGAGCGATATTGATATCATCCCATTCATACACATCATTACCAATTCGCTGATTACCGAATAATTGTTGTTTTTTTCGTTCATTATTGTGGGACTTCACTTGCTCTGTTTGAACCATAATGATTTGTTTTTTTCGCCAAAAAGCATTTTTTGTTAGATCGATCCCAGAAATCTCTACACCTTTAAGACCAATGAACAAGACAGCAAAGACTGCCATTACCCACAGCGCAGGACTATTGATCAAACTGAAAAAAATAACTAGTCCACCTAGTACAAATTGAAAATTTTGAAACCCCGATCTCGGTGATTTTCGCAATGCAAGATAGATATTAAAAATACCAAATAAAACTAATAGTAATAATTCAACATTATTTACGATTTGCCAAACTGCAAAGATCAATAGTAAGGCTTCTACTACTATAAAAAAGCGCCAAGAGCTATTCATCGCTATTCTCCTTTCCTTTTCATTCTCTTTTTTATCATACCTATTTTTGTTTTGAGATGCTATAGGACTTTAGATGTAACTATCGCTTTCTACAGTAAAAGGCCTGGGACTTTGTGTCATGGTCCCAGACCTTTTTGTATAGACAAACCAATAATTGATTATCTGTGTCTACATTTCAACTTATGCTTGCGCGACCTTGACGATTTTTACTTGCATATCGCCACCAGGTGTTGAAATCGTTACTTCATCATTTTTATATTTGCCGATCAAAGCTTGTGCGATCGGGGAATCATTTGAGATCTTTCCTGAGAAAGGATCTGCCTCAGCACTTCCCACGATCGTATACTCTTCTTCTTCACCATCTGGTAACTCAATGAACGTCACTGTTTTACCAATAGATACTTCATCCGAATCAACGCCATCATTGTCAATGATCTGTGCAAAACGGATCATATTCTCGATTGTCGTGATACGTCCTTCTACGAAAGCTTGTTCATCTTTAGCTGCTTCATATTCTGAGTTCTCAGATAAATCACCAAAGCCACGGGCGATCTTGATTCGTTCAATGATTTCTCCCCGTTTAACTGTTTTTAATTCTTCTAATTCTTGCTCTAATTTCGCTTTTCCTTCAAGCGTCATAGGATATACTTTTTCTACCATGTATAACTCTTCTCCTTTTTCTATGGAATACCGCAAAAGGTAATCTTTTACGGACTACAGTCCAAAAAAGATTACCATGCTTTTTCTAAAATGTAAATGTTTTTCTAAAAATAAATAAAGTTACAGATAACGCTCAATTTTAATTATTTACGTATTTTTGTACTAATTCCATATGCTCTTCATATGTTTTTGCAAAATAAACCTCACCTGTAGAGATATCTGCGACGAAATAATAATAATCATTCTCTGCAGGTTCAATCACAGCTTGAATAGCTGCTTCACTTGGGCTGTTGAATGGTCCTGGCCCATATCCCTTATTTGTATACAGATTATATGGTGAATCGACTGCCGTATCTTCATAAGAGACAAATTCTTTGTGTTCGCCTAACGCATATAAAATAGAAATATCTGATTGTAATGGCATCCCTATGTCAATCCGATTAAAGAAAACTCTAGCAATATTTTTACGGTCTGATTCAGATACGCCTTCTTTTTCGATCAATGAAGCAAGTGTCATGATTTCTTGAACCGTATGATTTTGCTGCTTGATCGTAGAGAAGTATGGTTGTAACACGGTATTCGTTTTATTGACCATCTGAATGATCAAATCTTTGAGTGACATATCTTTATAGTAATCATAAGTCGCTGGGAATAAGTAACCTTCTAAGCGATACTTGGTGTTTTCTGCCTTAGCTGCACTTTCTAATAAATCAGGATATTTTTGAGTTAACTCAGTGAAAAAGGCTTCATTTTTTAGTAGATCTAAAAATTCTTGCTTGTCTTTTCCAGTGATTTTAGCTACTCGTTCTGCAATCTGCTCTGCATCATATCCCTCTGGTATCGTGATTTTCCCATCTGCCACTTCTGTAGGTTCTGAGGTTCCACCTTCTTGGAGCTGTTTACCGATTTCATCTAACGTCATGTTAGGGGCTAATTGGTAGAAGCCAGCCTGAAAGCCAGTCATATTTTTAAATTTTGTATAATAATTAAATACGATACCGCTCTTGATGATATGGTCTTGTTCTAAAATCTCTCCGATTTGCTTATTTGAAGAGCCACTAGGGATTTCGATCGAAACCAATTGTTCATTCTCTGGGTCTAAAGGTTTTAAGCCACTATCGATATAGCGATAGACCGTAAAACCAAATACACATCCAATAATTAGCAACGTAAGCGCAATCACTAAAATAATTTTTCCTACGATTTTATCTTCTTTTTTACGTAGGTCTTTTCGCTTACTGACTACATCTGTCGAATCAGTTGCATTCTTTTGTCGTCGTCTCTTCTCATCTGGATGTTGTTTGTTTTCTGACAAAACAACTCCTCCTTACTATCAACTTCATAACTTTATTCATTATACATGAAATTCAGGCAGAGGTGAATTATTTTTAACAATTCTTATGTCAAAATTGTAAGTAGTAAATCGATTCTCTTCGGCTTAAAATAGAAAATAAAATGATTCTTATTTACTAAATAACAATAATCTGCTTCATTTATTCACTAAGCTCTTAGACAGGAAGGATTGATATACATGAACAAAAGGAAACATTTAAGAAGAAAACAAGCTTCCCATTTTTCTTTCTCTCAAAAAATCTGCTTATTCATTTTAGTCGTCACTATTGGAATCATCACTTGGTCTACCTATGAAATGGCACAGTCAAGAGTATCCGCCTCGATTCAAGTGGCAAACGATTCCCTAGATTTGACCAAAGACGAAAAGGTCCTTGACGATCAAATCGACCAATTGTTACAAAAAAATGATTATGTCGGATCTGTCTATATTCGTAAAAACAATCGAGTGATCCTTGAAAAGGGCTACGGATACGCTAACGAAGAAGCACAGCAACCAAATACTCCATCTCTGTATTATCAAATTGGTTCGATCCAAAAAGCAATGACTGCGCTACTGATTCTAAAACAAGTGGATATAGGGAAACTTTCTTTAGATACAAAACTGGCTAAATTTTATCCCCAAATCAACGGTAGCAATAAAATCACTATCAAAGATTTATTATATATGCGATCAGGATTGAAAAAAACAGCTTCTCCGACCGTACCAATGAATGACCAAGAGGTGATCCAGTTTGCCATAGACCATCTCGAATATACCAATGATCAAAGTTACAAATATGAACCATTGAATTTCACATTACTAACAGGTATTTTAATGAAATTGACCCATCAGCCATACGAAAAGTTGGTGTATGATCAAATCATCACTCCCTTACAATTGAAACAGACGACCTTCTATGACCAAGTCAAAAACACTTCAGAACACGCAGTCTCTTATCAAATGAGTCCAGACGATGATTATCATCAAGCTTTGACTGAATCTGAAACAGATATACGTAATGAATTAGGAACTGGGAATATCAGTATGTCCGTCTATGATTTGAATGAATTTTTTACAAAAGTATTAAAAGGGCAATTGATTCCAAAAGATTTACTTTTTTCTCTATGGGGAAAGAATTTGAGTGGGCGTCCATATAATGGTGGGGTCTATAGTGGAAGGGATACAATATTTGCTCAAGGAAACATCAATCGTTTCCATGCGGTATTAGCAATGAAAAAAGATACCTCTGATGCAGTTGTGCTAGAAAGTAATATCCAAGCCGATAAAAAATATAAAACAACTGCCACCGATCTTAGAGATCAGATTTATAAATTGATGGGAAATGATGAATAAGCAATGTGTTGACCTGTCATCTGTGATAATTGAATAAGAACGAAGAAAACCTTGTATAAGCAATTTGGCTTGATACAAGGTTTTCTCTGTTGTTTCCTGAATAAAGAAAATTTATTATTTTGTCGTATTTATTTCTGTTGCTAAATATTTTCTCATGCCATCAAGTATGCTATGTTTAGGTTGGTAACCTAGTGCTGAAAGCTTAGTGATATCAGCTAAAGAGTCGTGGATATCTCCTACTCTCTCCTCTTGATAATCTAACAGTAATTCAACTTCAAGAATCTGATTGATTGTCTGGATCAACTCAAGTAAAGTTGTACTGTTTCCCGTTCCAACATTGAATTGTTGCCCTAGTGCTTTTTCTTCTTTAGAAACAAGTAATAAAGCTTGCACAACATCTTCAACATAGACAAAATCTCTTGATTGACTGCCATCGCCGAATAAAGTAAATGACGCTTTTTCATCAGCAAGTTGCTTTTTATAGCGATCCACTAAAATCGAGATCACCCCACTATATGGCGAATTTGGATTTTGATTTGGACCGTATACGTTGAAGAAACGTACCGCAGTTCCTGGCACATCATACAAATGGCAATAATCAAGTACATATTGTTCAGCGGCAAATTTATCAATAGCATAAGGCGTCAACGGTCGAATAACTGACTCTTCTTTTTTAGGTAGTGTTGGTTCATCTCCATAAACAGCTGCAGAAGAGCTAAATACAATACGCTTTAAATTTGGCTGATACTTACGAATCAACTCAAGTAACATCAAGACACTATCAAAATTCACTCGATGAGTTTCCAATGGACGTTCAACGGAATCAGCAACACTAGCTATAGCAGCTAAATGGAAGATATAGTCAAATCGGTGAGATTGCATAATCTTTTCCATTTTTTGCTTATCACTGACATCACCTTCAATAAAAGTGATTTTTTTTGTTTGATCTAAATTCTCTCTATTCCCCATTGATAAATCATCAATAACTACAATATCGTTATGATCTCCTAAATGATTTGCCAATGTTGAACCGATAAACCCGGCTCCACCGGTAATTAATATTTTATCCACTTTATTCACTCCAATTATTTATTAAAAAATATAAACCTATTTTACCATGATAAGATATTGAACACTATGCAGTGTAATCGAAAACGTCTCGTAGAAAATAAAATATTTTTTACGAGACGTTTTTATGAATGATTTTATACAGAAATTTAGATTAACGTTCTTTTAGTAAAATACGAAAATCTTTATAGCTAGCAATAATTGATCGATGTATAAAAGCAAGATATACAATATAAATAACGACGTATACAACCATGCTTGTAAAAGATGCATTGAATAGTAAGTTACTTAAAATAAATAGCACAGTTAATAATGTTTCAATAACATGCTTCCAACCTATTGTTAATCGCAAATCTTTGTATAAGAAAAATTCAGCCAGATTACAACGTAGGGCCAAACTAATTAAAATGAGTAAAACAGTCAAATCTAAATTTCCAACAATGAAAATCACAAATAAAGACGCAAGTAATGTTACTCCTAACGTAATGATATTTACAAATAAAATCGTTTTTTCTTTTCTCAAAGTTTTTAGATACGTATTGATCAGTAATGACATTCTTCCTTCATAAATGACAATTGGGAATAAAATCCCCATAAACCTAAGACTTTCTGCATATTCCGGTAACCATAAACTTAAAATGATTTTTGCAGGAATATAAAATATTAGTAATCCGTACGTTAATGGGACAAATAATCCTCTAAGAATTCGAAACAATTCAGGCAATCTCTCTTTATTCGTCCTTCTTAATAAAGGAAACATAACAATGCCAATGGCATTGATGAACGTCAAAAACATATTTGAAAGGCTTAGTGTGAATGATAACTTACCAAATGTTTCGATTGTCCATTTTTGTTGCACAAAAAAACGGATTGTTCCAATAATCAGCATACTCGCAATATTACTAATCATTAATTTACTACCAATATTGATATTATCTAATATTTCTGGGAATAAAACTCGTAAATTGATTAATTTGACATTTAACATATCTTTAATCAAAGACATTCCCCATAATGTTACCAACAATTTAGAAAGGATATCTAATAAAATCAACCAGAAGAAATTTCTACCACCTAAAGAAAAGTAAATAGCAATAAATAAAACATATAGATATCGATCATTTCTTGATAGTTGTGCATACTCTTTGATTCGATTCGTCGATTGGAAAATATATAAAACAAATGTTTTTATAATCGTCACGACTGACACTATTGCTGTTAAGATAAGTATGACTGATTGCTCAGAATGAGGAAGAAACAACCAGGCCCATATAGCTACAAAGAAAGATAAGAATAGTTCAAAGATCATTAGATACCAAAACTGCGTACCCAAATCTCGTTTATTCAACTGATCATATTCTTCTCCGCCAATTTTTAAGTAGATGCCATCAATCCAACCAAAATGTAGAAAACCTACATAAGACGAATAAAAAACATAAAGTTGCCAATAGCTATATTCAGTAACACCTAAAAGTTTTGGCACAAATAGATTTAATAGCACTGATATTCCTAAAGTAGCAAAATTTGCAGCTACAGTATAGTATAAGTTTTTCATTACGTTTCTTGCTTTATCATTCATTATTAATACCTACTTTGTCATACTATTTAATAAAACCATCTTATATATAGTGCTTGTGCCTCTATATTTCTTACAAATTAACCTTAGTAGTATTTAAGCTAATCTATTGAATACTATTAATTATTTAAAGAATATCGTATTGTATGGGACATATGAATTATATGCTCCAGAAACAATAAAAATCAAAATAAATATACAGAAGCTGAACAAAATAAAAGTTATTAAGAATAGAAATTTATTTTTAAAAAGTTTCTCCAATACAATGGGTACGATAAAAATTTCTACTGTTGAAAATATTGTACTGATTCTTCCACCAATTGTTGCTAAAGGTCCGAAACACACTAACAGAATCGTCGATAAGCAATATAAAGACAATATTATATTAAAGTTTTCTGTAAAAACTGTATTGTTGTTTTTTACGAAAATAGTTGCGCCAATCAGTATGACTAATTGCATTATGAATACCGGATTAAAAATCCAACTACCTTGTGCATAGTACCCAGATAAGTAACCATAGTAACGATCTGGAATCATAAACCTAAATAAATTTGGGAAAAAGAAAATGATTCCTACAAATGCGCTAGATGAAATCAGAAATATTTCTTTAGGGACGTTGATCTCTTTAACAATCTGTACGAAAAGATACGCAGGAATAATAAAAATAGAAACAATATGAAATAATGAACCTACTAACGAAAGTAGAATAATATTTCTTAAATTTCTTTTTTTGAACGCTGGTAAAGCCAATAAGAATATGATAGCCACAATAGAAGATCTTATTTGCCCCATATCACGTACTAGAAAAAATCTAGAGTAGTAATAAAGTAGTGCAATTGATGGAACCGGAAAATAATTATTAAGTGCATAAGCGAGCAATAACATGCTTATTATAGAAAATAATAAGATAAAAGTTGAAAAATTCATTCCTAGCTCACGTACGATATAATTTAATAAAAGATATCCAGGTTCTGCATCAATACTACCATCGAATATTTTATCCCAATTAATTAACCTATCAAAAAAATTGTTATAGGAAGAAAAATCATATCCCGTAGAAAATCTAAAACCTGCTAAACACGTTAAAAATACGATACCAGCATAAAAAAATATTTTTTTTCTAGTAAAATATTCCAAAACTGACAATACCGCTAGCAGTGCGAATGTTCCTACATAAATGTACAATGCTGTTCTCCTTATATATAGATTATTTTAATGATATTAGTTAAAGCTTTTGCAATCTCTAATTGTTCTCTATACCATTTTTTTGTCGTATTTTTCTTAAAACAAACAATTAAAATTTCATCTGGTTTAAACGACACAGGCTCAATAATATGATTCAAATTTGAATAAATATTTGTATCATCATGCTTGGAAATTTTATTTTTATCAATGGTATTATTTTCTTCTAAAACCAAAAATTTATTTTCAGATGTGCCATTCAATAGTGAATTGATAATATTTAGTTTTTCTTCTACTGTTGATAAGTCTAAGGAATTGATATCAATCGCTTGAACATCATTTCCCAGTGTGAATTTTTGCGTGATAACTTTGGTTCTGTACTCTTTCCAACTTACTAAAAGAGTTCCTAGACCCAATGTAATAACTATCATTACTAATACTAATAAAATGATTTTTTTTGTACTAATTCCTTCACTCACTTGTGCTGGCAATGTTTTATTAAATTGGATATCTTTGTTGATATAATAGAACGTTTTATTATCAAAAAATGGTAACTCGTTATTAGTCATTTCCTTTTGCAATAATTCAGATATTTGTTTTTGTTCTTGCTCTGGGACATCATCTGTAAACTGAACATCAATCGTATTTTGGATATCATTGTATCCTACACTTAATTTTTCAAGTGTCTCATCTGAAAATTGATTTTTTTCCTGTAAACTAGTTAAAAATACTTGTTTTACAGCCCCTGAAGCAGTCATGATGTTACCTTGACTATTTTCTAAAATAAATGAGAATAATGGACGATTTATTTGATTATTATTTTCAATCTTACTTTGAGAATAATTTGAATAGAAGAATAACCCACCTACAAGAAGTAAACTTACTATAAATGAAACAACATATACTTTTAAATGATCTCTAAAAAAAGAATATATATCTTTAGGCGACAGACTATTATTGGACATGTATTTTCCTCCATTAATTACCGGTATTTTTTATTCACTCTGCTTTTTGTAAAGTATAAGATATCAGCTAGAAAAGAATGCAAAACTGTATAAGAGTTCCAAGATGTCAACACAGCCATTGGTTTATCTTCTTCGATAATCTTTAATCTTGTTTCTAATTCCTTTAATAAAGCTTTCAATGTTTTTATTTTATACTCTTTATTTGGCACATCAACTCGTTGAACAAAATTCAAATTTGATTCTGTTAGAATTTTTAATAACTCCAGTTTTCCTAAACGTATATTTTTCTTAGTTTCTGCAGTTTTTTCTGTTTCTTCATTTTCAATTTGCATGGCACTACTTCCATGTTTTCGCCATAATCCTGTTTTTTCATCTAGTAGATACAACTTGTCTGTTAAAACACCTGTAGACCACATCGCCATATCATGAACTGGATAAAGTGATGTTTCGAGAAACTCATCGAAAGTCGGAATAAAGTCTTTTTGAAAAGCATAAACCCATCCTGGTCGATTTAAAAATACATTTTTTTTAGAAAAATAAATATAATCATTTGGTTGTTTTGTCGGTATCTTTCTCTTTTCACATGGATAAGAGACACCATTTTCTTCAAGTAGCTCATCATAATTAGAAACTAGTACTTTTATATTTTCCGGGTCCGACATAATCTTTTCAGACATATGTTTAATTTTGTGCGGGTACCAAATATCATCTTGGTCACTAAAAAAAATCACATCCCCCTTTGCTTGGTGAATCAAGCGGATGAAATTTTCTCTCCAACCGATGTTTACCTCATTGATCAACAACTGCCATCCAGATAATTGGTTTTCTTCTATAAAATTAGTTACGATCTCAACCGTGCGATCGGTTGAACCATCATCACATAATAATACTTCATCAGGCATACGTTCTTGATTTTTGATTGATTCTAATTGTTCAATGATATTTTTTTCACCATTATAAGTCGGCATAATCACTGAAACTGTAAAAGATTTATCTCTCATATTTATATTACCTACTTTTCTTTCTTATGTCTTTTTATTTTATAGTGATCTCCTTTTTGCTTTTCTAAAGGTGGCAATTGCATGTAATCTCCATATAGACTCTCTAAATAAACTTTGTAATTTTTTGGGATCGATAACTTCGCGTCTTCAAACTCTACATAGATAGCTTCAGAAAAAGTACTAGATGGCAAAAATTCTCTCACTCCATAAATTGTTGATACACTTACTCCTTTTAAACTAGAATCAATCTGTCGCTCATTCGTAATTTTAGCGAGTTGATCCATCTTCCTAGCAAAGTGATTCGCACCCTTACGTCTAGCATACTTAGCAATCATTTTTTTGATAAAAATAAATTTTTCTTCTGGTTTAAACTTTTTCTTACTCTCTGCACCTCTAAAAACATCTAATAACTTCATTCTTTTTACTAAAAATTTTTGGCTAAAAGTTTTTTCTGGTACAGAATCAATCGGAAAAATATCTAAAAATAATCCATGCTGGGCAACTCGATAATCATCATCGATATACGTTCGTGTATCGTTTATTTTTGTAAAAGCATATTCCCATTTATTATCGATTTCTAAAGCTTTTATTTCTAGAAAATCTGGCAATTTATGTGCTAAGCTGATAAGTTTATTGTAATCTTTTCTTGGCATAATGATGTCTGCATCATCATCCCATGGAATAAAACCTTTATGTCTAATGGCCCCTAGTAAGGTTCCTCCAGCTAAAAAATATGTCATATCGTGTTCTTGACAAAACTGATCAAAAAATTTTAATAAATCTAGCAAACCTTCATGGATTTCTTTTGTACTTAAATAATCAGACATTTTTTACTCCCTCTAATAAACCTTGTATACCTTTAACATTTGTTGTAATGTATGGCTAACATCATATTCCATTAATTCTTGTGTTATTTCATTATTCCAAGGCTGACTTAAAATTGCTTCACACCAAGTTGCCTTAGCTTCATCAAGACCAATAAAAGTAACGTTTGGAGTCAATTTCGTGTCTGGAGAAATCGTACTAGATAATACGAGTTTTTTCCTACTTGCCTGAGCCTCTAAGCCGACCATTGGAAGACCTTCGTACAAAGATGTCATACAAAATACATCCATAGCTTGAAACAACTCTGGAATGTCATTTCTTTCACCTAGCAAGTACACATTTTTTGATAGGTTCAATTCAGTTATTTGTTTCTCTAAACTTTTTTGCAACGAACCCGCTCCAACAATCAACAATTTTGCATCTGGTTTCTTTTGTAATAGTTCGCTAACGATATCAATGAGATAGGTTTGATTTTTTTGCTTTTCGAGACGTCCAATATTCCCGATAACAAAATCATTTGGGGAAAGTCCCAGCTCTGCTCTTTTCTCAGCACGTACATCTTCATCCGTCTTATACAATGATAAATCAATACCATTATGAATAATCTCATAAGGATGACCTTGAAATAAGCTATCTCCAGCTTCTTTACTAACAGCTAAAAAATCAGTTGCTTCTTTAATAAGTAAATGATGTAAATATTTCCTTAGTAAATTCATTAAAAAATTAGACGATTTTCCGTCACTAGTGGCATGACTATGTGCTATTCGTTGTGTTATTCCTCGTTTTCTAGCTAATAACAGGTTGATTCCTCCGCCAAAATACACTTCATTATGAACGATATCGAAATGCTGTTCTGCTAAAAGTTTTCTAACCTCAAACCAATACTTTATGATGTTTTTTTTGGGATTAGTCACTACAAATATTCTTCCACCCATTTTTTTTATCTCTTCATGATAATCTGTCACATGTGCAAAATCATCATAAATCAAAAAATCGAACTGTACTTTACGACGGTCGATTCTTCTATATAGATTCATCATGAAGGATTCGGCTCCACCTTTGCCCATTCTCCCCTGAAAATGTAACACTCTTTTCACTTTGTTCACTTGATCACCTATTTTTCTATATTTAATACTCTATAACGGTTAAAAGTATCGAATTTTTATGAGATACTTTCTGATAAGATATCCAAAGTATTCTTAAATCCATCTTTTGCATCAAAAAATGCTTTCCATCCTAGAGCACTCAGCTTTTCGCTATTCAAGCTGGAGTTATTCATAGGATTGAATTGTTTTGCTTCACCTGCAGTAGGCAAATCAAACTCCAAATCAACATTCCCAATTTCCGCAATCGTTTTAGCCATCTCTGCAATACTGATAATTGAACATGGATTGGATATATTGTAGGCTTCTCCAGGATTTCCTTTAACAAGTGCATATAGCATGGCAGTAGCACAATCCAGACTATAAGTATAGGATCTTATTTGGCTACCTGTGCTTTTCATAATAATTTTTTTACCTTTCAAAGCATCTAAAACAAATGCTGAGGAAACACGTTTATCTTCTTGTTTTGCTGAAGGACCATAAATATGTCCTGGACGAACAATTACACTCTTGACTGAGTATTCTTTTAAATAACTAACACATAATGTTTCAGCTGCACGTTTCCCCATAGAATAAGAAGAGCGTGGATTCAATAGGTCAATATAACCATAATCAGATTCAAGTAAAGGTCTATCTGTACTAAATTCTCCGTAGACTTCACTTGATGATACATATAACAGTCTATCAACTTGTTCTTTCTTTGAAAATTCCAATAATGAATTTAGCCCAAAAATATTGCCTTGCATTGTCTCTACAGGTTTTTCTGAATAAAGTTCAGGACTCGCATGACTCGCGCCATGAATAATATAATCTACCTTATTAGTAAAAGTGAACTCTTTCGTCGCATCATACAATACTGGTACAATGCATTTACTTGCCGAATAAGTAGAAAAACGTGTTTTTAATCTTTCGATATTTCTTCCAAGAGTATATACTGTCATCTGCAAATCAAGTTCTTGATTAGCGATAATCAATAAATCGACCACCGCAGAACAAATCAATCCGCTTGCTCCTGTGATCATGACAGATTTATCTTTGAATTTTTGAAATATATCAGTAGTTTCTTGAACACACATTTTTAGATTTGAAAGATAAGTTTCGTTTTCTAATAGATTCATTTTCTTACCTTCCTTACTTGATCCAGTCATCATTTGTTGAATTCAATAATGCTTTAAAAATTTCTAAATCTTCTAGAGTAGTGATTTTTAAATTTTTCTCTGATCCAGGTGAAAAGTAAGATTTTTTTCCTAAAACTTGCATCAACTGACATGAAGCTGCCATATCATTAATTCCTTTTTCTTCTGCTAATTGGTAGGTTTCGATAATTTCACCCAATTGATACGTGTGCGGTGTTTGTGTACGAACTAAAAGATCTCGATTCAATGAATTTACTGAACTTGTCTCTCCTTTTTCTTCTAATGTGAAAACAACTTCTGTACAAGGAATAACAGCTACAGCATTTCCATTTTCTTTATAAACTGCAATACTCTCACTGATGATTTTTTCACTGACCATAGGTCGATTACCATCATGGATCAATACAACATCATCTTTTGCTCTTTTTTTGTAGATTTCTTTCAATCCATTATATATTGATTCTTGTCCAGAATTACCACCTTCAACAATATACTTTAGTTTTGTGATATTGAATTGCTTAGCATAAGCAGTCAGCATTTCTTCCCAACCTTTTAAAATAACCACACAAATTTCATCAATCTCTGGATGTTCTTCAAAAGCTTTCAGTGTATAAACTAGGATTGGAATATTATTCACATGGATGAATTGCTTTGGAATATCTTGTCCTGTTCTAGTTCCAGTACCTGAAGCAGTTAATAAAGCAATATTCATAAAATGTTTTTCTCCTTTTCGTGATCTTAACTAACTGTAAGAACTTAATATTTTCTTTTTAATAAAGCGATTAATCGCGGGCTAATTCGCTGGATCTTATTTGCAAAAATAATAGTATGATAAGCGATTGTACTTGGTAGGTTGAAATAAAACTTTGTCAATTTTTTAATGATCGAATCAGTACACGCAATCGAGCGCGCTTCTCTTATTACATCACTATTTAAAATTTCTTTTATTGCATGTCTCTTTTCAATATTAGTTAACTGATACGTTTCAGCAATCGATAAAAGAACTGACGTTGTTCCTTTTAATAAAAGGGAAGCCATTCCTGCTTTATTATTATTATTTGTCACTTCATTTGCTCGTAAATAAAAGTCTTCAAATGTTTGAAACTTATTTTTATTATATTTATTTGTTATTCCTTTGCCACCTTGAAATTCATAGGTATAAACAATACTAGGATTCATTAGGACCTCATCACAGTATTCAAAATAATCTAAATTAAAAATTCGATCTTCACAACTACTATAATTTTTGAATCGAACACTATATTTTTCTAACAAATATTTACGGTAGCATTTATTCCAAACAACATACATCAGTTGCTGATTCATCAATGTGTACATATCTTGCAAAAATTCTTCTCGTTTCGTATATCGATGTTCGGTGACCTGATTTATCTTTTCAGAGATTACTTTTTCATCATCAATAGTTCGAAATATGAAGGAACTCACAATCAAATCAGCATTCGGTTGTTTTTTCAAAAGTTGTTCATATTCTTTTAATACTGCTCGATTCGGAGTGTCATCTGCATCAAAAAAGAGGATGTATTCACCCCTCGCACGATTGAGCCCCTCATTACGTGCAAATCCTGGTCCTTGGTTTTTAGTTGTCACCCATTGAAACTTAGGATTTTTGTCGACTAATTGATGGATTAACTGTTCTGTTTTATCCGTAGAGCCATCATTCACTAATATTACTTCATAATCATTAAATTCTAACGATTGCAATCTATTAATCGAACGCTCGATCGTATCTTCGGCATTATAGACAGGAACGATAATACTGAAAATCGGTTTTTTCATTTTTCAGCTCCTCCAACTCAACTATAAATTTTTTCTTGGGGAAAATCTATTTCTTTTAATGAGCTGGCATTTTCATCCTCTTCTAACCCTTGGGAAGACATTTTATCAAAAAGGATCTTGATCGTTTGCAATAAAATCTTTAGATCCATCATTAACGAATATTTTTTGATATACAACAAATCAAAGCGTAACTTGCTGTTATAGTCAGAAACATATTTCCCATAAACTTGGGCATAGCCGGTGATGCCTGCACGGACATTATGTCTCAAATAGTAATAAGGATTTTCTGCATTGAATTGATCCACAAAAAAAGGTCTTTCTGGGCGTGGTCCGACAATCGACATATCGCCTTTTAACACATTAAAAATCTGTGGCAATTCATCAAAACGTACAGCACGGATAAATTTACCGACCGGTGTTACTCGAGCATCATTACTTTTCGCTAAGACAGGCCCTGATTTTGCTTCCGCTGTCGCTGTCATTGACCGGAATTTATAGATTGAAAATTCTTTTTGATTTTTAGTGATACGGACTTGTTTATAGATCACTGGTCCTGGTGAAGTCACTTTGACTAGTATTGCTGTAAGCAACATGAAAGGTGATGCAAGGATCAGTAAGATAAAGGAGATGATAATATCGAATAAGCGTTTGAACAATTCATCTTCTGGTTGTATCTTGAAACCAGAAGCTTCAATGATACTTTCATCTTCAAAGTTCATAATGTTTGGATTGATCATTGTTAAATTCTCAAAAGTCGTATTCAAGAATAATTTTTTTTCCTTCTTAGTAACTAATTGATAGATCTTGATTTTTTCATTTTCTTCAATATGTGATGACAAGTAGACGATATCGATCGTATCGATCATCTTCTTGATGTTTTCATAATAGTTATCGATAATGACCGCTTCAACTTTATGTTTATTATTTTTTTTAGATTGGAAATTTTGGATTGCTGGAGCAACATCTTTTTCAAGTCCAACGATCACTACTTTCTTGTCTCTACTGACTTTCAAATATAATTTGTAGACCAAGATACGGTATAAGCTCAGTAAAACTGTTCCTACTACCAAAGATAAAAGAATAACTGCCCGTGGAAAGGCAAACCATCGACCAGCGAAAGTTACCACCATTACACCTAAAGACATCAATACTTGCCCTATTACAGTCACAAATATAATGTCACTGATCATCCGATTATAGAAGACGTATGCCCCTAATAAAATATTCAAGACGATAAAGATGATAGATATAAACACTGCAGAATGTTGAAAGGTCTCAAAATTCCGTGTGGGAATTTCTCCTTGAAATTTCAATAAGAAACTTATATATATCGCTGCATTGTAAACTAAGACATCCAGCATGATAATGAATATCCGACGAGCAGCATTCCATTCTCCATTTTTATTCATGTATACACTCCTAACCACAAAATAATACCTCTATCATCTTACCATAGCACACTTTAAAAACATAGTGAATAACCAAATTGTAACCTAAATTCAAAGTTTTTCACGACAGATTTATGTGCTTGATTCTGCTATAAAAATGGGCATACAAAAATATACCTTAAGTAAAACTTGAATATTCTCCAAGTCTCTCCTAAGGTATATCAACTACTCGTTAATCTGGTCGTAATGAAAAATCGCCAATTCCTTGTTTTGTCAAATTGTCATTATAGAAAGGATCATGTGCGATATATTTGGGCCATTTATCTTGCATTTTTTTGATTTCACCCGCAAAGCGTTTCTGCTTTTCCGGCGTATCTTCGTACCCGCGAGATTTTGACTCAAAGTGATAAAGCTCAACTTGGTGAGCATATACATTGTTTCGACCCAATTCATAGACTTTAAGACATAAGTCTACATCATTGAAGGCAACTTGTAATGTCTCATCGAAGCCACCCACCGCTTTGAAATCATCTGCTTTGACCATCATACAAGCGGCAGTCACTGCTAAATAATCGACGTCGATCACTAATCGTCCGAAATAGCCACAATGTGTGCGGTCATAATTATTCAACGCATGACCAGCGACGCCACCGATTCCAACGAGTACACCCGCATGTTGAGTCGTATCATCTGGATAGTAAAGTTTGGCGCCAACACAGCCGATCGAATCAAACTGAGCATATGAGACCATTGTTGTCATCCAATTAGGAGCAATCACTTCGGTATCATTGTTCAGGAATAAGTAATACTTTCCACTAGCTTTTTCAGCCGCAAGGTTATTGATGCGAGAATAGTTGAAGGGAATATCGATCAACTCTACAATGAAGCGTTCTTTCAGTTGTTCCTTGTAGGAGTCAAAAAGATTTTGCATCTTAGGATCAGTACTACCGTTATCAGCTACAATGATCTCGTAGTTAGGATAGGTCGTTTTTTCGATGATCGAATCAATACACATTTTCAAATCGTCATACCCATTTTTGGTTGGGATGATGACGCTGACTAGCTCCTCTTGTAGGACATCATAATTGATCTCATAAAACCCTGAGATTCTTCCTGGACGCACATTACCTTTGATATTCCTGCGAGCTAATGCATCCGTCAAAGCTTTCACACCAGAATCGTAAATATAACTTTTAGCTTCACCACTACTAGCTGTTGATCCTGGAATCGTACGCCAATGGTAAAGGACACGATCGATATGATAAATATGATCTGCTGGGATCTTTTCTGTAAAACGGAGAACTAGGTCATAATCTTGTGAACCTTCATAGCCTTTTCGGAAGCCACCTAGTTCTTTGACGATACTTAATCGATAGACGCCTAAATGAGAAATATAGTTATTTCCCATCAACGTATTAGGTGACCAGTCTGCTTTAAAATGAGGATCGAAGCGATTGCCATCAGCATCGATCTTATCTTCATCACTATAAATCAAATCAAGTTCTGGCCGATCATTCAAGACATTGACTACTTCAAACAATGCATTGACAGGAAGTTCGTCGTCGTTATCAAGTAGTGCCATGAATTCTCCTTCAGCGATCTCAAGTGCAGAGTTCGTGGCTAAACTAATATGACCGTTTTCTTCACGAAAGACAACTTTGATCCGTGGATCTTTTTGCTGATAACGTTCTAAACATTTATGGATTTTAGGATCGGTAGAGGCATCATCACTGATACACAATTCCCAATGGTCATATGTTTGAGCAATCACAGAATCGATACATTTTTCTAGCCATTTGATTTCTACGTTATAAACTGGCATCACGACAGAAATCAATGGACGATAGGCAAAGGCTTGCGCTTTTGTTTTTTGTGCTGCAACGTCAATTTGTTCATGCTTAGCGATCCATTGCGCATAGTCGATCGAACCTGGTTTCAATTCCATTTTCACACGACGTACAGCCTTTTTTAGGCCATGCGTCCGAGCATAGTTCAAGCCTTTTTTTAACAATCGTTTTTTCTTTTCCAAACTCGACTCGATGCCATCATCATAAGGATAACGTCCATTCAATTTGATGGATATTCCATTTTGATGATCTTTCGTTTGAAAATCTAAAATTGCTTTCCCCTTCATCTTTCCAGATAATCGAAGATTAAAACCACTTTGCGTCTTTACGTCCAAATCATAGAGATGATTGATATCTAAACGAACGACTGGTGTATTTTTTGCTATAATATTTTCTTTTTCAACTTGGATCGTCGGTATTTCTTTCGTTACTTCATCGATTGCCCAACCAACGATCAATAAATCGCCGGTCGCCCGCTCACGAGTGATTTTATCGATAAATACAGCAATTTCTTTTTTTTGCACTGGTTTGGTACTCCTTTACCTAATAAGTTATTTATATTTCAACTAGCCAAGACTGCCCATTTTCTGCAATCAATTCGATCAAAAATGATTTTTCTTGTTCACACGCTATCTGGATCTCAAAACCAGCTTTTGTGTGGGGAGGAAGTTTTTCGGCTTCATTCACTTCGGCTCGCTCAATCTGCTGAACCTCGAAGAATGGTGATTGATCTACAGACAACTTATAAGATAAAGGTTTACGTTCCGCATTTGAAATTCCCCATCCAATGATTTTGAGTAATTTTGTTTCTGGATCCCAATTTTTTTCGTCGACACAAAGAGAAAGTTCTTTGGCTTGGATTTTTTTTGCCGTTTCTTTTGGTCTCACCAATCGTCCTTTTGGCTTTATTGCCCAATTGTTAGGTTGCAACAAGTCAAAATATCGATCAGTCGTAGTCTTCAAGACTTTCGTCTGCTCTTTATTCTCTATTTGTAAGTGCTGGTTTTCTTTTGTTAATCTCTCGTTTTCAGCAGATAATTCTTTTTGAACAGCAGCCATAGGTTTGATTTCTCTAAGGACTTCAGCCATCGTTGCTGGTAATTCACCAATGAATCGATAATGGCAAGAGATTTTGATCGTTTCTCCACTTATATCGGTCAATTCTAGTCTTGGTGCTTCTGATCCATCAAAAATATAACAGTCTGTCGCTGTTTTGATGACCGCATTCGATGCGATAAAATCAAGCTTTACTCCGTCTACTTCAACACTGAACTCAAGGTAGCTTGGTTGCTTTTCAAATTGAAAAATAAAACTTGCCGGTTCTTCTGTCAGTGGAAAAGTCAATACTTGGTTTTCTCCCGTATAATTATTGAACGGGATCTGTAATATTTCTTCTTGCGTACTCTTTTTGATGATTTCCATCATTTTGACATAATTTGAATTTTGCGGTGAATTGATTTTAGCTTCCACATTTGGGTGTTTTTTCAATGAAAAGAAATACTGATACACTTCGCCAAATGGGCGCATTTTGAAATCATAACGAACTGCTTCTGGTAAGTCAGTATATGCTGACTTCAATTCAGTATCCCCTACTGCTAGATATAAATAATCTTCAATGTTGATGTGCAGATCAGCGTTTGCAAATACTTTTTGGAAGCCTTCGTGGGTATAAAATGAATTATGTGTTTCATCTAATAGCCCAAACGAAGCCCACGGCAATTCGTTATTAAAGAGGTGAATCAATACAGAGTTATGCACGAGATTAGGGAAAGTAATCAAAATCTCGCCTTCTTCATTTAGAAATTCTCTGACTTTTTTTAATGTCTTCAAAGGATCCACTAAATGTTCCAAGACATCTGCAAATAAAATATAATCAAATGTTTGACCAGCATAATATTTTGCCCATTCAAAACTTTCAATGTCGCCATAAAAACCATCTTGTGCAATTTCATTGACGTAATCAAATAGTTCTTTGTCCAGTTCAACGATGCTTACTTCACAGTTTTTTGCACCGATCAAATGTTTCGTCATGCGTCCATTGCCAGGACCAAATTCCAAGACTTTACTTCCTGGTTTGATTTGTCCAACAATCTTACCTACGCTACTTTGTTCATCTAAATCCATCTCGAAATCATACTTCATTGTTTTGATCTCCTTCTTTCCACTGGTGATCCAAGACCACGATCCCTTCACCAATATAAGAACCCGTCACAAATAAGTTCATATACTTCGTTTTATACACTAGTGGGACGGTGGCATTTTCTTCAAAAACCGCCACATCGAAATAGTATTCGCCAGCAAGTAAGCCTAACTTCTTATACTTGAGATAAAAGACATTTTTTCCTTTTTCCCAAGGAATTGTGATATCGTCCAGTAAAGTATTCAAGCCACAGACATAGAAATTATCGACCGTTCGTAGGGCAATCCCTAACACAGGTTTTTTGATAGTATCATCTTTCACTTCATAGGTGACCTTTACATAAAGATCTTCCCCTTGTTCTAACATATCGATCGGTTGCTTGTTTTCATCTAGTAATTCAGCACTTAACACATCGACGATATCTGGGGCAGCAAAACGCTCCACTTGATTTTTGTTACGATCCACTGTTTTTACTGATTTTTTCTTTAAGAAGTTTTCGTAATTGGTTGTCACATCCATCGTATCTCCAAATTCTACAACTTCACCATTTTTTAGCCAGTAAGAGCGGTCGCAGAAACGACGGATCGAGCTGATGTCATGGGAAACAAATAAAATCGTCTTCCCAGAATTTTTGATTTCCGTAAATTTTTCCATACATTTCAATTGGAACTCCAAGTCACCTACTGCGAGTGCCTCATCAACAATCAGAATATCTGGATTGACATTGATCGCTACCGCAAAAGCTAAGCGCACGAACATCCCACTTGAGTAAGTTTTTACAGGTTGATAAACGTGGTCTCCGATATCTGCGAAATCAATGATGTCATCCACCATCGCATCGACTTCTTCACGGGAAAAGCCAAGAACCATTCCATTTAAATAAATATTTTCATATCCAGAATATTCTGGATTAAAACCTGAACCCAATTCAAGTAAGGCAGAAATCTTTCCTTCGATCTCCATGGTTCCACTTGTTGGAGTCAAAACGCCTGTAATGATTTTGAGCATCGTTGATTTACCAGAACCATTTTCACCGACAAAACCGATCATTTCACCTTTTTTGATCTCTACATCAATATTTTTCAATGCATAGAACACATCATGGTACGATTTCTTGAACGGATTCAAAGCTTCTCTAAAACGATCCGTCGGTTTCGCATACATATTGTATGATTTAGTGATGTTGTTTAATTTAATTGCGTATTCTGTCATAACTATACTCCTTACAGCACATCTGAAAAATGTGGTTTCAATCTACGGAACACCAAGGAACCGATTACGAACATGATTAATGTAACTACCCAAAAATAGATTGTATAAGTACCATGTTCCCAGAACCAAGCTTGACTTAAGAAGGATTCACGGTAACCTTGAACAACATAATACAATGGGTTTAGTTTTAAAATCTTTATGATTGCTGGATTAAATTGACTTGGACTCCAAAGAATCGGCAATGTCCACATAATCAGCTGTAGTAAAATCGTGATAAATTGCATGATATCTGGTATAAAAGGTTGAATCGAGGCGGTCAACCACGTCAATCCGGTCAAAAAGGCGACCATACAAAATAGATAATAAATCAATTGTAAAGACATGACCGTTGGAAAAATACCATGTCCCATTGTTACGACTAAACCAATCAAAATAAAGAACATATGTGAGTACAGGTTTGAAAGGATTTTAGTTGTTGGTAAGATACGGATATTGAATACCACTTTTTTCACTAAATAGGTGTATTCTCGGAAAACAAGTGTTGTAGAGGTAAACGCATCTGAGAAAAAGAACCATGGGACCATCCCTGTGATCAGATAGACGATAAACGGATACTTCCCATCAGTCATCGCCGCTTTCAAGCCGAAGCCAAAGACTAACCAGTAAATGAGAACCGTAAACACGGGATTGATGAACGCCCATAAAATCCCTAAAAATGAACCCGCAAAACGTGATTTAAAATCGTTTAACGAGAATTGAAGTAATAGCTTTCGATTTTGATAGATATCCTTCATAAATAAAAACAAATCTTTCAACATTTGTGTTCCTCCAAGCAGTTTCAATTAATTACAGTCAACAGCCATTTTACCACATATTGAGCCAAGGACTGCGATATTCGTTGTTTCTTAATTTTCTATTAAGTAAACTTTTTATCAACGTTACTATTTTACAAAAGATGATACTTAATTGCAATGAAGCAAAAAACGTGGGCTTGCCTAAAAAAGGCTTACCCACGTTTTTATTTTATTGATTGAGGTTGAGACAGAAGTGTTCAGCCTTGTTTCCGAAGTGCTTGCTCCTGTTCTCACCATTTATTCGATTCTAAGGTGAAAGACGAAATTGATTGTTACTGTTGTCTCACACCCCTTATTTTCAAATTCAGTGATAGCGTGCAAGTCTTGAAGTTGACAGTTGATTTTCCTCTTGTATTTTTATTTGCTTACCCTGTGGCTGATCGTAACGATGACTTGCCATCGCTAACAACAAGTAGCCGATAGGTACCCAAGGGAAAGAAGTCAATGTATCTTCCATAAACGATTGGATCATTACTGCCATGAATGCCCATAAGAACGTAAGCTGTCCATTCGAATAATCTGCTTTCAGTGTTAGTCTTCCAATAAAAACAAGTAATAAAATCCCTACAATTGCGATTCCTATCAATCCATATAAATTCAAAATAGAATTATAACTATTGTGATTACCTAAAACCTCATCTCCACGAAAATAAAGAAAAGGCTTCATTCCAACCAGTAGTTGCTCCGTACTCTCGGAAATCGTTTGATAAAATTTCAGCCATATGCCTTCTCTTCCAGTGAAAAGATTGATCTCTTCAGAAGTGGCAGCTAAATAGGATATCGGTAGCGCCAGACTAAAAATAGCTAAATAGCCGATAAAAGGTGCACGAATAAATTTAAAGAATCTTTTAGGCCAGATATCTAATAAAGCAAAAATGATGATCGCAATCAATGCCGAGCGTGATTGACATACCCAGATTCCTAAAAATGCAGCGACGATCGCTGGTACCCCAAGAATCCGAATATACCAACGTTCAAACGAACTGGCGAAACCACTGATCAGTAGTCCAAGCATCATCAACGAGCTACCGATCGTATTTGTATTGATCCAAATATCGGATAATTTATTATCTTGGTTCCATATGCTTTGTCCTTCAGGTACTTGAATCTCTGTAAATACTCGATATACCGTAACAGCAAGGAAAAATGAGAAGACAAGCAAATAAATCCCTCGATCTACTTTGTCAAATTCGATCCACTTTACACTCAATCCAATCAGAATCAGGATTGGGATCAACAGGTTACCTGCCAAAGAACCATCTCGTATTCCACTGAAATACGTATAGAAACAGAAGATGACAACTGCTGCTCCTAGATAAAAAAAGTCAAATCCTCTTGCTTTATAGATATTAAGTCCTGTTAAGACAAAGACACCAAAAGTGACGAACTGTGCGCTATGTTCATATAAAAATAAAGTAGCTGGTGTCCCTATACCGATCGTCCAGACAGAAAAAAGAGCGATCAGCATCAACAACAAGATCCCAGTACTCATTTTATTTATGAATTTTTCGACAAATGTTTGAATGGTTTCCACCTCCTCTTCTAAATAATACTTTTTAAGAATGGATGATTGGATCAGCGTAACCAATAAGGTCTCTAGCTGATCCAATATCTCCATTTTTAGCACACATCTTCTTCAAACTACAAATTTTTATTGACCTGTTGATTGGGTTTGCCAAATAGCATAGTTTGGATAGGCTACTTCATAGATCATGTGCCCATCGTCGTCTGGTCCATATAATTTAGTGAACTGCGCTTCATTACGCTGGTTATAGTCATCTAAAGGACGCTTGGTTACGACATATTTGATGCCTAACTTTTCAGCATCATCAAAATTCAAAGTCACTGAGAACATGTCTGGACGATCTAGCTTGAAGGCTGTATCTTCTTTAGCAATAAAGGCTCTAGTATGAGCATAACGATTGTAAAAACGCTCATATTCCCCTTCTGGATCAATCAATTGCCATGCAGCTTTGTCTGGATAAAAGCGGACCGTATTGAACGCCTTCACTCCTAAAGCCGGTGTGAAGTTATAGAGCTCATCTTCGGTTAACCATACTTGACCTGGATCTTGTTGGTCGATTTTTTGGATTTCCTTAGCTAACGTTTTTTCAAAAATCGCACCTGTTCCTTGGACAACTGGATTCACAAAGAAGCCAGAAGCAATGATCAATGCACTAAATGAAAGGTAGAAAAATACGCGTTGTCGAAACAATGCAAATGCTAAAAGAAGTGTTCCCAAAACAATCACACTGATCAGCTCAAGGTCAGAGAAATACCCTTCCATCTTGGAACCTTGTAACGCATAGTAATAGATACCTGCATTAGCAATCAATAAGACAAATTTATACCACGTAGGGATGACATCGTGTTTCCAAATGTACGCGATAAACCAAATCGATAATAGAAATGCCGCAAAGCTGAAAGTCAAGATCGCACGAAATGGCGGGACAAATGATAACAAGGTCAATTGAGCCATCGTTCTAGGTAAGCCAATGGTGATCCAAAAGATCGCGAATAGACAAAAGAACATTAAGATCCGACCAATAATTTTTTGATCGTCGTCTTTTTTCCCAAACAAGACAAATGGACTTGCTAAAAAGACAGTTGGGAAGAAATGGTAAAATAGTGCTACTTCTGAATTATTTGAGAAACTGATATCCTCGAATGGGATTTTCCAGTTCGTTAAGAAATAGAAAAATTCACTAAATTTCCATTTACCACCTGTACTTACTCTATTCCCAGGATACAACGTATTCAAAGAGGCGAGTAACGCATCTTTAGAAATTGACCAAAAATGCCACATGACAATACCAATAAACAACAACGCAGCAGTAATCAATACAGCGTCAAACCAATCCCATTGTATTTTTTTGCGGTAATAGACCAGTAAACCGACAAAATAAAAAACTAATAGATAGGCGAGCATCACTTGATGGGCCGGATAGATGACTAAGATAAAGCCGAGACCGAATATGACCACTAGTAACATCATCAATGCGCGCAGCCACTTTTTTTCATGTTGATAAAAATAATGATAAAAGGCGACCATTAAACCAATCGTAAAGAAAATCAAATCGCCAACGTGTTGCATGAACCACCATTGAACAGCTGGTGAGAAGGTCAGTGCAAATGAACCGATCAACGAAAGTGGCTTGTTTCGTTTCGTTAAGATCATCAGTAGTTCAAATCCTAACAGGACCATGACTACCAGTTTCATTGCCCAATAAAAGGACAATCCTCGATCCCTTCCTAAAAAGAAGAATCCCCAGTTAAATGGTTTACCGATAACAGTGATATCTTTCACTGGCGAATTGTAGGCAATGATCATATTTTGACCATTCAATGAATAATCTTCGTTGATGACCGGATAGCCCGATTCTGCTTGAGAGAAATAAAAAGGCGTTTGGACCAGCCATTCATCTGAACGAACTTCTCGATTTTGACCAAAAATCACATCCGTCTTTTTCCCATCATCTCTTTGTGACACATAGTTATCCCAACTGCCGATCGAACTACCATTCAAGTTGAATGTCACAACCATAACGATCACCAGTAAACCAATCACATAACGCAATTTCAATAGGATATCTAAAAATGGATGCGTCTGTTCTATTTCCGTTTGTCGTGATTTATCTCGCCTTGCACTTCTTGTTTGTTTTTCCATAAAATTCTCCAATTTCTTCGTTGTTTCTTTTTTCTAAGGAAAAACCTTATTTGTTTAATTTTTCAGAAGCTTGTAACATTTGTTCAAGTGCTTCTTGCCACGTTGGAATAACAAAACCAAGATCTTCCGTTTTTTTCAGGCTCATCACTGAATATTGTGGACGTGTTGCTTTTTGTGGATATTCAGCTGAAGTAACAGGTGCTACTTCTACTGCTGTATCTTTTAAGATTTCTTTTGCGAATTCATACCATGAACAACTATTCTCATTTGATAGATGATAGACACCATATGGTACTTTTTCTTCGATTACATAGACCATAAATTCAGCTAGTGTGCGTGTCCATGTCGGACGTCCAAATTGGTCATTGACCACTGTTAATCGATCATGGGTTTGTGCCAAACGTTGCATCGTATAAACAAAGTTATGACCATATACGCCAAATACCCATGACGTACGAATAATATAATAATCTTCTAAAATTTCCTGCACTGCTTGTTCGCCTAGTAGTTTTGTACGACCATATTCGTTCAATGGATTCGTTGCATCATCTTCTAGATATTCTTCATCTTCTTTTTTACCATCAAAGACATAATCGGTACTGATATAAATCAATTTCGCATTCACTGCTTTCGCTGCCAATGCAACATTTCTCGTTCCGTCTACATTGATTTTTTCATCTAATTCTTTTCCTTCGTCTTCTGCTTTATCGACAGCAGTATAGGCTGCACAATGGAAGATGACTTCAGGCTTTAAGTCTGTGATATAAGTCATTGTTTTTTCTGCATCCGTGATATCCAGTTCTTGGGCGTCAGTCGAAACATAATCTAACCCTTTCTCATCTAATAAATGACGTAACTCGGTACCAAGTTGACCATTTCCACCTGTTAATAAAAACATAACGCAATCGCTCCTTGATTTATTTATTTTTAAATTATTTTTGTAAAAATATCATTAGCTATCTTGTTGTCTTTAATGAACGCTTTATCTTTTGAAGACGATTCATTCAACTGTTTGTTCAGAGTAGCGGACAAAAATAACGGTATCTTTCTCTCCCCTTACCCCAAAACAACGGCAGAACAGTTATGTTCTAACCACGTTCTAAGAACCAAGCTTATTCTACCATATCGGTTCTCGCTTTTCGAGAGGATGAGCATCCATCAAGCGCTCTTAAAAACTTTTTCATGAAAAAAGGGGCAGCGTCAGTTAAACGCAGTGCCCCTTCAATGACTATTTAAAAGAGGTTGAGTCTCTCAAGCTATCTATTCAAGCAAGAAAAACATCCGATAAGAGGAAGTCTTTGACTCTTATCTACGCAGCTTGTCCGAGGAAGCTTGGTTGCTCACCTCTTATTGTCCATTTTTAGCGTAAGCTGCTTCAACTGCTTCTTTCTCTTTTTGCCACCATTCTTGGTTCTCTTCGTACCACTTGATGGTTTCTGCTAAACCATCCCGGAAATTAGTGAACTCTGGTTGCCAACCCAGTTCTTGACGAAGCTTGGTTGAGTCGATCGCATAACGCAAATCATGGCCAGCACGATCTTTGACATGTTCATAGGCATCTTTAGGCTGACCCATCATTTCTAAGATCATTTCCAACACGGTTTTGTTATCTTCCTCGCCATCAGCGCCAATCAAATAGGTTTCCCCAATATTTCCTTTGGTTAGGATCAACCATACGGCAGAAGAGTGGTCATTCGTATGGATCCAATCACGAACATTTTTTCCTTCTCCATATAACTTAGGTTGGATACCACTTAAAATATTAGTGATTTGACGTGGAATGAATTTTTCAATGTGTTGATAAGGTCCGTAGTTGTTGGAACAATTTGAGATTGTCGCCTTTAGTCCAAATGAACGAACCCAAGCTTTCACTAATAAATCAGAACCAGCTTTTGTTGATGAATAGGGGCTGGACGGGTTGTAAGGTGTTTCCGAAGTGAACTTCTCACCTTCACCCTCGCCATGACCTGGTAAATCTTCACGTAATGGTAGGTCACCATAGACTTCATCCGTAGAAACATGATGATAACGAACATCGTACTTACGGCAAGCTTCTAGCAATGTATACGTACCAATGATGTTCGTGTGTACAAATGGAAACGGATCTTTAAGTGAATTATCATTATGTGATTCAGCAGCATAATGAACCACTGCATCTGCTTTTTCCACTAATCGATCGACTAATTCTGCATCTGCGATATCTCCGACAACCAGCTCCACACGATCAGCTGGCAATCCTGCTAGATTTTCTTTGTTTCCTGCATAAGTTAATTTATCTAAGACTGTCACATGTACTTCTGGGTGGTTTTGTACAACATAATGTACAAAATTTGATCCAATGAAGCCTGCTCCACCAGTAACAATGATATTTTTCATTTAATATTTCTCCTCATCAAATGTTAGATTTCACCATAAACAAATGGGTTTTCTGCTTCAAATTCTTTCAGTGTAGGATGATTATGATCTTTTTCAGACATGATTGCTTTTGAAAGATCGATCGGCCAATCAATCGCTAACTCTGGATCGTCAAATGCGATCCCACCGTCTGCTGCGGCATCATAATAATTATCGCATTTATAAAGGAAATTCACATTTGGTGTCAACGTCACAAAACCATGTGCGTATCCCTTAGGTACAAGTAATTGACGATGATTGTGTTCAGATAAGATATAACTTTCCCACTGTCCATAGGTCGGACTACCTTTACGAATATCGACGATCACATCTAAGACTGCTCCTGAAGTGACACGGATCAATTTTGTTTGAGCGGATGCCCCTTTTTGAAAATGCAAGCCACGAATCACTCCCGCTTCAGCAGATAAAGAGTGATTGTCTTGGACAAAATCAAAATCTAATCCATGTTCCGCAAATTTTGCTTTTGAATAGCTTTCTGTAAAGAAACCACGATGGTCCCCAAAAACATCCATTTCGATAATTTTAACATCTGTTAATTTAGTATCCGTCACTTTCATCACTAAAAACTCCTTATTCAGCAGCCAATCTTAATAAGTATTGACCATATTGATTTTTTTTCAGTGGTTCTGCCAAAACAGCTAATTGTTGTTTGTCGATATAGCCCATTCGATAAGCCACCTCTTCTAAACAAGCAACTTTTAAGTTTTGACGCTTTTCAATCGTTTCAATAAAGGTAGAAGCTTCAAGTAAAGATTCATGCGTGCCTGTGTCTAACCAAGCAAAACCACGTCCCATAATCTCTACAGAAAGTTTTCCTCTTTCTAAATACGCTTTATTGACGTCAGTGATTTCTAATTCACCACGCTCAGATGGTTTGATTTCTTTTGCAATTGAAATCACATCGTTGTCGTAGAAATAAAGTCCTGTGACAGCATAATTTGATTTTGGTTCTGTTGGTTTCTCTTCAATAGAGAGAGCTTGCATATTTTCATCAAATTCGACCACACCAAAACGTTCCGGATCATTAACATGATACCCAAAAACGGTCGCTCCACTTTCTCTAGAGGCAGCACGTTGTAACATTTTTGATAGTCCGCCACCATAGTAGATATTATCTCCTAAAACAAGGCAAACACTATCATCGCCAATAAATTCTTCCCCAATGATAAAAGCTTGAGCTAAGCCATCGGGACTCTCTTGAACCGCATATTCAAGGTGAATACCTAGATCATGCCCATTTCCAAATAATTCTTTAAAGCGTGGGGTATCTTGAGGTGTTGAAATAATCAATATCTCCTTGATACCTGCCAACATCAAAATAGACATTGGATAATAGATCATTGGTTTATCGTAGACTGGCATCAACTGTTTCGAGGTTGCCTTTGTTAGTGGATACAAGCGTGTTCCGCTTCCTCCCGCAAGGATGATTCCTTTCATGAATATAAGCGCTCCTTTTTCTTTAAATTTTCACTTTCGTTATTATCTCATCAATCCTGCTATTTGTCATGGATTTCTTGAGAATTTAACAATATCTTTTAGGGATGTTTTTTCCATTTCCGCTGTATAAGTGCTTGGATCAAATGGATCCGCCAAGCGATTTTCTGGCGCCAACTACTCTTCGTTTCAATTTCACTTGCATTAAAATCGTGTCGCCGATAAAGAGTCAAGGGTTCTCGAATAAAGCCCGCATGATTTCCCGCCAGCAAACCAATCCACATGTCATGCATCGGTACATTGTCAGGTATCGGTAAGATCGTCTCTTTTAATGAAGAGCGAAAAGCCATCCCTGCACCGATATAGTTACTACGAATCAAATTCGTCAACCAGCCTTCTTTGGATCTCCTAAAGGTAAAGTATGAGGAATGGATCTCATTCAACTGGCTATCTACGATTACTAAATCTGAAATAACTACTAGTTGTTTTGGATGAAGGCTAAAGTATTGTGTGATTTTCTCTACTTTCCCATCTAACCATACATCATCTTGATCTGCTAAAAATATCAGGTCTCCCTGAGCTTGTTCAATCGCAAAGCCAAAATTTTTGATCAAACCTTGTTTAGGACCTTCAAAAAGTTTGATACGTGGATCATTATGTGCATATTCTGTTAAGATCGACCAAGTATCATCGACTGAACCATCATCCGAAATAATCACTTCATCTTCTGGAGAAAGTTGCTTTAAGATACTATCCAATTGTTCTTTTAAATACGCGCCACCATTAAAGGTTGCTATACAAACCGATCGCATCATTTCACACCTTCCAATTATCAACAAACGAACGTAAAGTCATTCGCCAGATTTGACGATTCTTGACAGTCAAAAATTGCTTTGCCATTCTTAGTACTAACTGCTTCCGATGTTGCATTAAATGCTGACGGTCGTATTCTTGGTAAAAAATCGACTCAGCAGCCAATATCGACTGATAGCGTGTTACGTTGACTTTTTTATAATCTAATACTGAGAGATCATGAGTCATTATAGTGGGTAAAACTACAATTTCTTTGTTTAATTGTTTGATTTGCCAAAAAAGCCAATGATCTAAAAAATCGAGTGGGAACACGGTATTATAGCCATTGATCTCTCTTAAAAATGCGAGCGAGAATGCCGCACCAGAATTGATTGCCATCATACGTTGGCGTGTTACCACTGGCTCTTCGATCACTTCGAAGTGGCGATTGATATAGTGGTCTGCCCACACCGGAGAGATTTGTTTTGTACCAGAAAATACTAAGGGAACCGCAGCTACTCGTTCTGTTGTCCAAGTGAGTTCGGCTACGGTTTCTAAATAATCAGTACCTAACTGAGTATCCTGATCTAATGTTATAAGTGTCTGTACCGTATCAGAAATGTGGTCAACTGCATAATTGTAAGCAACCGCTAGGCCTGGATTTGCTGGATCATGATGATAATGGACATTTTTTTCTGAATAAAGCACATCAGCATGCGCAACAGGACTATTATCAAAAATAACTAACTCCACTGTCCCAGTTTGCGTAGCTGTTTTTAAATAATCGTAAGAAGGCGATTGGCTGATTTTTTGGTGATACAATACGATCACTACTGCTATTTCTGGTGTCATTAGAAGAAAGTCCACCCCCACTTATGGAAGAATTTCATCATTGAATTTAAAAAGATTCGAAAAAGCTTGAAATTACGATGTGCTCCTTTTCCATATAGATGGATGACACTGTAACGTGGTGTATAAAGGATTTTTTCGTTTGCTTTTTCAAAACTTAAACAAAGATCATTATCTTCAAAATACATAAAGTAGCGAGTATCAAACCCATTGATTGATTTAAATTTCGCAACATCTACTACCATAAAACTACCAGAAATCATGCGAACATAAGAATCACGATCCTCCGGTAAATCACGACATTCAAAGCGAGTCAAGCGCCGATCAAACATTTTTTTGACAAATTTGAAAGGAATGAAACGTAGTGCATAGTCGAATAGAGTTAAACGCTGTCTAATCAAGTATTGAGTCGTCCCATCTTCATTCAAGATTTTAGGTGCCAACATCGCACATTCAGGATGCGTTTCTAAGAGCGCAACCAGGTCGATCACCGTCTGCTCATCTACTAAAATATCTGGATTAAAAATCACCGCATATTTTGCAGCGCTTTGGAGCAAGGTATGGTTATGACCAAATCCAAAGCCTCGGTTTTCATTATTGAAATAAATATTCATGAACGGATATTTTAAATATTCGCGTAATCGATCTTGGTATTCAGGTGTCGAGTTATTATCAAAAATTTGAAATTCAATTGCCGGTTCTTCACCGATCGTCGCAATGATCGTATCTAATGTCTGGAATATTTTTTTACTATTTGCTGTCACAATGCTAATTAAAATCGGCATTTTTTTATTGTTCTCCATTAAGGTCTTTTCCATTTCTTAAAGTATTTCTGCATCACTTGTGTACGGTATTCTTTATTCCCTAAAAACCGTAATGTTTTTAGAATAAATTGGTATTTTTCATTGATCAATCCGATCAATTCAAATAATAAAATAGCAGCAAATAGCATCACTAAGAACAAAGCGATCGTTCCAAGGCTTCCCGTATAATTCATGATCATTGCAGTAAATGAAAACATCAAAGCAATGGAGTAGATCGTCAAAACAGCTCCTTTATGCGTAAAGCCTAAAGCGAGCAATCGATGATGCAAATGCTTCTTATCAGCCGTAGAAAATGATACTCGATTCGCTTTTCTACGAATGATTGCAAAAAAAGTATCTGTAACAGGTACCCCCATGATGATCAACAAAGAAATCGATGAAACAAACGTAACATTCTTTAATCCTTGTAAAGATAAAACCGCCATCATAAAGCCTAAGAAAAGTGCACCTGTATCTCCTAAATAAATCTTGGCTGGATAAAAATTATAAGGGAAAAAGCCGATGATACTTGCGACTAAACAAAAAATAACTATAGGTATATATACTGTTGAGGCATGTAAAAAAAAGTAGCCAATAATACCAATGGTCATCAAGCCAATCAAAGATATCCCTGCTGCTAAGCCATCTAAACCATCAATCAAATTGACTGCATTAGTAATCCCAAAAATCCAAAAAATGGTAACAGGAAAACTAAGCCAACCTAATTGGATATAACCTAAGAATGGTAAGGTAAAAGAATCGATTCTGATATCAGCGATGAAATAGACGATCAAAGCCGCTAATAAAATGCCAATACTTTTTTGCTTAGGTGAAAGTTCATATTTATCATCAAGTAATCCGGTCAACACGATGACGGATGCAGCCAATAATATAGGTAGAATATAAAATTTAGGGATGATATCTTTGAACAAAAACAAACTAGATATCACGAAGGAAACAAAGATAGGTAAGCCACCAGCTGAAGGCATCGGCACTTTGTTTATTCGTCGTTCATTCGGTTTATCGACCATCCCAGTTTGTACTGAAATTATTTTAAAAATGGGGGTCAATATCAAAGACAATAAAATTGTCAAAAAAATCCTTATTACCATACTAAAAGAAACCAGCATACGGGCACCTACTTTATTTAAAGAGTCATTAATAATTATAAAACACTGTCGCTATTTTACAATAAGAACTCGTGTTTCTAATTCTTTTTTTGAGAAAATTTATTTTTTAGTTTACCAAGCCATGTTGATGTGATGCTTCTTCGTTCTTTTATTTCGTTTCCTGTTATGTACTCTTGCACAACAGCATTGATGATTCCACCAAGAATAATGATCGTCGCAGCAAAGTTTAACCAAAGCATCAAAACGATAAAACTTCCGATGATTTGATAACCGCTCACACGCGTTGCAAAATAACGAGCATAAATCCCAAAAACTTGTGACAACAACATCCAACCAGTCGTTGCAAATACAGCACCAGGAATCACTGCTTTAAATTTCAATTGCGCATTTGGTACAATCCAATAAATCATAAACATGATCACAAATAAAGCCACCAAAGTAATCGGCCATTTCAATGTTTGGAATTGGTCAATAAAGTTTACAGGTATTTTAAAGATCGGTTGAATCGCCTCTAAAATCATTTGTCCTAATCCAAGTACTAAAGTGACACCACTAATCGCAATCATGAACAAGATGATAACTATTAAGGAAAAGAAACGGACAATGATGAAATTTTCTCTATTTTCAACTCCATACGCTTTATTCATGGCAATCTGTAATGCATTGATACTCTGACTAGCTGACCATAAAGCTGCAATAGCTGACAATGACAACAAACTACCAGAACTTTGTGTCAACAAATTTTTTACCGCCGGTCCAATAAACTGATAGATCGTTTCAGGAATCACTTGGCGAATATAAGTCAAGACAGTTTCTTGATCGATTTGAAGATACGGTAGAATATTTCCAAGCGCAATAATCAATGGAAACAAAGATAAGAGTAAATAATAAGCCACAACTACTGAAGTCGTTCCCATTTCAGAATCAACGATCCTCTTTTGCGTCGTCTCAATAAAACGCATTAAATTCTTATGTTGTTTTATTTTATTCAAAATATTCATAGTAATCTCCTGTTCAAGGTTGTGAAAAAGCCGCTTAGCTCCAAGTATTAAGAGCAACATCGAGAAAATAGCTTCTCATATTTTTTCGATGTTGCTCTTAATATCGTAGGAGTTGGCTTTTGAACACCGTTTATCATAGGTTGTGAGAAAAGCGCTTTGACCTGAGCAGTAAGATAGAAAATCAGAAAATAGCTCCCCATATTTTTTGATTTTTTAGCTTAATGTTGAAGGTCAACTTTTCGTACACCGTTTATCAAGGTTGTGAAAGAAGCGGTCTACACTGAGTAATAAGGCAGAAAAATCGAAAATGGCTTTTTCATTTTGGATTTTTTTTACTTATTATTGAAGTGTTGCTTCTTGAACACCGTTTATCTAGGTTGTAAAAAAAAGCTAATAACACTGAGGAAAAGGGTGGCAAACCAGAAAATAATAGACATATTTTTCCAATTGCCACCCTACTATCTTAGTTACTAGCTTTCCTACAACTTTTATCCATTATTTGAAGAAGAAAGTCATCCACAACTTTCTCTAGTTAATCAAACAGTTTGAAAACTGTTCACGGAAAGAAGAACTTAATAAGTTCCTTCCTCACCTTGAGAAGTCAAGATTTTTGGACCATCTTTAGTGATAGCCAATGTGTGTTCATATTGGCAAGATAACCCACCATCTCTGGTATACGCTGTCCAACCATTTGGGTCCATTTTCATTTTCCATGTTCCTGTATTGACCATTGGCTCGATCGTAATGACCATACCTTCTTTTAATCTTAGCCCTTTGCCAGGTTCACCATAGTGAGGAATAGTTGGTTCTTCATGGATCGTTGGTCCTACCCCATGTCCAACAAAGTCTCGTACGATTCCTAGATTTTCTCCTTCGACGTACGTTTGGATTGCATGACCAATATCCCCAATACGATTACCAACTTGTGCTTGCTCAATGCCGATATATAGTGCTTTTTTTGTCACTTCCATCAATCGATCAATTTCAGGTGTGGATTCACCGACCACATATGCCCAACAAGAATCAGAGATTCCGCCTTTTAAGTCGATACACATATCTACTTTCACTAAGTCACCACTTTTAAGTGGTTTTTTTCGGGGAAACCCATGACAGATCTCATCATTGATGCTGATACATGTCGCATATTCGTATCCTTCAAATCCAATTTGGGCAGCGACTCCGCCATGACTTTCAATATAATTACGCACAAATACTTCGATATCCCAACTAGTTACTCCTGGTTTAATGAAGTCTCGCAGATTTTTATGGACATCTGCTAATAATGCACCAGACTCTGCCATTGCTTCGATCTCACGTGCTGATTTTAATGTTATCATCTATTCTCGTCTCCTTTTTACAAATCCTTTTTATTTTAACATAGTAGGAAGTATTTAGCCAAATCCCATAGTACCTTTATAAATCTCGCTTCCTTTTTCTCAAACTTTTGGTATAATTGGTAGTTGTTGAAATGCTATTCATTAAAATTTAGGAGGCGCCTTATGGCTTTAGCAAAAATCGTTTATGCAAGTATGACTGGTAACACGGAAGAAATCGCCGATATTGTTGCAGAGGCTCTGGAAAATATGGATATCGATGTTGAAATCAATGAATGCACACAAGTAGATGCAGAAGACTTTCAAGAAGCAGATATTTGCGTAGTTGCTACTTATACATACGATGACGGTGATCTACCGGACGAAATCGTTGATTTCTATGAGGACTTACAAGAACTTGAATTACCTGGAAAAATCTACGGAGTGTGTGGATCTGGAGATACTTTCTATGATGAGTTTTGTAAGTCAGTGGACGATTTTGATGCTGCCTTTGCAAAAACTGGTGCTGTTAAAGGTGCCGAAAGTGTGAAAGTTGATTTAAACGCTGAGGAAGAAGATATTGAAAATCTTGAAGCGTTCGCAAAATCTCTTGTATCCATGTTATCTTAATCACAAAAAGAAGGATGTGTTTACCACATCCTTCTTTTTGTTTAGAAGCATTACGTTTTGTAAATCAAGGCATTACTATCAAATGGGGTCGATCAATTTTTCAAATAAGCAGATCAGTCTACTTCAATCGGATCTTTTAAGCTTAAAATGGCATTGATGCTGTCTTGGATCATCTTTTCGATTTGTGTATCCGTCGGATGGATGATATTCGATGACATCAAAGCTGCGATACCTGTTGCAATGATCCAAGTCCCATTGTGAAGCGAGACTAGTTTATCATCTGACAAGTCCATGTATTTTGGATCTTCTTTCACTACGTCCATAAAGTAATTATAGGAGAAATTTTGCATCTCTCTTCCGCCGCCATACTCTTCCAAGTAAAGTGAGCTATATAATTTCTTTTCACGATTTGCGAAATGGATGTAATTCAACGCTAGATCGACAATCGTATTGCCGGTATGTTCTACAGGAAAGACTTCGTATTTTAGATAATCGTAGATTTGCTCAAATAGCGCGTGTTTCAAATCATCCATATTTTTAAACTCTAAATAGATTGGTTGAGTAGAACAGTTCATTTTATTTGCAATGTTTCTCGCAGTGAATTTTGAAAATCCTTCATTGGCAGCAACTTCATAGGCGGCTGCCAAAATCTGCTCCTTTGTTATCGTTTTTTTTCTTGCCATAATTTTCTAATCTCCTTGAAATTTTTTATAACGCTTCCACCATTGATTAATACTATTGTACCATTTTTTTTCAATAAGCAAAACTTGTTTTTTTATTTTTTACAAATTTTTCTGTCATTATACTCGGATATCAATGCTTTTTTCTGTTTTCTAATTAAAAACAAATGATTATTTTATCAGATGTTTATTTGTTTCACTTCTAATAAAATGTTATCATACAATGAGGAATTACAAAAAATATGATGAGGAGGAATTTAATTATGTTAGCTGATTTTAATGTTAATTTAAAAAAATACGCCCGTTTAATTGCAGAAACAGGGGTCAATGTATCGAAAGGGCACACAGTAGTCTTACAAATCAATGTAGAGCAAGCGGAATTAGCCCGATTGATCACGAAAGAGGCTTATCAATTAGGCGCAGATGAGGTGATCGTTCAATGGACAGACGATATCATTCAAAAAGAATTCTTGACTCACGCAGCAGATGATCGAATCACTACAGTTCCACAATATAAAATCGATCAAGCAGATGATTGGATTGAAAAAGGTGCGAGCAGAATCAGCGTTGTTTCTTCTGATCCAGACGCATTCGCAGGAGTCGACAATGATCGTGTAGCCACTTATCAATCAGCAGTTGGAAAAGCATTGATGAATCTAAGAAAAGCGACACAATCAAACAAAGTAAGTTGGACAGTTGTCGCAGCTGCTGGGAAACAGTGGGCAGCAAAAGTATTCCCTGATCTACCAGAGGAAGAACAAGTCGACGCATTGTGGGATGAGATTTTCAAAACGACACGCATTTATGAATCTGATCCTGTAATTGCTTGGAAAAATCACGATGAAAAATTAGCGACAAAAGCAGAAGAATTGAACAAGGAACAATTTACAGCTTTACATTATACTGCCCCAGGGACAGATATCGTAATTGGCTTGCCGAAAAATCACTTGTGGGAAGGCGCTGGAAGCTATAATGCTCGTGATGAAAAATTCATGGCAAACATGCCAACAGAAGAAGTCTTCACAGCACCTGATAGTCATCGCGTTGATGGATATATCTCAAGTACGAAACCTTTAAGTTATGCAGGAACGACCATTACTGGAATGAAATTTACTTTTAAAGACGGCAAAGTCGTTGATTTTTCAGCGGAACAAGGACAAGAAGTCTTAGCAAAACTACTAGATACCGATGAAGGTGCACGTCGTTTAGGCGAAGTTGCTCTAGTTCCTGATCCTTCACCGATTTCACAATCTGGTATCATCTTCTATAACACATTATTCGACGAAAATGCTTCAAACCATTTAGCACTTGGTTCAGCCTATGCGTTTAGTGTGCAAGGTGGAACAGAAATGACCGATGAAGAATTGGCAGCTGCAGGCTTGAATCGAAGCCAGACGCACGTGGACTTCATGGTTGGTTCAGATAAAATGGATATTGATGGCATCCGCGAAGATGGCTCACGCGTACCGATCTTCAGAAATGGCGACTGGGCGTAATAATAAAACAAAAAAAGATCTGAGATTCCCAGATCTTTTTTTGTTATTCCACAGATATGCTTATAATAAATCTTCTTTTTTAGTAAACGTAAATTTGCGACTTTCTTTTTCTACAGGTTTTTCTTCTTCGTGTTTGTGGATTGCCTCTTTCGTAATTTCTTCACGTTCTCTTTTTGCTTCATCTAAACGTTCTGCAATTACTTCTTCTTTTGGCTTATCAGACATAATCAAAACCCCCTTTATCACCATCATTCTACCACTCAGGATTCCTTTATTGGAAACGTTTTGCTCTAAAATCAGCTTGCATGTATGCCTTCAAAGCGCTAAAATAATAGTATTGATGCTTGTTCCTGTAGCTCAGTAGGATAGAGCGATCGCCTCCTAAGCGATAGGTCGCTGGTTCGATTCCAGTCAGGAACGTCTTAGAACTTATCACGAGTTTGTGATAGTGATGTTCAGCTCCGAGAAATAAGCCTGCTCCCCAGAAATTGGTTCTTGTATTTTGGGGGGCGGGCTTATTTCTTATGAACACTGTTTATTTAGTTTTAGGAATCCTGAGATGATTCCGGTCACAATTTCCTATTATATCTCTGCTCTTTTGCAAAAAAATATCGACAAAAGTAAAATCTAATTTTTCACCTTATCACCGAATACATTCTGCGAAGTCATTTATTCGATAATGAGGTGGTAGGTATTTTTGCCATTGGCATAAACTTTATTGATGTTTCCACCTTTTTAAATCTGGGAAAAAGTGATGCATGAATTCACGCGCTTCTTCCTTTGTCTTGCCTTGTTCTTTCAGCATGCCTGATTCACTCATGTGCTTGACACTCTCTTCAATCATTTCATCCATTGTACAATCAGTTAAAAATGCGCCATCTTTGTAGCAGTAAATGCAATATTCTTCACTCTTGCTATTGTTTTTATTTGTCCCTAAAACCTCAACTGAATCAAGTGGCATCCCACAACTTTGACAATATGTCATTTCTTCCATTTCTATGATCCTCCTATCATCTGATTGTCTTCACTCAGAAATAATCATTGAGAATTGGTTGTTGGCTAGGCAGTGCTTGACTAAGTTCAGCCACCAAAGCGCCTTCTACTTTGATTTTTTCATGGAAATCAAGCGCTTCAACTGTTTGATATCCTAATAATAATTGTGTCATACTTTGAATCGTTCCACTGACCACAGGTAATTCTGTCTGTTGGACTTTCTTCACCTCAAGTACTCCATCGACATAAGAAATATCAAAAAATCCTTCGTTCCATTTTGCATACGGATCTTCCGTCACTTGAATAGAAAAATTGATTGCATGTCGGAATGGATAAGTCTGCATAAATTTCTCAATATCTACGATTCTCCCCATCATATAAGGTGTGATCGTGGTTTTAGCATATGGATTATCCAATAAATAATTTTTGCTATAGCCAGAAAAACCACATGTATATTCAAACGAATCAAATGCGCCACTATGTGAACCAATAAAACGCATCAAGCCTTTCAATGCTTCATGATTTAGATAACCCATTTCGACGACTACAAACGTAGGGGCGGCTAATTTATAAACGACATATCCTGTAGCATTTCCCTCACGGTCGTAATACAGTGCATAATGATTCTCTTTTCGTTGCTTGAACTTGTAAGAATACCACCATTCTTCTCGTACCAAACCGCCTCGGCTACTCTCCGGCATATTTGTATAAATGGATTGTATGGCATCCACCGATTCCTCAAAGGTTGTCCGTTTCATAAAGCCTGTCGTTTTCTTTACTGCTGGGAAATCACGGCTCGCCAGTTCATAGCTGATCCGGTCAAATAATTGTTCATACCCATAGCGACGATAAAAAGGATAAGAAAATGGTGCTAGATAAGACAGCGTGACATTTCTTTCTCGACAGTCTTCAAGGATTTTTTCCATGATCCGATTGATACCGCCCTGTCCTCGTGCTTCAGGATAGGAAGCAACGTAGCCGATTCCAGCCATCAAGTAGTTTTTTCCATAGAAATCCACTGAAAAAGGTGTGGCCATTACTTGACTTGTCAAATGGCCCTCTGGATCTAAAAAGCCGTAGTTCCATGAATTCTCAACAATCATTTTAAATCGTTCACGTCGTTCGTCTGTATCTTGTGAATTAAAAGCATAGGTTGCTAAAGTGTACATTTCTTCTAGTGCTTGGTTCCCCAATTCTTTTATAACATTCGTCATACTTCCCCTTCTTCCTTTAAATATCTATACCAATTGTACTATTTTTTTCTTTATAAGAATAGCAGGCGGACCTTCATTCCTTTTCAAAAAGTAGTCTGCCATAAAAAAATGATTTAAAAAAATAGCGCTAAAAAGCCAAAATAGAACAAACGATTTTGGTTTTTAGCGCTTCGTTTTTTTGATCCAAACGTTGTTTCCACAACTTATTCTCATTTTGATCATTAGTTATCCTCTTGGAATGACGGTTTGATTTGCAATCCTCTTTTAATAGGATTCTTCAATCATCCCTAGCATCTTTTTAAAACGTCTCTTTTTAAAATACATCAACATCGTCCCTAAGATCATATCATTCATTTTCTGCAACATACCATGTGATTCCATTTGTTCCGTGTAGTGGACTTCACACGATTTTTCATCAATTGGTTTGATTTGATAATGAACGACAAAATCATTTTTAGTCGTTGAGGTACGAAATTTATAAGATTGGTTATCAATGACTTCCTCAATGATAATGCGTGCACGATTATTTTGAGAGAATTGTTTGACGTATTCAAGATTCTTTAATTGTTTGCGTGTCACTGATTTCCCAGTGGCTTTGCGGACATCGAAAAGAACAGAATCCATCACTTTATCATAGAAAAACGATGCCGGAATATTTAGTGTTTTAATTATTTCCATTAGTTCTTTTTCTCCTTTGCTTCTTCTTTCTTCTTACCTTTTAAAAAGAAGTAAATCCCTAGTCCTGCAAAAAACAATCCAGTGACCATACTATAAATGTCATATTGTTGCGTTCCCGGATTTAAACTATATAGTATGATCAGTGAACCAATACTACACAAAAACAATCCATTTTTTATCATTTGAACCACCCTTATCTTGTTTCTTAGACTGCTGCTGCTTGGAAATATAATACTGTGCCCCATGGTTGGGCTTTGATCAATTCTTTTGCTGTTTTGGCAGCTGCTTCTTTATCTTCTGCACTTGTTTCAAAGAATAATTTGATTCCTTGTTTTTCTTTGAAAGTAAAGGTCATGCCTTCTTCGTTGTATCCTTCTAACAACTCTTTGATTGCATCTTGTTGCATAGCACTAGCGATTGAAATCATTTATTTTCCTCTTTTCTTTTTTTATTGATTACTTTTAGTTTTACTCGAATGAAGCGAGGGCTAGGGATTTGACGGATCGTCATCGCCCATAGCCCCTACTTCGACTGTTTATTTCGGTTCGCCTGCTGCTGGGTCCATTTTATTTGCTGACATCACAAATGGTGCCCAAATCAGGAAGGTCACGACCATACATACTAATGTAACGATCGGTGCCCGCCAGTCTGCTCCTGTTGCAAGGAACGATAGCAAGAACGGTGGAACGACCCACGTCACTTGTTGAGATACCGGTGCGACTAATCCTAGATAAGTTGCCACCCAACCAATCGTTGTCGCAACAACTGGTGCGACTAAGAATGGAATAAACATGATTGCATTCAAGACGATTGGTAAACCAAACATGACTGGTTCATTGATATTGAAGATACCAGGTCCAATCGATAGTTTTGCTACAGTCAAGTAGTCAGCACGTTTTGATAATAGTAAGATAGCAATCAATAGAACGATTGTTCCACCTGACCCACCAAACCATGCAAAAGCATCAAATGAGCCACGTACCCACATGTACGCTTTACCATCTTCAATCGCATCTAATACTGCAGGTGTTCCTGTTTTACCATTGTAACCCTTTTGGAAGATATCGATGTTGATCAATTGTGCTTGACCCCAAATACCTTCTAATACTGGTGCTAATACGTTCGGACCATGGATACCAAAGAACCAGAAAATCTGAACGAAGATCGTAACGATCAATACAGCACCAAGACCTTGTGATAAGCCCAAGAAAGGTTCTGCAATATATTTTTGTACTAAATCAATGATCAGTTGACCATCTGCCACACGTCCAACAACATAATTAATGATAGCGATGACATATAATGAAATCGTTGCTGGTAGGATTGCTGCAAATGCTTTAGAAACTGCCGGTGGTACTGAGTCAGGCATTTTGATCGTGATATTAGCAAGCATCAACTTACAGAAAATGATAACAGAGATCGCGCCCATGATCATTACTGTAAAGTAGGCGTTACCGTTTAAATGATCTAATTTCAACCATCCCCACAAACCAACTGATAGAGTGCCATCAGCAATCGTTGCCCCGATTTCCGAGCCATTGATCGCATCTGCCACATTTTGTGGAACATTGACATTCAATGCAGCTGATAATGACGGGCCAAAAGCGATTCCTTGGATCAGTGTTGCTAAACCAACGATCCCTCCTGCTAAATCATTCACGCCATATGCACGGGCTAAATTATATCCCCATGAAAAGGCAAAGATCAGTCCGGCGATTGCTAAGGTACCATTCCAAACGAACCCATTGATGCCGATGATCACATTCAATACAGCAAAAAAACCTTTGTCTGCTGCTAAGCTGTCAGCATACGTACTAATAAATTGCTGTGGTAAATCACGAATAATTGCGTTGATCATTACAGCTACTGATCCAGCCATTGTTGCAGGCATCGTACCGATAAAAGCGTCACGCAATGCCACTAAGTGCTTTTGCGCGCCGATTCTTCCGGCAACTGGAAGGATGTATTTTTCCATCCAACTTGTTAATCCATTCATTATTACTTCCTCCTATAAGTTTTTATATAAAGAAAAACTCCTTATACCAAATTAAAAAAATCCGTTCAAAAATTTTTTTCTTCTTCCGTTCAAAAAAGAAGTGTTTTGGTTATTCAACGTAAGTTCTACGATATAAATCAATGATTTCTTTTGCAAGGTCTGTAAATGCGATCGATGTCATCAAGTGATCTTGACTATGCACAGTCAACAGCGTTACTTGCATATGATTTCCTTGTGCTTCTTGCGTGAGCATTTGAGTTTGTGAATGATGCGCTTCTACCAGAGAGGCTTCAGCATCGCGGATTTTTTGCTCCGCTAAATCAAAATCTCCTTTTTTCGCCGCAGAAATCGCTTCCATTGCATCGCTTTTTGCATTTCCACCATACATGATCAATCCCATGATGGCTTCTAGATTTTGTTGATCTTCCACTATTCTACCTCCAGCTTCACGATTGATTATTTCATTAATTTTTCAGCTTGTTCAAGTACTTTTGCACCGTTCATCATGCCATAATCTTGCATATTGATAACATCCAATGGAATTCCTTTTGGCGCTAATTTTTGTTCAAATTGTGCTTTCATAAAGCGAACTTGTGGACCTAATAATAGAACATCTACATTTTTTGATTCAAGGTTATTGTCAGCATCTGAAGCTGAAACCGCAAAGATATCTGCTTCCATTCCTTTTTCTTCTGCTGCTTTTTGCATTTTTGTTACTAATAAACTTGTACTCATTCCTGCAGAACATACTAACATGATTGTTTTTTTCTCCATTTTTTCCACTCCTTTAAATTTGGTTTTACACTATAACTATAATGCAAGAAGCATGCCAAACACTAAACAATTAAAATAGCGTTTTCATAACACTAATCAAGCAAACACAGTGTACACACTAATCGTTAGTGTGTACACTGTGTAATTTCAATCATTTTTTTATTTTATTTTCTATAAACATTTGTGTGATAAAAGCAATCTCATGTTCCGGGATTTTCACACCATATTTACGTTCGATCCCGATCAAATTCGTTCGAACAATATCCATTTCTAAGCGATACATTTTTGCAAAAATCGGGAAATCATCAAATGTACGTAATTTTTCATGTTTGATCAGACCATCAATCAAAAAAGCAACATGGATCACGATACCCGTATCCACACCTGGTTCAACAATGATCGATAAGTCTGTTTGGATTTGTTGGATCGCTTTTTGCAAAGCTTGGATCAAACGCTCAACAGATGATATCGCATTCAATGAGTCTTTTAATGAATCAACAATTTTTGCTGTCGGAACTTCGTCATCTGCGATGCGTTTCAATGTATTGAGTTTTTCATCATCGAATACGTCATAGGCAGAAAAGAATGGGATATTTTGATAATCTACCTCAACAGTTCCGGCAATCGCCTTGATCTCATATTCTTCCAATAACGCATCAATGTGGCGTTTAAATGATTCACGTTCCAAAAACTGCATTTGGATCACTTCAACTTTATCCTGATTGATAACGGGTACGATTCGTTGATACAGTTTTGCGGCCACTCCTTCTCCAGTAAAACAAGTTACGATCACTGCTTTTTTCCGTTCGTTCAATTCCTGCTTTTCGATTTTAAATTGATCTTTGACAATCGATTCAAAAGACATTTGGATACTTTGGTAGATATCTTCTAAGCTTCTACCAACATTTGCCATCCGGATTGCTTCGATGACGATCATGGTACTGGTCATCGTGATTGCTTTTGTACGTATCCCCGTCTCTTCATAGATCAAATCGCTGAATGTATTCAGTGAACCCATATCAGTTAGTAGAATCAAGCCATTTGTTAAATTGCTTTGACGATTTTTTACATATTTCAATACTTCTTCATACATGGATTGAACTTCCATCTCTAATGGCATATTGAACGCTTGACCGATCGTTGTTCCGAGTAAAGCTTGTGCCATCTCCAACATACTTGAAGCAGTTTGTCGCCCGTGCATCAAGACTAACACGTCGACTTTATTTTCTTTGACTGGCTCACTTTCTCCGAGATTGATCGATAAAAACATACTGATAAAACCAATTTCATCAAATGGGATCTCTACTTGTTGATCTTCTTCAATGATCGTAGATAAATCGATCGCAACTTGAAATTCTTTTTTGAACTTCTTTCGTATATTATTCAAGTCAGGATGAACGATCATGTGACCATCTTTGACACGATCTAATGTACTTTGCAAATGTAAGGCAAACGCAAAGCGTGCTTTTTGGTTATAGATTCGATCTAATCGTTTCTCAGCGACATCATATAGCTCATTTGTCAAACGCCAGATGTCTTCTGGAAGTAAATCTTTAGGAATCGTACTTTTCGTCAATTCTTTGACGTACGTTTGAAAATAGGCATCGACATCTTTCGAGATCAACGCTTCAAGATCAATATTTTCGCCACCCGATTCAGAAAGCGACATCACCTTTTCTTCAATGTCATTGTACACTTGCATGTTTCTTTCTGGGTCCCTAGACCAAACCACATCAGCGAATCCTGGCTCAAACGTCAAATATTGACTCTTACTATCCATGAAGCGATCTAATCGTTCAGGGACTTCTTTGATTCGTAATAATCCTTTTTGGACTTGCAGGGATAACTCTTCTTTTCGAATGACTAATTTTTCTTCTTGGTGCATACGATAATGAAGGAATGACTTCGCACAGACTAATTTCAGGTCACGTTTTACTTGCCCGATATTTCCCTCTGCGTCGTATAGCATAAAAGCTAAAATCGCTTCTTTTTCAATATCGATCCGTTGATTCAAGCGATTGGCTTCTTGCTTGATAAACAAGGAAATGATTTCATACCGCTCATCTAATGAACGAGAGGCCAGATTCGGCAAAGTGATTGCCATCGGTATCCTGCGGTTAAATGTCGTCAAAAAACTTTCAGATGATTCTGTCGTTGCTCCGATGATCTGAACAGACGCCTCATGGACTTGTGCGCTCTCCCCTAATGGGCGATAAACCCCTTTGTCGATAAACGTGAAGAGCATCTCTTGCCCTTCTGGAGGTAAGCGATGGATCTCATCTAAAAATAAGATCCCCCCATCTGCTTTAGCCATCAAACCTTGGCTATCTTGTGTTGCACCTGTATAGGCACCTTTTTTTATTCCAAAGATATGCCCAAACAACAACTGTGGGTTTTGCGCATAATCCGCACAATTAAATGAAATAAAGGGGGCATCTGGAGAAAGCATTTCCGAATCGATTGCAAAATGGTACATACATTCAGCAAACATCGATTTTCCAGTTCCTGTCTCCCCAAAAATAATCGTATGCAATCCTCTTGGCGGATATAAAATCGCTGCTTTTGCCTGTTGGATACTTACTTTTAATGATTCATTCTCCCCTACTAAGGTTTCAAAAGTGACTTGTGTAGAAGCGTCCACATGAACTTTATCTGAAGCTGTTTTTTTGGGAGGCATAGAATAAACTACAGGTCTGCCAGTGCTTTTCACGATGTAATGCGCTTTATATAAATCACTTAGATAACGGCTTGCATTACTACGATCAATCTCTAATTGCTTCGCAACATCTGTTGCTGTCAATCCTTTATGATTTTCCGTAAGTAAATCCAAGATTTCTTCCTGTCTTTCGTTCATGCTAACTCTCCTTTAACCAAACGACCTGTTTCCATTTTCAATATAATAACACAAAAAGGCGCTTATTTGCGCCTTGCTCCTTTATTTTTATCTTTTTTATGCTTGTTTTTGTGTTTTGTTTTCGGAGAAGAAGCAACTTTTTTTGTTACTGTTTCACTTGCTTCTTTTTTTCCTAATTCTTTCTTTTTTTGGAGCATTTTTATTGGGGCTTTTTCAGGGGCTTCTGTCTGTAAGCCTCCCCCATAAATAAATAATTCAGTGAGTTCTGTTTCTGTTTGTCGAGCAATTTTTTTTAAGTCTCTTAGTGTATGTTCATTCACAAAGGTGATGACTTGTCCTTGTTGCCCCATTCGACCAGTTCTACCTGCACGATGCAAATATGTTTCTTCTGTCATTGGCACGTCGACATTGACAACATAAGGAAGTTCAGCGATATCTAGCCCACGAGCAGCTACATCCGTTGATAACAACATGCTGATTTTGCCTTCTTTGAATTGAGTCAATGCCGCTTTGCGTAATAGCTTGTTTTGGTCAGATGCTAAACTCGCCACGCGGATTCCTCGATAACTCATTTTTTCTTCCATCATGCCTAACTCACTCAACTGGTTGAAAAAAACAAGACCTTGGAAACCTTCCACATGCGCTAATCGTCTTAGATAGTCCTCTGTTTTTCGAGCAGGGACACGTATAAAATAGTGACTAAGTCCTTTCCTTGAATCATCCATTTTTGTAACGTCGACCACTTTCAGCGATTGTTTTGTCAATGATTCGATTTGCTGGATGGAACGATCGGCTGTTGCTGAAAAGAAAGCTAACTGGTAGTCCGTTGGCGCTTGATGAACGATTTGATCAATAAATGGTCGATTTCCTTCATCAAAAAGTTGATCTGCCTCGTCAAATACGATTGTTTTGATTTGATGAGCCTTTATTTTTTTTTGTTTCATCAACTCTAATACACGACCTGGTGTGCCTACCAATACTTCCGGTTTCTTTTTTAGTCCTTCAATTTGGCGTTTGACATTTGCGCCGCCCACAACAGATTGGACAGAGATTGCTAAATCTTTTGCCCATTCTCTAGTGACCTCTGCAACTTGGATCGCCAATTCTTGAGAAGAAGCAAGGATCAACAAAGTACTTGCCTCACCTTTTTTCACATTCAATAGCAAGGGCCATAGATAAGCTAAGGTCTTACCAGAACCGGTTGGAGAAACAGCAATCAAGCTTTTACCTTCTTTTAAGTCAGTGAATACTTCTTGTTGGATAAACGATGGGACAGTGAACCCTTTTTCTTCCCATTTGTTTTGCCAATTAGTTGGAAAATGTTTTACAAAATCAGTCATTACTCAGTTCCCTCTTTATCTGCATCGAATTCGATCCCTCCACTGATTCGCAAATCATAAACGACTTGATTCACGTTTCGTGCAAGTTCGACCCATTCTTCATACTGTAATCCCCATTGTGGATCTTTAGGGTTCATGATCACATTCGCAAAATCTTCTGCCTCTTCACTCATTGGATTTTCAGAAGCAACGATCTCTAATTTTTCAATTTGTTCGTGGTTACGATCATGGTATTCTGCTTGCTCAATTGCATTGACGCCATTCATGATCACCGTTCCACTATCAAAATAAATCTCGGAAGGTAGATATGAATCACCGATCTTGCCCGGTTGGATCGCCACATCAAAAGTAGCATATCTTAAAATTCCCCAACCTAATCCATCAACGCCTGTGGCTATTTTTCTAGGGAAATAATGAACTTCTTGCGGCTTGCCAAACCAACCTACAGCTGCATAAACGAGGTAAACGCCGAGATCCATCATTGCGCCACCTGAAAAACGCGGAGAGAAAATATTCGGTTCTTCCCCATCTAACACTTGATCATAACGAGAAGAATATTTCATATAGCTGAAATTCGCGCCAATGATCTCATCTTTCAAAGGTAAAAATTCAGCAATTTTTTTAAACCCAGCTTCATGGATATTTCGCGCGGCTTCAAAGAAAAAGACTTTCTCTTGATTGGCTAAATGAATGATCTCTTCCATTTCTTTTGGCGTACTAAATGCCGGTTTTTCTACAATTACATTTTTTCTAGCCAAAATTGCTTGCTTCGCATGTTGAAAATGCAAACTGTTTGGCGAAGCAATATAGACGGTATCCATATGTTCTAACTCAAAAAAAACAGTTAAATCTGTTGCGAATGCGATATCGCCTTCATATTCTGCGCCAAATTGTTGCGCCTTTTCTAAATGTCTTGAATAAACAGCTGTTAATTCATACTTACGTGTCGCTAATGCTGCTTGAACAAATTGATGGGTAATCCAATTTGTGCCGATTATACCTAAATGGATCATCTTTACGCCTTCTTTCTATAAATTAGGATCTTCAAAAACTGTATTTAGGTCAAATGGGATTGCTTGTTTCAATACCACTTGTTTTTCTGTTACTTGACAATTATATACGATTACTTGAACACCTGCTTGCTGAGCCAAACGAAAAGCAGTGGCTAATTCTGGTTGCATCTGCTCATGGATCGTTGCTTGATGCAAGTGTTCAAATTGTGCAATAAAAAGAATATAGGCCTCATAGCCTTCTTGATGCGCGCGGATCAATTCATTGACGTGTTTAAGTCCACGAATGGTCGGTGCATCGGGAAAAGCACCTATTGCTTTGTTTTCCAGAGTCATCCCTTTGACTTCTACAAATGCTTTTTGTCCGCAACTTGTTTCTAAATAAATATCGAATTTAGACTTGCCAAAGGTCACTTCACGTTTGTAGAACACAATATCACCATTTAAATTTGGTAAGTGGATCGTCCCATCTAAAATCCCATCAACCGCTAATCGGTTTGGTAACTGACTATCGATATTGAACCACTGCTGCTCTTTTTTAACAGCAATCAGATCATACGCAGTTTTACGCTTTGTTCCAGGAATGTGTACTAACGCCACCTCTGCACCAGGAAGCAATAACTCTTTGCCTCTACCTGTATTCTTAACATGGGTTTTGACTACTTCTCCTTTTTTGTTCAAACAAAAAGAAATAAAGCGATTTGGTCTTTCAATGAAGTAAGCAATTTCAACATCTTGGTACTCCAATAGTGATCACCTGTCTCCCTACTACTGTATCCTACCATATTTTTACTAAAAACACTTGAAAAACCAGTCGAAAGTCTTAGAGAAATCATGCACGTTCTTTAGTAAACTATAAGAAAAGGGACAATAAGCAAAATATGCTTTTATCATAAATGAAGACAAAGGAGTGGAAAAAATGAAAAAAAGAATCCTCTATATCCTACTTGCCGGTATCGCAACACTTGCTGGAAAAAAAGTACTCGATCATAAAAAGAAAGAAGCACAGGTCGATCATCTGGATAAATACTGTGGAACTTGGTCATTTACAGATACCAGCCAAACACACCATGAACTGACCATTCATTCTGATTATTCTTTTTGGCTTGATGACCGTTCTTTAGGAACACTATTAGTCGAAGTTACTTCCGAAAAATTGATAGTTAGAGATCAGTACGGCTTTTACCTAACGTTTTCTTACAACGACATGTTACTGTACGATGAAGCAAACGATTCCGCTTATTTGTTATCAAAAAAATCATGATTATCCTAGCTTAGTAGATGATACACTGCCAATTACTTCATTAACGTACTTCTTTTTTATAAAAATAAAACGAAGGGTTTAGAAAATTGCTGTTTTCTAAACCCTTTGTCTCGTTTTACAAGTTTCATCCATGCAACTTCCTCTAGGTCACAACGATCGAACAAATTATGCTATGATAAGATCAAAGTACTTTTCAACTAGTGGCTATTTGATCACTGCACATCTCAAACAACTACTTGGAAAGATGGACGAACGATTGAATACGAAAAAAAAAACCGACATTTCCGTCCTATTTTTTTCTCATAAAATAGTCAATTTGTGTTTTTTTTGTTACACTTACAAGTGATGGTTTCTTACCATGAAAGGATGATCGCATATGACACCAAACCGAGAAGATTATTTAAAAATCATTCTGGAATTAGGCGGTGACACAACTAAAGTCAACAATAAACAAATCGTTTCTAGCCTAGCAGTGTCACCTGCTTCAGTAAGCGAAATGATTTCTAAACTCGTCAAAGAAAAACTAGTCGAACACTCTCCTTACCAAGGTGTACAATTGACTGATAGTGGACTGATAAAAGCAAGTAGCCTGATACGTAAACATCGATTATGGGAAGTTTTTTTAGTCGAACATTTAGATTACAACTGGAATGAAGTCCATGACGATGCAGAAGTACTTGAGCATGTGACTTCTGAACAGCTTGCGGATCATTTAGAAAGTTATTTAAATCATCCTAAACATTGTCCTCACGGAGGCATTATTCCTGAAAAAGAACAGGTTGTCCATGAAGAGCGTCGTCAAACACTTGAATCCTATCCAGTCGGTACAAAAATTCGGATCGCTCGTGTCCTTGATGAAAAGGAATTATTAGACTATTTAGTCACAATCGATGTCAATATTGATGAAACTTATGAAATCACTGATGTAGCGGCCTATGAAGGACCAATCACCATCCAAAATAAAACCAAAAAAATTCCTGTCAGCTTTAAAGCCGCCAGCACAATTTTTGTCGATAAACTGTAAAGGAGATTACCCAAATAATGAATGAAAAAAACGTATTATTTACTATATTTGGCGGTACAGGAGATTTAGCACAACGTAAATTGTATCCTTCACTTTTTCGTTTATACAAAAAAGGTAACTTGAGTGAACATTTTGCTGTGATCGGTACAGCACGTCGTCCTTGGAGTGATGAACACTATCGTGAAGTGGTTAAAGGAACAATCGAAACATTAAATCCTTCTGCCGAAGAAGCCGAACGATTTGCTAGCCATTTTTATTATCAATCTCATGATGTCAATGATTCTTCTCATTACCAAACATTAAAAGAATTATCTGATCGTTTAGATGAAAAATACCACTTGAATGGTAATCGAATGTACTATTTAGCTATGGCTCCTCAATTTTTCGGCACGATCGTTTCACATTTGAAATCTCAGAAAATCATCACTGAAACTGGCTTCAACCGATTGATTATCGAAAAACCTTTTGGTTCTGATTTCCATTCTGCATTTGAATTGAATGAAAAAATTCGACAAGCCTTTCCAGAAGACGATATTTTCCGTATCGACCATTACTTAGGTAAAGAAATGATTCAAAATATCTCTGCGATTCGCTTTGCCAATAATATTTTTGAGTCTCAATGGAACAATCGTTACATCGACAACATCCAGATCACTTTTGGTGAAAGTTTAGGTGTCGAAGATCGTGGCGGCTACTATGACCACAGCGGTGCGTTAAAAGACATGGTCCAAAATCATATCCTTCAAGTGTTAGCATTACTCGCGATGGAACCGCCTGTTGCCTTTTCCGAAAAAGAAATCAGATCAGAAAAAATCAAAGCGTTAAAAGCTATTCGTATTTATGAAAAAAAAGAAGTCTTAGAAAATTTTGTACGTGGGCAATATGCTGCAGGTCAATTAGATGATCAGACATTCAAAGGCTACCGTGAAGAAGACAACGTTGATCCACAATCGACAACTGAAACATTTGTTGCTGGAAAATTTACGATCGATAATTTCCGTTGGTCTGGCGTACCGTTTTATGTACGTACTGGGAAACGTCTTACTGAAAAAGGTACACGAATCAATATTGTCTTTAAACAAGTACCTGTCAATGTATTTAAAACATCGATCGACGAACCTTGTAATGATCCAACGTTACCACCAAATGTTTTGACTATCTATATTCAACCAACAGAAGGTTTTTCATTTACATTAAATGGAAAAAAAGTTGGTCAAGGCTTCGCCACCGATCCAATCAAACTGGAATATCGCAATAGTGCTGAAATGGTCGAAAATAGTCCTGAAGCGTATGAAAAGCTTATGTTAGATGCATTGAACGGTGATAGCACCAACTTCTCTCATTGGGAAGAAGTCGCACAATCTTGGCATATCGTTGACGTGATCCGCCAAGTTTGGGATCAAGTACAACCAGATTTCCCAAATTATAAAGCTGGTTCTATGGGTCCTGAAGCAGCATTCGAGCTTTTAGAAAAAGACGGTTTCGAATGGATCTGGCAACCAGATCATTGGTACCGTGAACGCGGTAAATTGGATTAGTGACCAATTACTTGCTATTCGCTTAAAAATACTCTTTGATGTAATAAAAACAACCAAACACAAAATGTGTTTGGTTGTTTTTTACTAACTTTTATTCAAAACCTTCTGCGACTGCTTCTGGATAAAATTCTTCAACAAGTTGTGCGCAACGTCCGCATAAGTGTGGTAATTTTTCATCAGTTCCAACATCTTTACGGATTTGACGGCAACGATCACACGTTTCACCTTCTGCTTTTTCGACTAAAATCGCTACATCATCAAAGACTAAAGCATTTTCAGGCGCTTCAGTGTTTTCTGGCATAATCGTAAAGTAGTCTGGTGAGACGATCAATAACTGAGGAATGTCCGCAGCAACTGCTGTCAATAATTGATTCACTTGTTGATTCGGATAGATCGTTAATTTTGCTTCTAATGATTTTCCGATCAATTTACTATTTCTTGCTTCTTCTAGTGCTTTTAAGACTTTATCACGAAAATCCATGAAGGCCGCCCATGTATCTAACAACTCATCTTGGTTCGCATATTCAACATATCCTGGTAGCTCACTTAATTGAACATAAGCTTCTTCTTCTTTTAAGAATGACCAGATTTCCTCTGTTGTATGAGGAATGATTGGTGTCAATAATTTTGTTAATGAAACAGCTGTTTCGTAAAAAACAGTTTGCATACAACGACGTTGATGATCATTTTCTGCTTCAATATAAACAACATCTTTTGCAAAATCAAGATAGAAAGAAGAAAGATCAACTGTTAAGAAATTCATCACTGTGCGATAGATTTGCATAAAGTTATACTTATCATATCCTTCTTCACGAATTTCTTTGATGACTTGATTTAAACGAACTGTCATATATTTATCAACTGAACGACGATCTTCATACGCTACTGCATCTTTCTTAGGGTCAAAATCATCCGTATTTGCTAATAGGAAACGCATCGTATTTCGGATTTTCCGATAAACTTCAGCAACTTGTCCTAAAATATCCATAGACACACGAACATCTGCTTCGTAGTCCACACTAGATACCCATAGACGTAGAATATCCGCACCAAATTGTTTGATCACTTTATCTGGAACGATCGTATTGCCTAATGATTTACTCATTTTTCGACCTTCGCCATCTAACGTGAAGCCTTGTGATAAAACTGATTTGTATGGCGCAACACCATTGATCGCTACACTTGTAGTGATACTTGAATTGAACCAACCACGGTATTGATCTGAACCTTCAAGATACATATCTGCTGGGAAAGATAACTCAGGGCGTTGACGTAAAACAGCTTCATGAGAAGAACCTGAATCAAACCAGACGTCCATGATATCTGTTTCTTTCGTAAATTCGCCATTTGGTGATCCTGGATGCGTAAAGCCTTCAGGTAGTAAGTCCTTCGCTTCTTTTTCAAACCAAATGATTGAGCCATGGGCCGCAAATAATTCAGCGACATGTTCAATAGTCTCAGGTGTAATGATCGCTTCGCCATTTTCAGCATAAAAAATTGGTAGTGGGACGCCCCAAGCACGTTGGCGTGAGATGACCCAATCGCCGCGATCACGTACCATATTGTAAAGACGTGTTTTTCCCCATGGAATGATCCAATCCACTTTTTCCACTTCATCAAGAATGTTTTGGCGGAAATCATTGATTGAAGCAAACCATTGTGGTGTTGCACGATAAATGACAGGTTTTTTAGTACGCCAGTCATGTGGGTAACTATGGGTGAAGAAATCCAATTTCAACAAGGCACCTTTTTCTTGTAATAGATCCGTGATCATTGGATTTGCTTTGTCATAAAAGATCCCTTCAAATCCAGGTGCTTCATCCGTAAATACACCTTTAGAATCAACGGGAGAAACAACAGGTAATTTGTAACGATTTCCTGCAATATAGTCATCTTCCCCATGTCCAGGTGCGGTGTGGACTAATCCAGTACCTGCATCCAAGGTCACGTGATCTCCTAAGATCACTAAAGATTCACGATCATAGAATGGATGTGACGCTGTCATGTATTCCATCTCTTGTCCTGCAAATTCTTTTAAGACTACGACTGTTTCCCAGCCAATTGCCTGTTGCACCGTCTCCATCAAATCTTTGGCAACAACAAATTTGCGACCATCAGCTTCTACTAAGACATACGTAAATGTTGGGTTTACAGCAATCCCTTGGTTAGCTGGCAATGTCCATGGTGTCGTTGTCCAAATAACGAAAGCAGTATCTTCTTCTAAAAGACCTTTGCCATCCTTCACAGTGAAAGCGACATAGATAGAAGGAGATTTGACATCTTTATATTCAATTTCAGCTTCAGCTAATGAGGATTCACTAGATGGTGACCAGTAAATTGGTTTTAATCCTTTGTAGATATACCCTTTTTCAGCCATTTTACCAAACACACGGATCTGTGCAGCTTCATAGGAAGGATCTAAAGTGACATAAGGATTTTCCCAATCACCAGCAACACCTAAACGTTTAAAGTCTTCCCGTTGTTTGTCTACTTGTGAAAGGGCGTATTCACGACATTTTTCCAAGTATTCAGCCATCGTCATTTCTTTTCTTTTGATTCCTTTGTTCGTCAATACTTGCTCGATTGGTAAACCATGCGTATCCCAGCCAGGAACGTACGGCGCACGAAAACCAGACATTGATTTTGAACGGATGATGATATCTTTACTGATTTTGTTTAAAGAATGCCCTAAATGGATATTTCCGTTTGCATACGGAGGGCCATCATGAAGAATAAAGCTTGGTTTGCCTTCATTCAACGCTTGTCTTTGTTGATAGATTTGATTTTCTTCCCATTCTTTTTGCCACTCACCTTCACGGTTCGGCAAATTCCCACGCATAGGAAAACTTGTTTTTCCTAGTTGCAAGGTTTCTTTCATTTTCATACAAACACTCCTTAACTATAGTTTACAGAACGCAAAAAAGCATGTTCATCCTAGGGACGAACATGCCGTGGTACCACCCAAATTTAGTTACAATCGTAACTCTCGAAGACCGATAACGAGGTCAGCCGCTATTTCTTACTGTCGTTCAGAAATAAAGCAAGTAGAGGATCTTTCACTTTGCAGGGTCTTACCAATCTTACACTGTCATTGGCTCGCTTTAAGAATGTCAAAATGCTTTTCTGTTCTACTCTTCTTCGTATTCTCCAGGAATGATCGAAAGATCGATTGCTTGCGTATCAAAAGCAGTCACTGGAGACTCGTATACTCCTGTTTCAGAGTGTACATCACTTTCAATTTCATTGTCAAGCTGTTTTGCCAAAACTTCTTTGATTACTTCATGGCTGTCTGTTACGTAACTCGAGAATGGTTGTAAGATTTCATCCCATTCTGGACTTTTCACTTGTTCAAGTTGTGATTCCAACATCAAGCTGATTCGTTGATGGAATACACGTGTTTTCTTTTTCAAATCTTCTGTTTCTGTAGCCAATTGTCTTGCTTTTTCAGTCGCATCTGTCAAGATACGGCGGGCTTTTTCTTCTGCATCCGTTGTTAATTGGTGTGCGCGTTTTTCAGCGTTTGCTACCATTTCGTCTGCTTTATTTTGTGCAGAAGTCACGATCACTTCTGATTCTTTACTTGCGCTTGTTTTTACTTTGTCGGCTGTATCTTGTGCCACAATGATCGATTGATTCAACGCATCTTTCAGTTCATTGAAGTATTCAAGTTTTTCTTCTGAATGCTTCACTGCTTTTTCTAACTCACGATTTCTTTGTGTTACTTCTTCGTAATCACGAACAACTAAATCTAAGAAATCATCTACTTCGTCTTGATTATATCCCCGCATTTTTGTTGGGAATGTTTTATTTTGAATATCTAATGGAGTTAAAGCCATGAGTAAACCACCTTCTTGTTTTATTTACGTAATACACCAAACAACACCCTGCACTTGTCTTTCTTTGTTTTCCCCTCAAGGTCTTGGATTTGTATTCTACCATATCCTCTGATCGAAACAATATCTAATAACTCAAGCAAAAAATCCGGTTTTGTATTTTCTGTCCAATTCACTTTTACTTTCCCCGATTCGATCAGCTGCTTTGAACGCTGTCTTGAAATATTATAAATTTCCGAAATCACACTATCCAGTCTAAGTGAACTGACCGTACCTCTTTCTTGAGTCCAGCTGTCTTTTGGCAAGATCATATCTGTGTAATTGATCTCCTCTAAGCGAACAGCCACTTTCCCGATTTTAGTCACTTGATTAACGACAAAATGATCGATTTCGTCTGCAATGAAAACTTGCCATCGGTCATCATCTGAAATAATATCACCGAAGTAAGAACGTTTAATCCCTGTGCCAACTAGTGTACCTAAAATCTTTCCATGACTCAAACTGGCAAATTTACTTGGGTAATGGATTTCATATAACGACATTTCAAAATCATCGTCAACTGGTTCATAGTAGTCTGGGAAAATCAAGCATCTTTTTCGTTCTGCTTGCTCATAGCCACCGTATAATTGAAAACGCAAGTCACTATTTTGGCGAATCAAGGTCTCTAAGATGTAACATTGTCTTGGATCAAGAAATTCTGTCAGATAAGGTGCATACTGACTTTGGACCTGTTCGATCCAATCTCCGACAGAGTCAATAAACGGACGTTCATCTACTCGGAAATGCTGATACACATTCGTATCCACTTGATTCCCTCCTATATATCCCTGGTTGTTCTACACTAAATAGCGAACGTAATCATCCATAAAACGATATGCTGCAATCCTTGGACAGCAAGATTTAAAATGACAATTGATGCTAAGACAGTAAAATCCATTGGTCCAAATCTTAAAGGCAAACGATCGAATAGGCTGATATATGGTTCACAAATCTTTGCTAATATACGTCCAAGGCTAGATTGATACCCTCCTGGAAACCAAGATAGTAACGCATAGACTACTAGGATCATGCTATAAAAATATGCAGCACGTGAAATTAAATTAAGTAACATAAAAAGAATATAAATGTTTGCTCCTCCTCTTTACAGATCAAACATACTTCCATCTGCGAAAGATTGAGCCGTTGAACTATCGATTTCCAGACCAGCTGGTGTGCAAAGGAAAATCTCATCACCTACTCGTTTGATATCGCCGTCTAACGCATAGACTGTCCCTGTTAGGAAATCCACGATACGTCGAGCCTGCTTTTCTTCTACTAACCGAAAGTTGACTAATGTTGCTTCTCCCGCAATGATCCTTTTAGCAATCGTCATTGCTTCAGAGTAGGCACGAGGTTCCATCACTGTGATTTTTCCTGCTAACTGTGTGTTAGGTTGAACAGATGGTCTCGTTTGTCGTTGGTCTTTTTGCGTATTTTTTGTAGAAGTTTGATGTAATTCGATGACTTTTTTTGTTTCGTTCGTCGGCGCATTCTCACGACCAACCGGACGAGATGTCGTCGTTGGGCGTTGTTTTTTTTCAATCGGCTGTGAAACAGCTGGAGAATGTTGTTGATACTGTGTGTTTGATTTAGTTGGTTGCTTAGCAACCTGTTGTTGTTCAGGATAATCTTCGTATTCGTACTCTTCTTCATCAGCTAATCCGAAAAAATTAGCAATTGCTCCCCTGTTTAAAAGTGGCATTATTCTTCCTCCTCGTCTTTGAATAGCGCTGTTCCTACACGGATAAATGTAGCTCCTTCTTCAATTGCAAGTTGAAAATCTTGGCTCATCCCCATGCTCAGTTCGGTACATGGTGCATGTGTGTATTGTTTTGATTGGGCAAGATCACGCAATTCTCTCAGCGTTTCAAACACTTTACGAATTTGTTCAACAGAAGCGTCCTTCGGTGCCATAGTCATAAGTCCCACTACCTGTATATTTGGATAGGCTGCTAAAGATTCTAAGAAAGGCAGAAGCTCTGCTGGTGAGATACCGTGTTTCGATACTTCACCAGACACATTGACTTCCACAAAACAAGCTAATTGTTTTTCTAATCTTTTTTGGATTTCTTCTGCTAATTTCAAACTGTCTAACGCATGAAAGTAATCAATTTCATTTACAATCAATTTTACCTTTCTGCGTTGTAAATTACCAATTAAATGCCACTTCACTTCAGAATATTTAAGCAAATCTTGTTTTTTTTGCAACAATTTATCGACACGATTTTCTGCACAATGTGTGACTCCAGCATTGATTAATTCTTCAGTTTGGAGTGATTCTACAGATTTTGTAACAGCTACTAATGTCACTTCTTTCGGGTCACGATGAACAAGAGCACACGAATCCTGAATGTCTTGCTTGATATTCTGCAAGTTGTCAGCAATCATGTGCTCTTCCTCCTTTTATTTTTTACGACGGAAAAACGGCGGTGTATTCAATTCGTCGTCACCTTTTGTTTTTGTTTCTTCACGATTGAATGTATCAAATTCTTTTTTCTCAATAGTTTCGTAATTAGACTCATCCACTTTTGGACGAACATTTTGTTCGCGACGGATGTCCCAATCACCAAAACTGCTTTCATCTTCAGCAGTAATTGGTTTTGCTTGGTCCATGTCTAATCGATTGCTTTGAGCAGAAGATTGCGTTTGAGTTGACGTTTGTCTAGCTGGACGACTAGACTTTCGTTCCTTTTTTGTTTCATCAATACCTGTAGCAATGACCGTTACACGGATTTCATCGCCCATTTCTTCATTGATCGATGTACCTAAGATGATATTTACATCGCCAGTTGCTGCATTTGCTACGATATCTGAAGCATCTTGTGCTTCGAATAACGTCATATCCAAGCCACCAGTGATGTTCAATAGGACTTGTTCTGCCCCATCGATCGATGTTTCTAATAATGGAGAAGAGATTGCTTTCTTCGTTGCTTCGATCACGCGTTCTTCACCGCTTGCTACTCCGATACCCATCAAAGCAGTACCTTGGTTTGCCATGACTGTTTTTACATCAGCAAAATCCAAGTTTACGTAACCTGGTGCAGTGATTAGATCAGAGATACCTTGCACACCTTGGCGTAAGACATTATCTGCCTCACGGAATGCTTCAAGCATTGGTGTCTTTTTGTCAACGACTTCAAGAAGACGGTTGTTTGAGATAATCAATAATGTATCCACATTTTCTTTCAAACGTGCGATACCTTCCGCAGCGAAACGGCCACGTTTTGGTCCTTCAAATGTAAATGGACGAGTGACAACACCTACTGTCAATGCGCCTAATTCTCTAGCAATTCCAGCAACGATCGGTGCAGCACCAGTACCAGTTCCACCACCCATACCAGCAGTGATGAAGATCATGTCTGCGCCTTCTAATGCTTCACGTAAAGATTGTTCACTCTCTTCAGCTGCTTTTTGGCCAACTTCTGGTTGTGAACCTGCTCCTAAACCACGTGTGTATTTAGGGCCTAATTGGATCACTGTTTCAGCTTTTGAATTTTTTAATGCTTGAACGTCTGTGTTGGCAGTGATAAACTCAACACCTTTAACGTTTTCTTCAATCATACGGTTTACAGCGTTTCCGCCTCCACCACCGACGCCGATTACTTTGATGACTGCGCCGTCATTGATGTTATTATCAATTGAGAATTCCATGTTTTTTTCCTCCCACGATGATTAATCAAATATATTGGTAAAAAATCCTTTGATTTTACTTGTTACGTTTTCGCCAGAATTTTTTTCTTCTGGTTCTTCGTTATACGTTGTTTCTTCTGCCACATCGTATTGTTCATAAGATGTGTGAGCTTCCGGCTCATTGGTTGTATAATGAACAGGTGCTGATTCCCCCATAACAGCGATTTTAGCTAATTGGTATACTTCACTTAAATTCGCAGAGTAATCAACGATACTGATCACGTTTGTAAATACCGGATTTCTTAGACCCATTTGATTTGGTACATAAAGTTTCACGTTTACGCCAAATATTTCCTGTGCCAAATCAACGACACCTGGAAGGCTTGCTGCCCCACCAGTTAACACGATACCACCAGGCAGCTCTAATGCTTCGATTTGATCTAATGCTTCTTTTGCTTTATTGAAGATTTGTTCCATTCGAGCAGAGATCACTTCTGATAGGTAATGTTCATCGACTCGAACAGGTTCTGTTTGGCCAATCACATCTACCGGAAATTCTTCTTGCTCTGAGGTACGTTCTGGATAAGCATCCCCGTAATTTATTTTTAATGCTTCTGCATTGTTGAAGGAAGTATTTAAAACAATGGAGATATCTTTTGTGACAAATTCGCCACCTTCTTGATCTAGGCTCGTGAATTTCAACTGTTTGTCATGCATGACAGCTGTTGTTGTTTGTCCACCACCCATATCGATAACGATTGTACCAAAATCTTTTTCTCCATCTGAAAGAATTGATTCAGTCAACGCTAAAGGTGTGATCACTAATTCATTGACGATCAATCCCGCATTCTCAACACACTTACGAATGTTATGAATGATTGTTTTTGGTCCTGTAAATAATAGACCATACATTTCTAATCTGACACCGATCATCCCACGAGGATCTTTGATGCCTTCGAATCCATCTACCGTAAAGTCCTGTGGTAAAATTGACACGATTTGACGTTCAGGAGGTATTGAACGAACCAGTGCAGCTGAAGCCACATTGCGGACATCTTCATCGGTGATTTCTTTTGAATCTCCGTTTACTGCAATCATCCCTTGGCAGTTTTCTACTTCAAGCATGTTTGCTGGTAGACCCACGCTTACACTTTTGATTTGAATGCCGGCTTTTTCTTCTGCCTGACGCACTGCTCGCTGTATCGCTTGTACTGTTTTATCGATATCAACGATGATGCCTCGGTTAATCCCTTCTGATTTTGCGTTCCCTACTCCAATAATATTCATTTGGCTGTCGATATATTCAGCCACGACAACTTTGACAGATGTCGTTCCAATATCAAGGCCTACGTACATTCCTGTTTTTGCCATGAATGGGATTCCCTCCTACTTAACTATTCCATATACATGCGAACCAATAACGTCCGTTTTAAAAATATACTTTATAGATATATTCACTGTTTCCAATTTTACCATAAATTACCAGTTTTTAGAAAGTAGATTATCACATTTTACAGTGGTTTTCTTAATTTTCATCTAAACTTGACGAAGATGGGGTCGTATTTTCATTCGTTGGATTCATTTCGTCTTGATTCTCACTTATTTGAGGCTCATCAACGCCTGTTTCTGGAGTAGAAGTTTGATCCGCACTTTGCGCACTTTCATCTGTACTTTCTTCTGATCCTTCTTCTGCTTCTTCGCTATTATTTGAGTAAGGGTAAGAAAAAATCCCTACTTCCATATCGATCACACCATTTTCTTCCATTTCACTAGCTACTTGCGCATAAAAATTCATTTGCGTTGCTAAGTTAGTAATATTGACGATCACTTGATTGCCATCGTTCATATTCAGCTGGATCAAATTTTGATTCGTATTACGTGGCGTATATTTGATTTCCGAAATGGCTTTTTGTAACTCTGGAGATAGTTTATTATATTCTATTGCTAAATCTTTGATTTTTGTTGGGTCAGTAAATCCTTCTAGGATCGGAAGATTTTTTGTTGGACTTTCAACGGTCTCATCCAACACTGTTCCATCTTCGATCACAGGGCTATATTTTCCGTCCGTTAAAATCAAAGCAATCTCTTTATATTCAGTGACAGACAGATCAAATGTATTGACACTACTAAAACCGATCGTAGCAGATTTTATTCGAGGTTGCTCTTTTTTCAAATGATCGATGTAACTTTGGCGTTGCCAATACTGTCCCCAAATATGTTGATTCAATGCTAATTGCGTATCCTTCAATATTTCTTCTTTCGAAACAACTTCATTTCCGGAAATAGAAACACCCTCTAATTTGCTCAACGGGGAAACGTAATAAATCAAAAATAACAAAGGAATCAAAAGAATGGAAATGATTAAACTCAGCCTTTTGTATAAAACTTTGTTTCGATAATTTTTTAAATTAGGCAAGCGATCGATAAACGAACCATTATACGGTCCCCCGTCTTTCTTATGTTCGATTTCTTCATAGTCTAATAAATCATCTTCTTCAACAAGCAATTCTTCTTTTTCAGAAGAAATAGGATCTTTTTGTTCTTCTTTATGCTCGCTTTTTTCACTTGTTCCTGTCTGATGATCTGTTTTTTCTTTATGTTCTTCTAAGTATTTTCGGTTGGCCATTTGCCAAGGTGTCAGCGAGTTTTCATCGTTTGACTTCTCAGGCATTTTTTTTGTTTCTTTTTTCTTACTCATCTATGACCACCACCTTATTCTATGATTAACGATTTTGCTAGTTGGTACAAGCGCTCAGACGCATCCGGGATACCTAATGTTTTAGAGGCAGTTGACATGCTTTTTTGCAGTGTTTCATCTGTCATGATCTCATTTATCGCGGCACCCAACAAATCACCATCCAACTCTCCATCCGCAATCATCTTAGCCGCCCCAACTCGAACGAGACTCATCGCGTTTTTTGTCTGATGATCGTTTGTCACATAAGGACTTGGGATAAGGATCGCAGGTAACCCAAGTGCGGTCAGCTCAGCAATGGAGGTTGCCCCTGCTCGTCCGACCAATAGATCACTTGCCGCCATCACCGCTGCCATTTCATTGATGTAAGGTTGAATACTGATATTTGCTTTTGTTTCTCCTAACTTTTCCTTAATGCTTTGATAATAACGTTCTCCTGATGCATAAAGGATCTGATAATCCGTCGCTTCAAATGTATCCAAATAAGAAGTAACAGCTTGATTGATTTTTAATGCCCCTTGGCTTCCTCCAAAAATCAAGACTGTTTTCTTCTTAGGATCAAGATCAAATTTTTTTAGAATATCCGTTTTCATCGTATCTGCAACTTCTTGTGCTCGCGGGTTACCAATCAAAACTGATTTGTCCTCCGGAAAAAAGGTCGCTGCATCTTTAAAAGAAAGCGCGATTCGATCCACATAACGACTCAAAAATTTATTTGTCATCCCCGGCACACTATTTTGTTCATGGATGATTGTCGGAATCCCTAACTTAGCTGAGGCATACACAACTGCTCCAGAAACATAACCACCGGTTCCAATCACGATGTCTGGCTGAAATTCTTTTAGTATTTTTTTCGCTTGATGGATACTTTTTAAGAATAATTGGATCGTTTTGACATTAGCTAGTGAAAACTTTCGCTGAAATCCTTGGATCTCTAAGGTATGAAAAGGAATCCCAGTGGTTGGAACAATTTTGTTTTCCAAACCACGTTTTGCACCTACATACATAAACTCGGCGTTCGGCTCTTGTGTTTTCACATAATTGACGAAGGCTAGCGCGGGATAGATATGTCCACCGGTTCCTCCACCTGTTACCAAAATTTTCATAGTTATTATCGCTCGTTTCTACTTTTCTATTTTTAATTTTCTAACGGCTTCCATAAAGCGATCGCCACGGATCTCAAAATTAGGATATTGGTCCCAACTTGCATTGGCTGGTGATAATAAAACCACATCTCCTGGCTCGCTATTTTCTAAAGCTACAGGAACCGCAGCTTCCACAGACTCTGCGGTGCAGATTATTGGTATGCCCGCTTTTCCACCAGCATCCTTCAATTTCTCTTTAGTTTCACCAAAAGTGATCAATCCCTTCACACCTTCAAGTGATGGAATGAGTTCATCAAAGCTATTGCCCCGATCAAGTCCACCGGCGATCAGAATCAATTTTTCCGGTTGAAATCCGCTTAATGCCATCTTGGTCGCTAAGATATTTGTGGCTTTCGAATCATTGTAAAATTTACGTCCTTGGACCTCACCGACATATTGTGTACGATGTGGTACGCCATGAAAATGACTCAATGTTTCTTTTATTTCTTCATTTGAGACATTATATTGTTTTGCAACAGTAATAGCTGCTAACGCATTTTCGACATTGTGTGCTCCTGGAACACCTATTTCTGAGATTTCCATGACTTTTTCTTTGTCGTAATAAATAACTCCCTCAAAAGAATAAGCACCTGTCTCTAAGACTTGATCTGTCGCAAAAGGTAACACTTTCGCTTTTGTTTTTTTACTTAGTTCCTGTAATTCTTTCTGATTCCAATTCAGTACAAGATAATCCTCTGACGTCATGTTTTTTTGCAAATGCCATTTAGCTTTGACGTAGGCTGGACGAGAGCCATGATAGTCGATATGTGCTTCGTAGATATTGGTGATCACTGCAATGTGGGGACGAAGATCAGTAATCCCCATCAATTGAAAACTTGAAAGTTCCATAACAATCTTGTCTTCCGGATTTGCTTCTTGTGCCACACTACTTGCAGGATAGCCAATATTACCAGCTAAACGAGTGATACCTGCTGATTTCCCTGCATTCAACAATAACCCAGTCATTGTTGTTGTCGTCGTTTTTCCGTTGGTGCCTGTTATGCCGATAATTGGGCATTCCGCTACTTCGTAAGCCAGTTCAACTTCCGTAATTACCGGAATACCCATTTCTTGAGCTTTTGCAACGAATGGATGTGTGTAAGGAATACCTGGATTTTTGACCAGCATTGAAAATTTTTCATCTAATAATTCAATTGGGTGACTACCAGTCACTACTTTGATCCCTAAAGAAAGTAATTCTTGCGCTTCAGGATTTTCATCAAACGGTTTTCCATCATTAACGGTGACAAGTGCGCCCAGTTCATGTAATAACTTGGCCGCACTGAATCCACTTTTTGCTAATCCTAATACAAGGACTTTTTTATTTTCATAAGTTGTTATTTTTTTCATTCTCGTCATCTCCTACCATACGATCCACAATGTGATCAACGAAGTAATTACACTTGTTATCCAAAAGACAGTATCTATCTTCCATTCAGACCAACCACTCATCTCGAAATGATGATGGATTGGTGACATTTTAAAGATTCTTTTACCAGTCAATTTGAAAGAAGATACTTGTAACATCACGCTAGCTGTTTCGATGACATACATCAGACCGATCAATAGTAATGTCCATTCCTGATTGAGCATGATCGAGATTGCTGCCAACAATCCTCCTAATGCTAAGGAACCGACATCCCCCATGAATATTTTGGCAGGTTTGCGATTATAGACGAAAAACCCTAGTAAACCACCTAAAACACTCAAGCAGATAATTAAGACATCATACTGCTGTTGGTGCCAAGCGATAACTGCGTAGGTCAAAAAAGAAATACTTCCTAATCCAGCTACTAAGCCATCAATACCATCTGTTAAGTTAACAGCATTGGAAAAGCCAACTAACCAGAAAATCGCGAATAATCCGTACAACCAACTTAATGGAAGATCAATTCCAAAAAAATTCAGTGTTCCAGGGTATCCTTCACCACGATAAACGAGATAAAAGATGATTCCCCCAACAATTTGGCCAATCAATTTTTGCTTTGAGTTCAATCCCATATTTCTTTTCTTGAAGATTTTGATGAAATCATCTAAAAAACCAATTGCTCCATATAGGGCAAGTACAAAAAGTAGGATGAAAAGAGTAGGCGTCAACTGTTGTTGCCAAGCGCCTACCCAGATACCAGTCAAGAGCGCACTGACTAAAAACACCAATCCCCCCATCGTTGGAGTTCCGGCTTTTACATTATGCCATTTAGGTCCTTCCTCACGAATGGCTTGGCCTTGTTTTTTCATTTGAAAATAACCAATAAATAACGGCATTGTTGCAATCGTCATTGCACAACTACTCGCAATGGGAATTAATGTTTGTGTCAAATCCATGCTCTCTTCTCTCCTATTATTCTTTTAGATGGAAACTTAATGTTTCATCAGATATTTTTTCATAAGGTGCGAGGCTTTGTTCTGTACAGTAACCATCACCGTGGAACGTCACTTCGACACCAAGTATTTTTCCTAATTTCATGATATCTGCCTTTGACCAGCCTGTCACATCAGGCATCAATGCAGTACCACCACTATATAAAATCAATTTTTCTCCCGATATCAGCTCATCCCCATTTGCTGTGGATTGCGCTTCTACCTTGTCTCCATCGCCGATGACTACTGGTTGCAAACCGCTCTTTTGTGCATCAGCAGCGGCAATATCAGGATTCAAATTACGATAGTCAGAGACAGTGATATTTTCCGTCTTTTTCTCTTCTGGCGTAGCTGTTTCAGCTTCTTTGAAATCCATTGCTCGTTTCAGTAATGGGTTCGCAATTTTTGCTAAAGCTGTGCGGTCATATGTCTTAGGATGTTTCATTGTCAGATAAAGGACATATTCGGGATCCTCAGCTGGTACCATTTCGACGATCGAATACAAATACGCGGTATCACCTGTTAGATAACCTCCTGTATCAGAAGCAATCTGGGCTGTTCCTGTTTTAGCTGCAATATTGTATCCCGGAACATTATATACTCCGTAAGCACTCCCGTAATTTTCATTTTCTATGACATCACGCATATACTCACGAACTTTTTCTGTCGTTTCTTTCGAAAATGGCTGTCCTAACACTTCCGTTTCAGTAGAAACTTCTTCTCCAGTATTTGGATCAACGATCTTACTGATATAACGTGGTTGGATCATCGTCCCGTTGTTGGCGATCGCGCTGAAAGCTTTCATCATTTGGAAATTCGTGACACCAATCGCTTGGCCATACGCACTCATCGCTTGGTCAACGATATTAGCAGTGGGTAAAGCACCCGCAACTTCATCATCCAACCCAGAGTGAGTACTTTGCCCAAATCCTAGTTTTTGCAAATAGTTATACCACTTGCCACCTAAACGTTGTTCCAGCATTACCATTCCCACGTTACTAGACCATGAAAGAGCTTGACGCATGGTCAGTATTCCTTTTTTACCAAAGTCATGGTCATTGATCGTGGCATCAGCCACTTTGATCTGTCCGGATAGGAAAGATTCATTTTCATCAAATTTACCTTCTTCGATCGCTGCTGCTGTCGTGAAGACTTTGATCGTTGAGCCTGGTTCATAAGAATCTTGTACAAGGATGTTACGCCACACAGCATCTTCACCAGTCAACCCTTCCATCGTCTCAGGATTGAATGTCGGGCGTTGGCTCATCGCAGTGATCTCGCCTGTTTTAGCTTCCATCAATATCGCAGTCAATTCTTCAGGTTGGTATTCTTCATTGACTTGATCCATCAATGTTTCTAAGTAACTTTGCAGACGACTATCAAGGGTCGTATACACATCTTTACCGTCTGTTGCCTTTTCTTCTTCTGCTACAGTACCTGGTAATGGATTTTGGAAATTATCTTTTTGATAGTAGATCTTTCCGTTTTGTCCACTCAAAATATCATTATAAGCAGATTCGATCCCAAGTCGGCCAACTAAACCATTTTCTTCTTCATCCGGTACCGCATAGCCAATAAAATGGGAAGAAAATACCCCACTAGGATACATACGTGCAGGATGGTTATCGAAATAAAGCCCAGTCACATCAGCTGCTTTCATCTCTGCTTCGATGTTTTGTTTCGTTTCTTGGGTGATATTACGTCCATAATTCCCAAACTCTACTTGGTAGAGATTTTGCTCGGCTCCATCGCGTAGCACCTTCAAGGCTTTACTTTTTTCCATTGAAAGGTTTTTACTGATAATATCCGCAAGTGTATCGAAATCTTTTTCTTGTGCATATAATTTTTTGTTTCCAGTCGTGTATGTTTCGGAAAGAATCGCTTTGATCGAGTAAGACGTGGCATCTTCTGCTAGTGCCACCCCATTACGATCAAAAATCGTGCCTCGTTTTGCCTTGACCTCTTCACTACCTTGATAAAGCTGGTTCGTTTTTTCTTCTAGTGATGTGCCAGCCACATGTCCACCGATCACGATGTATGCAAAACGAACGGCAAATAAAAAGAACAATCCAATACTCGTAGCAAATAAAATGATACCTACTTTTTTGCGATTGTTCATCGGATTTAGATTTTTCTTTTCCATAAACCGCCGGAATTTATTTTTAAGACTCATTTACTTCACTTTCCTTAAATTGTCGTCATTGATTGACAACCCTTTTTCTTCTGCGATTTTTTTAACACGCTCGGTACGAGAAAGTTCACTTTTCTCTTGTTCCAAACTGATTTTTTCTTGATTTTTTTCATTATATTCAACCTGTAGCGCACCGATTTGCTTTTCCATACCACTGATATTGGTTCGTAACATCACTGTTAATACGCAAAGTGCGATGACAGAAAAAGCAATACACACTACTGCAAGCTTTTCAAAAATAGAGATTTGCTTCAAGCGTTTTGCTGGAGATTGAGGAAGAACGATTTCTTTCTCTGAGGGTGAATCTGGCAGAGGTTGCTCTGGTAGTTCAATTTCTTGTAAATCATATGGATATTGTTGGACTTTCTTTAGTTCTGCCATTCTTCTACTCCTCTTTCTCTCGTATTTTTTCAGCGATACGCAATTTTGCACTACGAGAACGATTGTTTTCTGCCAATTCTTCTTCAGATGGCAACATCGGTTTTCTCGTTATCACTTTTAATTCAGGTTGGAACTCATCAGGTACGACCGGCAACCCGGGTGGTAAATCTTTGACCGTACTATATTCTTTGAACATGTTTTTGACGATCCGATCTTCTAATGAGTGGAAAGTGATCACACTGATCCGGCCACCGACCTTCAATAAGCGGATTGCTTGTTCTAAGGAGGCTTCCTCCGCACCTAGCTCATCATTGACTGCAATTCGCACAGCTTGAAAAATGCGTTTTGCGGGATGACCGCCTTTTCGTCTTGCTGGGGCAGGAATCACCTGTTTGATGATTTCTACTAATTCCCCGGTTGTTTCAATCGGATGATCTTTTCTCACCCGTTCAATTTCTCTGGCAATTTGTTTTGAAAACTTTTCTTCTCCATAACGAAAGAAAATCTTTACTAATTCGTTGTAAGGATATTCGTTGATCACATGATACGCTGACAAAGGTGCCGATTGATCCATTCGCATATCCAAAGGCGCATCTTGATGATAACTGAATCCACGTTCTGCTTCGTCTAATTGTGGCGAAGACACGCCTAAGTCGTAAAGTATCCCATCGACCTTAGGTACGTATTCAGTCAAGCGCTCTTCAAGCTCACGGAAATTTGCTTTGATAAAAGTGACCATACCTTTTTCGACATACTCAGCCAAGCGGATTTTTGCGTGATCGATTGCTATTTGATCTTGATCAAACGCATAAAGATGACCCTCTGTATTCAGTTGGCTTAATAAGTATTCGCTATGCCCGGCTCCGCCGAGTGTACAGTCCACATAAATTCCGTTCGGTTTGATTGCAAGTCCATCTACCGTTTCTTTTAACATGACTGTATAGTGTTGAAATGTTTCAGTCATTGGTCAGCCTCTTCCTATTTCTTATAATCCGAAATCGATCATATTTTCAGCGATTTCATCAAAGTTTTCTTCCGCAGCTTCTGAAAATTCTTGCCATTTGGCTTCATCCCAAATTTCGATTCGGTTTGACACACCAACAATGACACACTCTTTCGTTATTGTTGCGTAGTTTCTTAATGTATTAGGGATGTTGATACGTCCTTGTTTGTCCAACTCACATTCTGTAGCTGCTGAGTAGAAAAAACGGACAAAGGTTCTAGCGTCTTTCTTTGCTAGGGGCATATCATTGAGTTTCGACTCTAATTCGTTCCATTCGCTCATCGGATAGCCAAAAAGACAGCCATCTAATCCACGAGTCAACACGAATTGTTCGCCTAATTCTTCGCGCAGTTTTGAAGGCACGATCAAGCGACCTTTTGCATCAATATTATGCCGAAATTCGCCCATTAACATCGAAACTACCCCCAATCCTCCACTAACTAAAATCAGTCTACCACAATCCCCCACTTTCTACCACCTTTTATGGGAAATCTGAGAATAACTTTTTGATTAGTAAAAAAAATTTTAACAATCAGGCTGCTAAAAGATTTTTTAAAGTCTTTTAACAGCCTGATTGCGCCATATTAGAGAAACGAAAGGATGTTTAGGACGATCAAAACGAGATACATGACTAAGGTCACCAAAAAAGTAAGACGCCAAGTCATTTTGAAATAACGTGAATACACAAGTTCGTCATAGTAATAAGCTTGGAATATCGCGATACAGATTGCCATTAAAAGGATGGTGATCAATAAAAAGGGCAAAAATGAAGACGTAGCGGTATTACGAGACAATGCGTGGATGCCTCCCCACAAAAAAGGAACGGCTAAATCAGGTGCTTTGACTTTGAAACGACGAGTCAATGCAAATATTTTTACTAGAAATTGACAACCAAAAATCACGATTGCCGGAAAGATGTACCAAAACAATACAAGTGGTGAAAAACTGCCCATTCGACAAATCTCCTTTTTTATCGTTGCGTTCAGTATACGTGATTTAGTTTACACAACGATTTCATTTAGTTTAAATTTATACTGTTTTATTATTTTGTTGCAGCCGTTTTTTGACAAATCAAGATTGATAATCAGTGGGTAGTCTCTTTCAATGTGTTCTTTTCAAGAATTGGTTATAATAGAAGAAAGAAGTATTGAGGAGGTTCCCAATGATAAAGTATTTCACACTTGAAGACCAGAAATTGGTTGATTCAATGGAAGAAACGGCTGAAACCATTTGGTATTGTGTCGAGCGACCAACAGAAGAAGAAATCAATCAATTGATCAAACAGTTCCAAATACCTAAAGATTACCTCACGTCTGTCTTAGACGATGCAGAAAACTCCCGGGTAGAAGAATTTAATCAAGAAAAGCTTACAAAACCAGCATTGGTATTATTGCAATACCCTTTTCCAAAAACTAGTCCTAGCGGATATTTCCAAGTAGATACTTATCCGTTTTCGATTATTCTCACGCCCAAAAAGAAGCTTATCACAATTACGAATCACGAACCACTTTTTTTGAAAAAAGTCTTTCATCAAACGTTTCAAAGAAACGATCTTTCGACAACTCTAAATATTTTTATGCAGTTACTTTGGCAGATCACTCAGTCCTATAACACTTATCTCTCTACCTTACTTGCACAATGTGATCTGTTGGAGACACAACTAAAAGTTTCAACTGAAAATAAACAATTGTATCAAATCATGGATATCCAAAAAAGCTTGGTTTATTTCAAAGAAGCGACTGCCTCGAATCTTGAAGCGTTACAACAATTAGCCGAGAACCAATCGGTAAAAAATAATCACGCGATGATGAATCACCTTAGAGACGTGATCATCGAAACAGAACAAGCAAAGACCACCGCTCGTATCCGCTTGAAGCTTGTCGAACAGATGAACCAAACTTTTTCTGCCATCATTTCAAACAACTTGAATAATATTATGAAAATTTTAACTTCTTTAACGATTATCCTAACGATTCCAACAATCATTGGAAGTATTTATGGTATGAATATTAAACTACCAATTGCCGAAAGGGATGATGCTTTTCTTTGGTTGATACTATTGACCGTGATCATTTCACTTCTGACTACTTATTATTTGAAAAAAGGTAAGTTTTTATAGAGATGCCCTCTTGTAGAATCAGTGAAAAGCATGTAAAATCAAGTTAACAATAATAAATCGAGGTAATCACGATGCGAGAAAAAAAACAAACAAGCACTTTTGCGAAAGTCACAAAATTAGTGATTTGGACAATGTTGATTTTGACAATCGGTTCAGTCGTTCTAACTGCTGTAATCAGTGTCATGTAAAAATAATGGAGGTTGCGCCAAATTTGGCGCAACCTCCATTTCCTGTTATTAGCTATTATCATCAAGAGTCTGTCACATTGGTTACTACATACTTAAACTGACCTCTTTTTTGTTTGTTCTTGGTTGCTGGCTTGCTTGATTCGATATATTTTTATGTTGGCTTTTTACTCTCGCATCACTTGTTAGCATCGCAAAACTTTTCTTATTTTCATTTTGAAATCTGGTCACTGACTGTGTAGACTGACTCGCCTGTTCTTCTCTCAATCTAAACTCTGAAGTTGGACTGTCTTTGGTCTGGGATGAAGGAGCTTGCTGTAAATCTTTCAAAAAATCCTTCAATTCTGCGGGAAAATTATGTCCATCCGATGATTCTATCATTTTTAAAATATATTCACCTGTCGGCGTATCTTTTAAATCAATAGTTTTTTGATTCGCCAAGCTGTTATACAGATCCTGTGATTTATTTTAAGACGGTTGCGTAGGAATCGCCTGTTGATATATTGTAGCCTTAGAACGATAGAGCTGTGCTTGCTCTCCGAACTTGATTAGACTTTCTCCTACACCGTGTGTCAAGCTTTCTTCGTTTTCACCTCTTACATTTTTTGCTTCAAATACAGGATTATCATTGAGATTGCGCAGTTTAACTGTGTCAACTTCTTTTCCTCCATGCGTTGTAAAACTGACCTCTGAATTCGGATCATCTTTTGTTTGGGATGAAGAGGCTTGCTGTAAACCTTCTACAAATTTCTTTGTCATTCCCTGATTTTCCATATAGGTTGTCCGATTACGTGAGTCTGTTCCCTGATTTCGCTTGGATGGTCTTGCTTCAAACTTAGATATGTGATCATTTTGAATACTCTTCAAACTTTGCATTGCCTTATCCTGTAGTTCAATCGATTTCTGAGTTGTATCTACACCTTCCTGTGACAAGTGATTCTTTCCTTTTTGCCAGGACGCTATTCCAGTGCTTGTTGGCTCATTTTCTTCTCGCAATCTAAAATCTGAATTTGGACTATCTTTTGTTTGCGATGAATAGGCTTTTTGTAATCCATCCAAAAATCCCTTTAAAATTTCCTGATTTTCCATATTGGTTGTTCGATTACGTGAGTCTGTTCCCTGATTTCGCTTGGATGGTCTTGCTTCAAACTTAGGGATTTCATAAACAAAAGAAGTCTCATCTTTTTGAATTCTACTTGTATGATTTACTATCTGATCATGTAGTCCACTTGCATCTTTCTTAATTGTATCTACATCTTCCTGTGACAAGTGAAACTTTTCTTCTTGCCAGGAAGTAATCCCATTATTCGTTAGCTCATTGTCTTTTGTTTGGGATGTCTGCTCATGGTTGGATGATCTTACTTCAGACTTAAACATTTCATCTTTTTGAATACTATTCAGAATTTTTACTCTCTGATCATGTAACTCACTTGTGCCTTTCTTAATTAAATAGGAGGCTTCCTTGGAGAGCGCACGGCGATGTCTTGGATTGATCTGTCTACTTCCATTTAGGGATTGTTGCATTACATCACTTGTATTGCGAGATGTATTGCCCTTATGTTCACTAGATTCTTTACGTTTAAATTTCAATGCCTTTTTAGGAACGTACTCACTATTAAATTGTTTAGGAACCGTACCTGTCACATTAGCTAGCCCATTTGATGCTAGAACGTTTTGATCTATACTGACTTGGGGAATGCTCTGTAATACATTACGATAGCTTTGAGTTGCATTTGCTCTAGTATTTAAATCAAACGAAGGATTTTCTTGATTTCTTTCTCCAAATGAGGTGCTTGCATTTCCTACAATTCGATCATTCCTTTGATTTATCGGCTGTAGTGTAATATTTTGAAGAATACCTGTCGAATAATAAAGATAAGTAACAATTGGGTTTGCTCTCACATTTAGGGATTCATTCCCCATGCGAATAGCTAATCTATTCAGATTTTTTTGAGTATTTGTCTTATTAGCGTCATGCATTCGATTAATGAACTTTCCACCTGTTTCTCTGAAATCAATTCCTGGCATATCTTACACTCCTCGCATTATTATGTATTTATTTTGTTCCATTCCTTTTTCTTAGAAAAACTTCTAAAAGTGTACGTTCCTAAATCACCCATTTACAAAAAATTTTTAGATGAATTGTCCCTTCCTCCCTTTCTTGTAGGTATTCTCTATGAGTAAAAATACGACGTAACCACCATTGGGACAAAAACAACGAACAATAATCATTGAGTTTGCTATTTCTATAACAAATAAATCACCAGCGGAAACGAATCATTTACATAGACGATATGACGATACTTTTAATACAATACTTTAAGCGAATCAATGATAGCTTTTATTGATCTAAGAATATTCGTATTATTCATTTACTAATCTATTACATTCTTACAAACCTATCTTTTATCCGTAGTAGTTACACAGATAATATTTCTTGTTTATTTACAGAAATACTTCAGACTATTTATGACATCCTTTTCCTACTAACCTCAAGTATCTGTTCTTAGCGTTCAAAAAAGAATTATTTTCAATAATCATACGTTTAAACTAATTTATGTGTAGTGCTTTTTTTTCAAACATAATCAAAATCTGGGAAAACATTACTACTGACTTTATCTTTTTGTCATTAAACAAAATTTTTATGCTTAAAAATGATAGGACTTTGTAAGCGGATTAACTATTGATTGACTATTGACAGCTTTTGGATTTAAAAATCTCATTCTCAAAATCATAAAAAAAGTATAATAAAATACAATATAAAAATAACCAATTATTTTTTCTGTTGGGAAAGATTTCAACTGTTTTTTTACCTCTATTCCAAAAAAAAGCAAAATAAAATCACCCTAGCCAATGTAGGCAAAGGGTGATTTTTATTTTTTATTTATTTTTTCGCCAAACGTAACAACTCTTTGGCGTGTTCGATCGTTAAAGGCGTGATTTCACTCCCCGCTAACATTCGTGCGATTTCATTTTCTCTTTCAGCTGCGGCTAATTCGGCGACGGATGTTTGTGTTCTTCCGCCGACGACTTTTTTTACAATGTAATATTGATAATCCGCTACCGCAGCCACTTGAGGGAGATGCGTGATACAAAGTACTTGAGAATACTTGGATATTTTCAATATCTTATCCGCAATGGCTTGTGCCACTCTGCCACTAACACCAGTATCAACTTCGTCAAAAATGATACTAGTCACACCTTGTTCAGAAGAAAAAATGGTTTTCAGAGCAAGTAATACTCGTGACAATTCTCCACCTGATGCTACCTTGACTAGTGGCTTCAATGGTTCTCCTGGATTTGTCGTAATATAAAATTCGACAATATCAAAACCTTGCTCATCTAAGCGTCCATTTGCTTGCGTTGAAAAACGAACTTCAAATTCGGTGTTTTCCATATAAAGACTCTTTAATTCGCGCAGAATCGACTGTTCTAAGTCACTTGCGATCGCTTTTCTTGCTTGATGGAGTTCTTCTGCACATTGAAACGCCCACTCTTCTTTTTGGGTCAGTTCATTCTTCATTTTATCAAGTTGACTTTCTGTAAAATCCGATGAATCCAATTCTTCTGTGATTTCTTCATAGTAGGCTAAGATGGCTTCAACTGAATCGCCATATTTACGCTTCAATTGACGAATCGTTTCCATGCGTTGCGTCACTTCTTCCAAACGATTCTCATCTAGTTCAAGCAGATCGATTTGCCTGCTCATATCCCCTACTGCATCTTGCAATAAATAATAGGCACTCTGGATATTATCAAAAATTGCTTCATACTCTGAATCAAGATGGGCAATACTTTGGATCTCGGAAACAGCCATTCCCACCCCATCAAGACTGCTTTGTTCACCTTCACTAAGCGCCCCATAAGCAGTAGCTAAACCATCTACGATTTTTTGATAATTACTTAATTTATCGCGCTCTTCTCGAAGTTTTTCTTCTTCACCAACTTCTAATTGAGCGGCTGCGATTTCTTCTTGTTGGAAATTCAACATATCAATACGTTGGACATAATTTTTTTCGTTTTGTTGGATCTTACGTACTTTTCTTTCAAGTTCACGATACGCTTGATAAGCTTCTTGGTACGCTCTTTTTTTCTGTTGGAATGTCGAGTCCCCAAAACGATCAAGTAACACAAGATGTGACTCAGGTTGTAATAATTCCTGATGCTCATTTTGACCTTGGATATCCACTAAATAACTGCCAACTCGTCGCAAATTCGCTAATGTCACGATATGTCCATTGACTCGACAAACATTCTTACCTGCTAAAGACATATCTCGACGGACGATCAGATTCGAGCCATCAGACTCGATCCCTAACTCTTCCATCAGCGCTTCAAAACCTTCTTGTTTAGGCCACTCAAATAACCCTTCCAGAATACATTTATCGGCACCTTGACGAATATAATCACTTGATCCACGACCACCTGCTAATAAGCCCAAAGCATCAATAATAATTGACTTACCGGCTCCGGTTTCTCCTGTTAATGCTGTCATTCCTTCATGAAACGACAAACGCAATTCAGGAATAATCGCAAAATTGGTGATACTGATTTCTTGTAGCATTGCAATCACTCCTTAGATTAAAGGTAATGCAGAAAATCTTTCTTTAATTGAACAGCATCTTCTTCCAATCGTGTGATCATCAACACATTGTCATCATCGTTGATGATCGAGAACAATTCTTTTTTGTAACGTTTATCGATTAAATTTGCAGCTGCAGAAGCATTGCCCGGTAAAGTTTTTAAAATAACAAATTTTTCCATCTGGTCAACTGCTACAAATGCGTCCTTCAATAGTTTTTCTAGCTTTGTGCTCACATCTTCACTTGTTTCAGCAGGCAGACTATAGCGATAGCCACCATCAACTGCGGGAACTTTGATCAATTTAAGCTCTTTGATATCTCTTGAGATCGTTGCTTGTGTAACAGAAATCCCTTTATTTTTTAATATTTCAACAAATTCTTCTTGTTTACGTATATCTTGTTCATTTAGTAATCGAGTAATCAAACGATGTCGATCTTTTTTTCTCATGCTCAATCCGCTCCTTCACCAATCCTTCTTCTTTCAATGATAGCTTATTTTAAGCGCTTAATAAAGAAGAACTCATAGTCTTTTTTGTCAATTTCTAGACTACCGCTTATGCGTGAATTGTTCATGAGCCATTTCAACGATGTGAGCTGGATCAACGTTCGCATAGATCGTTCCTTTATCTGATACTTTTTTTAAGTGCGCTAAAAATTCAATATTTCCCTCTCCACCTGTAATAGGAGAGTAACTTAGATCTAATACATCAAACCCTTGCTCTGTGGCAAAAGTCAAAATTTGTTCGATGACTTGTTGATGGGTTGTCGCTTCTCGAACAATACCATTTTTACCGACCGCTTCTCTACCTGCTTCAAATTGTGGTTTGATCAATGCAATTACTTCACCCTCTGGTTTCAAAATTGCATGTAATGGCGGTAGCATCAGCTTCAAAGAAATGAATGATACATCAATGACAGCGACTTCTGGCACACCTTGATCAAAGTCTTCAGGTTTTGCATAACGAAAGTTGACACGTTCCATCACGACCACTTTTGGATCTTGTCTGATTTTCCATGCTAACTGATTGTAGCCTACATCTAAGGCATAGCTCATTTTTGCTCCATTTTGTAAGGCAGCATCGGTAAACCCTCCTGTGGATGCCCCAATATCAAGCAATACTTTATCTTTGACTGTTAGATCAAATTGTTTTAATGCTTTTTCTAGTTTCAACCCACCACGAGAAACATACGGCAATTTTTTACCTTTGACTTTTAATTCACTACTAACGGGGATTTTTTCTCCTGGTTTATCAAAACGTTCATTTTTCTCATTATAGATCAATCCTGCCATCACGGAACGTTTTGCTTGTTCCCTTGTTTCAAATAGCCCTTGTTTGACGGCTAATACATCTACTCGTTCTTTTTCCATCCTCTTCCTCACTTCTCATCAAATCGTTTGACCAACTGACGAAGAATCTCTCCATCAAATGAACAAACTTCTTGTTCTAACTTGGCAATGATCCTATTGGCGGAATGGATTTCTCGTTGTAACGCAGCTCTTGTCTGCTCGATCCCTAATAAGCGTGGATACGTATTTTTATCCGCTCGTTCATCCTTGCCAGCTGTTTTTCCTAATGCTTCTGTCGTACTAGTCACATCCAATAAATCATCACGGATCTGAAAAGCTAACCCAAGATGAGCGGCAATTTGTTGTAATTGTACCAAAACTTCTTCTGGTTGTTCTGCTAAAATCCCACCTGCTAGCAAAGCATAACGTATCAAACGTCCAGTCTTTCGTTCATGGATCAATGCTAGTTCTTCTAGCGTCAAATCTTTCATTTCTCCTTGGATATCTGCCGCTTGTCCTGCAACCATGCCTTGTGTCCCAGCACTAACAGCCAATTGTTGCAATAATAACAATTTTGGTGAGTTCGCTAAGTGGGTCATGCTGATCAACTGGAAGGCACCCGTCAATAATCCATCCCCTGCTAAAATTGCGATTGCCTCCCCATAGACTTTATGATTGGTTGGTTTTCCTCGACGCAGGTCGTCGTTATCCATTGCTGGAAGATCATCATGGATCAATGAATACGTATGGATCATCTCTAATGCTGCTGCCACTTGATAAGCTGAAGTATCGATCTTGGCATCAAAAGAAGCCACGGTTGCTAATAAAGCAAGTGGACGGATTCTTTTCCCTCCTGCATGGATCGAATAGATCATACTTTCTTTTAAGCGTTCATCCGAAGTATATTCCGTAATGAAAGAAACCATTTCTTCTTCTACCAAAGGAAGGTGAGTCGCAGAAAAATCGGTTAGATTCATTGTGTCCCCTCTTTCTCGTCAAAAGTGATCTCTTCATTCGTCTCAGTCATCATTTTTGTGAGGGTTTCTTCTGCTTTAGAAAGAGTATCTTGACATTGCTTACTTAATTCCATCCCTCTTTTAAACGCATCTAACGCTGATTCTAAAGGAACATCTCCTTGCTCTAATTGCATGACGATTTTTTCTAATTCTTGCAATGATTCTTCAAATGTTGGATTTGCCATCTTATTCTGTCTCCTTTTTGATCTGTTCCACTTTACCTTTGACCTGTCCATCTGCATAATGAATGACTAACTCATCACCGACTTGGATCTCATCGACACTTTTTGCCACTTGATCATGCAACGTGGTGTAACTATACCCTCTACCCATGATTTTTAAAGGACTAAGTAAATCAAGTGATTGAACCGTCTGTTGAAACTTTTGTTGCTGTTGTTGCATATATTGGTACATTTTTTCTTCTAGTCGTTTTTCTAAGTAGCTTGTTTCTTGCTTGGCTGATTTCACTCGATAAATGGGTGCAACTTGTTGCAACTGATGACTTAAGGTCATGGTTTGTTTTTCTTTTGCATGGTAAATTTGTTGCGTTGCTTGATACAAGCGTTGCCGCAATTGATCTAGTTTGATCGTTTGTCCCTCGTAGAGACGTTCAGGTTGGCGAAAGACATAGGATTGTCTTGAGCGGGCAAACCGCTCTTGTTTTCGTTGGATCTGGCGTAAAAACCCTTGCTCTAAGCGGGCTTGTCTTTCCTTGATCCGCATCAACTCTTCCGATAATACTGGAACAGCCAACTCAGCTGCTGCTGTCGGTGTCGCTGCTCGAACATCAGCCACTAAGTCAGCAATCGTCGTATCTGTCTCATGACCGACAGAAGAGATGCTCGGTGTTTTTGCTTGATAAATCGCACGAGCCACCCGTTCTTCGTTGAAAGGCCAAAGATCCTCGATCGAACCACCACCACGTCCGATGATCATTGTATCAAAATTTCCTAACGCTTCAACGCGTTGGATATTGCGGACGACATCATCTGCTGCTTGGTTTCCTTGCACAACAGTTGGGAACAAAACAAGTTGCGCGATTGGGTAACGGCGTTTGACCGTCGTGATAATATCACGAATGACCGCACCACTAGGACTTGTTAAAACGGCGATGCGTTTTGGAAATCTCGGCAATGCCATTTTAGGTCCAGCAAATAGACCTTCTTTCATCAATTTTTCTTTTCGTTCTTCTAGCTCTTGGTATAACGCACCAACACCATCTGGCTCCATATGTTCCACGTAAATTTGATAAGATCCGCTGGCTTCGTAAAGGGAGATCCGACCAATCACCAACACTTTCATGCCCTCTTTTGGTTGAAAACGTAACTTTTGGAAAGCACCTTTGAACATGATCGCAGAGATTTTTGCGTGATCATCTTTTAAACTGAAATATTGATGCGCATTCGCTCGCATACGGAAATTTGAGATTTCACCAGTTAGATAAACTCTTTCCAGATATGGGTCTGCTTCAAATTTTCGTTTTAAATATTTGGTTAAGGTGGTAACTGTTAAATATTCTTGCGTCATAACTCTCCTCGCTCTGCTTCAGCTGATTGGACCGTTTGTGCCATCAACATCGTGATCGTCATTGGACCTACTCCTTTAGGGACAGGCGTGATATAGCTTGCAAGAGGAGCGACTTCATCAAATTTGACATCGCCGATCAGTTTTCCATTCTCATCACGATTCATCCCCACATCGACAACTACCGCCCCTGGTTTGACAAAGTCTTTTGTCACAAAATGGCCACGCCCAATAGCCACTACGAGTATGTCTGCTTCACGAGTTAACGCTGCAAGGTCTTTCGTTTTTGAATGAGCAATGGTGACCGTCGCATCAGCCATCAACAAAAGTTGCGCCATGGGTTTACCGACAATATTACTGCGACCGATCACTACTGCACGCTTGCCAGTCAAATCAATATCATATGCCTCAAACATCTTCATGATTCCATAAGGCGTACAAGGGATCTTATCAGGATTCCCTGCAAATAAACGTCCTAGATTCAATGGATGGAAGCCATCAACATCTTTTTTAGGATCGATTGCTAATAACACTTTCTCTTCATCAATATGTTTTGGTAAAGGCAATTGTACAAGGATTCCATGGAACCGTGGATCCTTGTTATATTTTTCAATTTCATTTAGAAGCTCATCTTCGGAGATTGTTTGACTATAACGCTCTACTTTTGAATAAATACCTAATTGATTCGCAACTCGTTCTTTGTTACGAACATAGACTTGACTTGCTGGATTTTCTCCAACTAATAAAACAACTAATCCGGGATTGATCTGTCGTTCGTTAAGCTCTTTTACTTTTAACGCAAGTTCTGCTTGCATTTTTTCTGCTAATTCTTTTCCATTCATCAATTCTGACATACGATCACTCCAGATATTTTTGCTTTCATTCTACCATATAAACCACTTGTAACATAACCAGATTTACTAACTATCATAGAAAAAAGCTAGGACTTACGCCCCAGCTTCTAATTCTTTTAACACATTCGATAACATACCATTTACAAATTTACGTGAACGGTCGTCACTGAATGTTTTAGCTAACTCGATTGCTTCATTCAATGCAACAGTTGCAGGCACGTCATCTACGTACATCATTTCGAAAATCGCGATTCTTAAAATAATCAGATCCATTTTGGAAATGCGGTTGATCCGCCAATTATTCTTTAAATGCTTTTCGATGATCGTGTCTAACGATGCTTTTTTTGCACAGACGCCACCAACTAGTGTGTCTAGATATACTGGAACAAATTCTGATTGCTCTTCATTGATCATCTCTTGATGGTCCAACTCGATCGCATTGAAAATTGCATCTTCTTTTGTCAGATCAGTGTTAAAATCTAATGGGAACAATGCCTGTAATGCCATCTCGCGGATCTCGTGTCTTGATAACTCTTTATTCATTTTCTTCCTCTTCGTCCTCAAAAAGTTCATCGATTGCTGGTTGTTCCAATTTTTCTGGTACAACTGCTACGACATGGATATTGACTTCAGCTAATGCAATGTCGGTCATGAACAGTACTTCTTGATGAACACGATCCTGCATTTCCATCGCTACTTTTGGTACTGATACGCCATATTCTAAATAACAATATAAGTCAACTTTCAAACCTTCTTCGTCATTGACTAAATATACACCTTTACCATGCGCTGCGCGACCTAGCAATTCTGTGACATTGCTAGCAAAAGTCCCACGCATTCCGTAGACCCCTTCGACTTTAGAAGCTGCAATACCGATAATGACTTCGATCACTTCTGGTGCAATCACGATTTCTCCTAAATCTTGATTAGCATGTAAGACTAAGTTTTTTTCGTCTGCCATTTTTATTTATTCCTCCTTTTGCCTACGTACATCTTTCACTTCAAAAGCGATGTCATGTACCTAGGAAAACTGTCGCCTGTAAATCAGTCATGCGTGAAAAAACGCGCCGTTTACAATCGCTTGATTTCTCTTATAGTGTATCATTAAATGAGCCCATTTTCTATAACAAAGTCTGAGTTTCGACATTTACATTTATTGAAAAACGCTGATTATCATAAAATAATCAATTCTTTTGGTGAGTGAGTCAATACCCGGTTTCCTTCAGCAGTGATCAATAAGTCATCTTCGATCCGGACACCACCGATTCCTGGTAAGTAGATTCCTGGTTCATCTGTAATGACATTACCCACAACAAATGGTTTCTCTGCTCGCGCAGATACATTAGGACCTTCATGGATCTCTAAGCCGATACCATGGCCAGTGGAATGCCCAAATGCTTCCCCATAACCGTATTTGCTGATGTAGTCTCTTGCTACTGCATCAAGTTGGATACCTGTCACTCCAGGTTTAGCCGCTTCTAGAACTGCCAATTGGGCATCTAAAACGATTTGATAGATTTCTTTCAATTGTTCTCCTGGATCGCCGATTGCAAACGTACGTGTCATGTCAGAAACGTATCCTTCATAGTAGCAACCAAAATCGATCGTGATCAAATCCCCTTGTTCAATGATCTTTTGGCTAGCCACTCCGTGTGGCATTGCTGAACGAACACCACTTGCCACGATGGTTTCAAAAGACACACCTGATGCACCTAGTGAACGCATATAGAAATCTAATTGATTCGCGACCTCGATCTCTGTCATCCCTGGTTGGATCATTTTAAGGATATGATCATAAGCCATATCAGCGATGCTACAAGCTTTTTCAATAACCGCTAGTTCGTCCGCATCTTTTACTTCACGCAATTCTTCGATCATATCAGAAACTGGGATCAACTCTGCATCAAGTAATTCTTCCAATACTGAATACTCTAAAAATGAAACTGTGCGTTCTTCAAACGCTAGATTCTTCAATCCTTCTTTTCGAGTCAAATCAGCGACTTCCTCAAAAATTGGTGCAACATTTTTGATGATCTCAAAACCTTGCGCTTGCGCAGCTGCTTGTTCTGTATAACGGAAGTCCGTAATAAAGAAGGCTTTCTCTAATGTGATGACCGCTAACCCAGTGGTTCCTGTAAAATTAGTCAAATAGCGGAGATTGTAAGGACTTGTCACTAAAAATGAATCTAGATTCGCTTCTCGCATTTTTTTGCGTAACTTTTCTACTCGTAACATCATGTGTAAATTCCTTCTTTCTTTGCACTCTTTTTATCATTATAGCAAACTTTCTTTTTTAAAGGCATAGGAAAGATAAATTCCTTCAATAGAAACGAACAAAGCGTTTTGGCTTGAGCTTTCCACCCAAGTCAAAACGCTTTAGACTTTCATTTCTAAGATCTTTTACCAAAGAAAAATGAGACAACTGCAACTAAGATCACTGCCCCTAAAATAGATGGAATAAGTGCCATACCAGCAGCGCTTGGTCCCCAGTTTCCAAAAATCGCTTGACCGATCGTTGAACCAATCAAACCAGCAATAATATTTGTGATGCATCCCATTGAATTTCCTTTACTTGTGATTGCTCCAGCAATCGCTCCAATGATTGCACCAACAATCAATGTCCATAACCAACTCATCGTATAACCTCCCTCTTTACTCTTTAATTTTATCATAAGAAATAAATAGCAAGCAAACGATGAGGGCTAGCTACAAATCATTTACGCTTGAAAATACCGATTACGCCTCGCTTGACTACGTCGATCAAACTTAAAGAGCGAACCATGTGACTTGGGTCAACATACTTACGGATTGCTCGCAAAACTTCCTTGGGATGTTTTGCAGAAAATGAATAGGTTCCGTTTTTCTTTGTGCGAATCGCAAAACGTGGAATCCATTTTCCTTTGAACATCACCGAGGCAATCACGATATCCACCTCTTCCCATGGAATTTGGACGAATTTCCGCGCATCACGATCATTATAAAATTCAAAACCTTTGTCACCAATCATGATCTTCCCATATTCTGCCACACCTAGATAAGATGTCGCATTCATCGTTAAGTCAACTTTTGTGTTCAGCGATTGTACCATTTCAAGCACTCCATTTCTAATCAATCTAAAGTTACGGTAATCAAAAGTCGTACCGTTTCAATGATTTGGCTATTCGTTCAGTTTAGCCTTACTCTTAATTTCGCGTTTTTTACTTCTATATCAAAGACATCTTATCATAAATAGTATGCCTTTTCGAGCATAGATACTACCTCTAACAAACGGTTCTCCACAATCGTCCACCATTTGATCAGAAGAGAGATGAAGTAAAGTCTCGTCGCATTCTATGAAAAAAGCTGCAACAAAAATCAATGATCGATTTCTGTCACAGCTTATTTAGTCTTTTATTGCCTTAGATTACATTAATCCGATCAAGTGGAATACAATACCCACTACGAATAATCCAAGAATGATAACGATTGGTGAAACTTTTTTCTTCAGTAACCACATACAGAACAATGTTAGTAACAACGCAGCTAATCCAGGGATCAAGCTGTCTAAGTTGTCTTGTAATGTTGTTACTTTGTAGTCAGATAGAGAAAGTCCAGCTGCTTGTTGTTCCAACGCACTCTTGATACCTTCTGCACCTGCAGGTAAACTACTCCAATCAATGTAAGCACCTTCGTCAAGTTTAACGCTTGATACTACTGGCGCAAAGCCAATTGATACCCAACGGTTAACTAATGAACCTAAGATGAACATACCTAAGATCGAAGCACCTTTAGTAATGTCTTGCAACAAACCACCAGATAAATCTTCTGTGATTTTAGAACCCGCTTTATAGCCGAATTCTTGTGTGTACCACATAAATGCCATACGGATGATATTCCAAGCGACGAAATAAATGATTGGGCCTAAGATATTTCCAGCCATCGCTAGAGAAGCAGCTAGAGCTCCAAGGATCGGTCTTACTGTAAACCAGAAGACTGGATCACCGATACCAGCTAAAGGTCCCATCATACCAACCTTAACCCCTTGAATCGCAACATCATCAACAGGTGCGCCATTTGCACGTTCTTCTTCCAGTGCAAGAGTCACCCCTAGAATTGGTGAAGCAACATATGGGTGAGTGTTGAAGAACTCTAAATGACGAGTCAACGCAGCCGCACGGTCTTCTTTTGTTTTATATAATTTTTTGATCGCTGGGATCATTGAGAATGCCCAACCACCATTTTGCATACGTTCGTAGTTCCATGATCCTTGAAGGAAAGTCGAACGCAACCAAACAGAAATACGATCTTTTTTAGATAATTGAATTCTTTCTTCTGCCATTTCGTGAACGCCTCCTTTAATAGTTATCGATGATATCGCCTAGTGGGTCACCAGTATTTGAGCTTCCGCCGTTACCTGAACCACCTTGTTTAGAAAGTGCCAAGTAAATAAGAGCTAAAGCAATACCGATTGCGCCTAGACCGATAAGAGTGATTTCTGATACAGTTGCCAATACAAAACCGATTGCAAAGAATGGCCATACTTCTTTTGTAGCCATCATGTTGATAACCATCGCGTAACCTACAGCAACGACCATTCCACCACCGATAGCTAAACCGTCTGTCAACCAAACAGGCATAGATTCAAGTAAGCTTCTTACTGGACCTTCACCGATTGCTAAGATCAAACCAGCAGGGATCGCAATACGAACACCTTGCATACAGATAGCAACGATATGCCATAATTCAACTTTTCTAAAGTTACCATCTTTTGCAGCAGCATCCATCAAATGAACAAACGCTGTCGCAATCGTACGACAAATGATTGTTAATAATAAACCAGCAACAGCAAGTGGCACAGCAATCGCGATTGCTGAAGAAACGCCGGCTGAACCTTGACCACCTAAAACTAAAATAATTGCAGATGCAACAGATGCCAATGCAGCATCGGGAGCGACAGCGGCACCGATATTTGCCCAACCTAAAGCGATCATTTGTAATGTACCACCCAAGATAAGACAAGGAACTAGATTTCCAGTTACTAAGCCGATCAACGTACATGCAACAACTGGTTGATGGAATTGAAATTCATCAAGAATTCCTTCCATACCAGCTAAAAATGCAACGATGATGACTAAGATCACTTGAATAATATTTAAATCCATGATAGTAATCCTCCATTTTTTCTGATAATTAATTAAGCACGATTTTTTAATTCATCTTGCGCTTTTTTCAAAATTTCATCCATGTTTCCTTTAGAGTCATTCGGTACTTTACGTACATCGAATTTCACGCCAGATTCTTTCAATTTATTGAATGAATCAATATCGTCTTGACTGAAAGCAAGTACTTTATTTGGTTGTACTTTACCTGGAGAATGCGCCATTGATCCGACGTTCACTGTTTCTAATGGTACGCCACCTTCAACTGCACGTACGACATCTTGAGGATTTTCAAACAATAGCAATGCGCGTTGGCCGCCAAAATGTTGATCATCTTTTGCAAGTTTGATCATTTGTTCAACTGGTACAACGTGTGCTTTTACACCAGGAGGCGCAGCTTGTTGAATCAATTTTTTGCGTAACTCATCTTTTGCTACAGCATCAGATACAACGATGATCCGTGTTGGATTTGTTGTTTTTGTCCAAGCAGTTGCTACTTGTCCATGCAACAAACGTGAATCAATACGTGCTAAAACATAAGTGAACTTACCAGGTGTTCCTGAAGGTGCAGCTTCTTGTGCCGCAGCTTTTGTTTCTACTACTGGTTCTAATTCTTCCGGTTTGACTTTCACGCCTTCTTTTGCTGTTTCAATGATATGAGCAGCAATTTCATGTGCTGATTCCATTGAAAAACGTGAAGCATATGCTTCGATCAGCATAGGCAAGTTCAAACCACTTACGATTGCCCACTTATCTTTGTGTTCTTCAAATAATGTGTTTGATTGATTGAACGGTGTTCCGCCCCATAAATCAACTAAGAATAAGACTTCGTCTTGGTTATCGAAGGAAGCGACTGCTTCTTCTAATTTGGCTCTCAAGTCATCTGGACCTTCACTCGGTTGTAAAACAACAGCTTTGACGTTTTCTTGTTCGCCAAAGATCATTGAACCCGACTGTAAGATTCCTTCAGCAAATTGCCCATGACTTGCTAGGATAATCCCTACCATATTTATACCTCCTACTTCTTTTTGTTGTAACAAAATCAAAAATAAAAATAAGTGCTTGCCTTTGACAACAGATACATTTGACCGTTACGCAACAACAATTTTATGCTTTCTTGGCTTTGGTCAGTAATTCCATTAAAAAGATTTTCCGATCAGCAGGCACCTTCCGAATCTCCAACTCCACACCTTGACCATCCAAAAAATGAAAGGCTTCGATATCTCGTTGATCGACGGACACAAAATTTGTGATCATGGTCTTCCCTTCAGAAAAACTCATTCCCCCGATATTTAGAGAATCAATTCGGACACCACTTCGGACAATTTTCTCAACGTCTTTAGGATTAGTAAATAAAAGCATCACTTTCGTTCGCGCTAAGAGTCCACTCTCAAAGATCTGGATCATCTTTTCAACAGTGATGACATTTGCCATGATCCCTGGTGGAGCAGCTTCTTTTAAAAGAAACTTTCTTAACTTGTCTTTCGCTACTACGTCACTTATGACGATGATACGTTCAACGCCAGTCAATTTAGACCAGACAGTTGCAACTTGCCCATGGATCAAACGATCATCTATACGTGCTAATCGAATATCCATTCGTAAATCTCCTTTTTATTAAATCACTACTCAAAACATCTCCCCACTTCTGTCGGAAGAATTTCCGTTAAGCACACTTTATTAAAAGCAAGAACCGTGCCAACTTTTAAAAGATACACTGCTTTATTTAATGGTTTCTTATACAATACACAAAAACGACACACTATTTTAGTGTATTGTTTTTGTGTATATCTTCATTAGTGTATTCTTTTTTCTCTAAATGGTTAGTGATCATTTTCAATAGATAATACACTTCTTCTAACGGAAACTTGACTTTGATCTTTTCTTCTAAATCATTTAGTGGCTTAACAATTTTAACATAGAGCGGATCGTTTTTAATCGAACGATTATCTTGATTTTCTAAAGAGAGCGGTTCATTTAAGATGACACGTTCAATCATTCCCGCCGCATGTAGAACAAGGTTGATCATAAATCCGTATTCTTTTACATCAATGCTTGCTGAATCCATTAACCCATCTGCAAATTTCCATAGAGGATCGATTAACTTTTCTCCATTGATAAATGTAAAATTATCTGCGATAAATGACACACATGTACTTTTGGCTGTTTCTTCATTTAATAAAACATCTTCGGTTTCATCTAACTCTGACTCTAACAGTAATTGATCTAAAATCACCTCAATGTTTTGATCAATAAATCTTTCCAAAGGAATGAATGGTGCATCGATATGCGGGTCCGTGATCCCAGTCGTCGCAATGATTTGGTAATTTTTTTGGATCTTTGGTAGCTTAGTTTTCAAATCGACGATAGACAAAGCAATCACTTCCAATTGAGCTTCTTGTCTTTTACTGACTGCACGCTCGATCAACGATTTGATTCGCTGTGCTGTTCCCTCTCCTGAGGCACAGATGGCCACTACGGCTTTTCGTTGCTTGTCGTCCGCTTCTGCAACATTTCCACTTGAGACTTCAGCATACCCTCGGAAATTCTTCAAGGATTCATAAAGCAAGTCAAGATCTGTTCCCAGCACCGACACTTTACGTACTGTTTCTAAAACTAAAGAAGTCGTGACCATATCGACTGTTCGGACAGGGATACCCGTATCTTGCTGTATCTGAGCATTGAAAGACGCAAGCGAACCCATGTCCACCAGAAGAATCGTACCACTTCCCTCATCTACTTCTTGCACACTCCGCTCAATCCGACTTAAAGCAGTTTTCGGGTCCATGTCTAGTGGCATATCCACCGCCCGGACGTTATCCGCATCTAGCAACTGTTGAACCACTTGCACCATACTGCTTGCGGTACTATTGCCATGTGCAGCCACAACGACCCCGATTCGACCACTTGCTTGATTGGCTCGTAATGAAACAAGCAATACAGTTAAATAGTAATCTTCACTTTCTGGGATTTCCACTTGGAAATACATTTCGATATGTTGCCGTACTTCTTTCGCCAGTGCGTATTCCTCAGGAAAATCAATGGCCATTTCTCGGATATTATCATTCGTATGCCGTTCTTCTCCTAAATGGATTCGTTTTAGAAAAGAACTGATATGCAGACTCATCGCATAAATAAAATTTTGTTGAAACTCGTATGGCAAAGATTGCTTCACCATGAGATAAATCTGATTCGTTACTTCAATGATTTTAGGATCGACAAATTCCGCCAACTTATTATCTGCATTAAATGAAAAACCGTGATCTTTATAGAATGACTTTAAATGGATATTGATATCTGTTGAGATAAAATGATTGATTGCTTCTTGGTCCAAGCCATCTGACTTGAGCAAAGCAGCTTTATCACCAATAATGTCGTAAAGATTATAAGGCAACTCATAAGAGTCTGCCTGTAACTGCATCACATCATCGTTCGGAAAAACGGTGATTTTAGGATCAAGTATCTTGGATAACTCTGCCATCTCTTTTCGATTACTTGCTAGTTGAATCAACCCACTACGAATCCCTTCAGTTAAATCATCGATCGTAATCGATATTTCAGGTTTGTTCATATGGTTTAGAAATCCTCGTGCACATACCAATTGGATATTCGACTTCAACTGTCCAATGTTTCCATAAGTAACACTGCCTATTAGCGCTTTCACAACATCTTCTGTTAAAGAAATTTTTCTTTGCGTACGATTCGCTTCGTGAGCAATCATGATCTTGACTAAATCGATTTTTTCATTCGCTGGACGTCGATCAAAAGCAGGTAACTTGATATTGATCGGAATACGGCGCACAAATGTCTCAAGTAGTGCCGAACCTGGATCTTCAGTCGTTGCACCGACGATCCGAACATTCGCTTCATGAGATTTCGTTGTTTCACCCAATCGGCTATAGGTACCATGGTCCATAAAATAAAAAATCATTTCTTGTCCTTCAGGTGGGAGTCGATGAATTTCATCCAAGAAAAGCATCCCGCCGTCCGCTTGATCAATGATTCCCATTTTCTCTTCTTCCGCACCTGTAAACGCACCTTTGACATACCCGAAAAGATGACTCATCAGTAATTCAGGGTTATTAGCATAGTCCGCACAGTTAAAGACGATCAACTCTGTATCTTCTTCCACCACATGGTTGGTTTTAGCAAAATGAAACATCGCATGAGCAAAATAAGTCTTTCCAGAACCAGTCGGTCCAGTGATCAAACAGTTCAACCCTCTGGGAGGATACAAAATGGCGGCTTTTGCTTGTTCCACTGAGTTTTTCATACTACCATTCGCTCCAATGATTTTGGCAAAAATATCTTTCGTATCTACTTGAAGACTCGGTTTTTTCACGTGAGTCAATTCTTCTTTATAACTAGGTACGTATTTGGATAATGGCTTTTCAATGATTGGACTTTCTTGATAGACATACCGAACCGGACGACCATCGGTTTTCTTCAACTTTCCTTCACGCACCAATTTGTTGAGATCTTTACTGCTATTAGTACGCTGGATACCCAAAACTTCCGCAATCTCTTGGGTCGTTACACCTTGATCATTTTCTTCTATAGATAAATGAGCGGTCTTTTCTTTGACATACGTATAAATTCGGTCAATTCGTTTTGCCAATATTTTCGCCCCTCTTCTCTTGTCCTTAAAACCTAATACTATTGATTTAATCACTATTCGTCAACTATTTATATCAAAAAGAAAACAAGACACGCTCAAAACAAAAAAAGAACATTTGTTGTTTATTTATTAAGCAATTTAGACAAGTCTAAACGTGTACTATTTTTTCAGATAACAGAAAACGATTATCTCTTTTTTACTTTGCGGGATATCTTTTCCAGTTAGAACTAGCGAAAATAGTAAACCAACTATTTTTACAGCCAGTCATTCTCCCAACGCAAAAAAGCCTGACTCTGTTTGAGCCGGAAATCATTAGTGATTCAGAAAAAATGAAAAAACTCTATCCCTCGCTAGGCAAGGAATAGAGCCAACTGTTCATTAAGCTTCTTGAGCTACTGGATAAACAGACACTTGTTTTTTGTCGCGGCCTTTACGTTCGAAACGAACAACACCGTCAACTTTAGCAAATAAAGTGTCATCTCCACCAATACCTACGTTCACACCTGGATAAATTTTTGTTCCGCGTTGGCGGTAAAGAATTGATCCACCTGTAACTGTTTGTCCGTCAGCACGTTTTGCACCTAGACGTTTTGATTCTGAGTCACGGCCGTTAGATGTAGAACCGCCACCTTTTTTGTGGGCAAATAATTGTAGATTCATTGTTAACAACATGGTCTGCACCTCCTATTTATCATTAATTGTTTTTGTTTGGATATATTCTGGGTTTTCAGCTTCGATCGATTGTAAACCTAATAGGAGATTCTCCAATAAGATTTCCGCAATATTGTTTTGCTCTTGTGTCAATCGTGAAATTACTTCGACGTACAAATAGCCGCCTTCTTCTTCATTCATGTCAACAATCGGTTCAAAACCAGCTAATGATGAAATCCCATTGACAGTGCTGATCGCTAAGGCAGAAACACCTGCACAAACGATATCACTTCCGTAAGGACCGGCATCAGCGTGCCCAGTCAAAGTAAATGAAACGATTTGACCAGCGTCATTTCGTTTAAATGTCCCTTTGATCATTGTTTAGGCCTTCTTTCTCAAACGCAGATTAAGCGTTGATCGCGTCGATAACCACTTTTGTGTATGGTTGACGGTGACCTTGTTTACGGTGTGAGTGTTTTTTAGGTTTGTATTTGAAAGTAACGACTTTCTTTTGTTTGCCGTGTTTTTCAACTGTACCTTCAACTGTTGCACCAGAAACGGTTGGAGCGCCTACTTTCGTAGTTTCGCCACCTACTAAAATAACTTCGTCAAATACAACCTTTTCGCCTGCTTCAACGTCAAGTTTTTCGATGTAGATTGTTTGTCCAACTTCAACTTTTACTTGTTTACCACCTGTTTTAATAATTGCGTACATGCTTTAAAGCACCTCCTTATTTTCATACTTAGACTCGCCATCCAGAGTGACAGGGTGTCCTGTACTTAATCAAACTCATTCTGTGCGGTTGTAGCTGTGGAGACCACAATTACAACATTACTAGAATAACAAATCCTACTATATTAGTCAACAACTTTTTTATTTTGCCAATCATTCGTCAATTGAACGATTTCTTTCTATAATGGATGAGAATAGGAGTTGATACTATGGATTACCCAAAACATTTGATTGACGAAGCAACTCGGCGTATTCAAGGACACCGCGTGGAAGGATTTGTCGCTGGACAAGGCCCTATCCGACCCAAATTGATGTTAGTTGGCGAAGCCCCAGGTAAAACAGAAATTGAGAATCACATTCCATTTAGCGGCCAAGCTGGCAAAGAGTTGATGAATGCACTAAAATCAGTAGGGTTATCTCGGGATGAAGTGTATATTACTAGCGCTGTCAGAAGCCGTCCTTATCGAATCGTCCAACGCATCAATGGACGGACAAAAAAATCAGAGATCGTTTATCCGAATCGAACGCCAAGTAAAACGGAAGTTTTTGCTCATGCACCAATCTTAGATTACGAACTACAACATATACAGCCCTCTTTGATTGCCACGCTAGGCAATATTGGACTGCAACGTTTATTAGGTAATGGCTATACAATTTCAAAAAATCACGGAAAACTATATACCGGACCAGTCTTAGAGTTAAATCCACCGCATGATGCTTATCAATTTTCCACTAAACAGTATCGTGTTCTTCCACTCTTCCACCCAGCGGCCATTTTTTATAATCGAACGCTGACAGAAACGATTTTAGAAGATTGGCAAAAACTTGGAAAAATACTTGCTGAAAAAAAGTAAAGACAGCAAAAGAACCAACCAGTCTCACAAATCATGATCGATTGGTTGGTTCTTAGTTTTAGCGACTAGATCAAACTAAGATTGGATCTCCTTTGACTAAGTCTTGATTATAACGCGCGATTTTCTTTTGGAGACGTTCCTGACAAGCTTGCATCTCTGCAATTTTTTTTGCCAATTGTTCACTTTCTTCCATAAGAAGATCCCTACGAGCAAGGATTGTTTCATCACCGGCGCTATATAAACGAATATATTCAGTCAAAGATTCGATCGACAAACCCGCACTACGCATACATAAGGTGAAATCGACCCAACGTAAATCTTCTTCAGTATAATCCCGGATACCTCCGTTTGTTCGGTTCACCGGTGGGATCAAACCGATTCGTTCATAGTAGCGTAACGTATCCGCAGAGATTCCTTTTTCTTCACTCACTTGTTTGATGTTCATCCATTCCTACCTCCCAAACGTCTATAAACTTATTTTACCTTAGAACAGGCGGCAGTCACAATTTTTTTAGCGAACCAACTGACTATATTTCACTATCTAACATAGTTTGTTTGTGTAAAGAGGCCAGCGCATGAGCCACCGTAAGATGTTGTTCTGTCTTTTGTTTTTCCCAAAGATGTTGCAATTGCTTTTCCACTTCTGGTTGTAACGAGGTGTAAATAATCGTTTGTTCTTTTATAGCAGCTTTTTCTTGAAATTCTTCAAATAAACTTTGCGCCGTCAAATCAATACTTGGCACCCCACGCATTGAAAAAATGATTCCTTCTTTATCTGCTAATTCTGTTAACGTCGCTTTCAATCGTTCGGCGGACATGAAGAATAAAGGACCACTGATATAAACAACTGCCCAATTATCCAACTTTTTCGTTTCCGGCAAACTCATTCGCTGCCAGTCGATTTCCTCTACTGAAATCGTGATGGCTGCACTCTTAACAATAAAAAATACACACCCACTGATAATTCCTATAACGATCGCAATACTAAGATCAAAAATCACTGTACACCCCATCGTCAAGAAAAATAGAAGAAGCGCTGACCAGTATCTTTTAGCGAATAGTTCTTTGATTGTTTCCCATTCATTCATACGCCAAGCAGTGACGATCAATACGCCTGCTAATGCTGGCATCGGAATGTTCGACATGATTGGTGCAAAAATAAGCATGGATAGAAACAATACGATTGCATGGATCATTCCAGCTACTCTGGTTTGAGCACCGGATTTGATTGCGACACTCGTTCGAGCAATGGCTGCTGTAGCTGGAATCCCACCAAAAAATGGTAACAGTAGATTACCAATTCCTTGTGCTACTAACTCTTGATTACTATCTAACTGACAATTCGCCATTCGGCCTGCCGAGGCACCACACAACAAACTTTCGATCATACCTAACAGTGCAATGCTGATTGCTGGTACAATCACTGTTTGGATCGCTGACAAACTAAAATCACCAAGTACCAAACGGTTACTACTGATCAATGTTTGGGGAATTTCCCCTACGGTCGCAATTGGCCAATCAACGATCATCATCAACGTAGTTGTGAGGATGATTGCCAACAATGAGCTTGGTATCTTTTGCCCCCATTTTTTAGGATAGATCAGCATCCCAATAATGACCAAACTCCCCATTAAAATCGTTGGCAAAGAAATTTCAAAGCCTAAGTTTGGATAACTAGCCAATTTTTCCATCACATTGGCCCCTTCTGAGTGAACACCGAATAAATTATCGATCTGACCTAAAGCAATAATGATTGCAATACCAGAGGTAAACCCTGTGATGACAGGTGCAGGGATAAATGAAGTCAGCGTTCCTAATCGCAAGACACCCGCAGCGAGTAAAAGAACTCCAGCCAAAAAAGTAGCCAGCAAGACACCTTGCATTCCTTGTTTTGCGGCAATCGACATCAAGATTGCTGCCATCGCGCCAGTAGGACCAGAAATCTGATAGAACCCACCAGATAAACCACCAATGACTAGACCAGCAATTACAGCAGTGATCAGACCAGCAGCTGCATCTGCCCCACTTGAAACACCGAAGGCTAAAGCGAGTGGTAAAGCAACCGCCGCGACTGTAATACCTGCCAATAAATCTTTTTGAAATACCGAAAGATTATAACCAGAAAATTCTTTTTTCAATAAACCAATATAATTCTTTAACAACACTACTACCCCATTTTCATAAAAAATTGATGAAATGCACGTTACAGGATAGCATATTTTGTTGATTAAAGTAAGTTTTTTCACAAACTTTCATAATTTTTTCAGCTGTTTTTCTATTATATCCTAAAAGAATAATGTAATGAGTGCAATCGCTGCTAACCCACCTTGTTTGACGATGATCAAGCGATCACTAGTCAAGCTACCATAAGCAGCTACAAGTAAAATATAGATCAGCAATAGCCCCGTGATTTCTTTTGGTGCATTTGAAAAATAAGCACCGTATACTAATGCCACACCAAGTAAACCATTATAGATCCCCTGATTCTTAAATAAAGTCTGTACCGACTGACGTTGTAATTCTTCCTTCGGCATGTTGAATACTCGACTAGTTGTGGCAGATTCCGTCGCAAAAGTTTCAATATACATGATATAAAGAAATTCCAAGGCAACAAGTGTAACTAAAATTTGAGATAATAATGTCATCTATTTTCTTCCTTTCTAACATCGGTGATTGATCGTTTTTTTAGCTGGATCATTGCTGTGATTGACCAAACGAAAACGATCTCTCTTTGATTATAAAGGAACTGTTGTTTTTTTTCTGCAACTTACTCTTACAAATCAAGCGTATAAAAATACAAATAAACGCCGACTCATCACTGAGTCAACGTTATACGTCGTCTAATCACTAGAGTTTTCGATCATAAGGTGGTGCTTAGTAAGTAACAGGTCATTGATTCTCCTCCACCTAGATCGATTGGTTGGCGACCAAAAATGGTGAATCCTTTTTTTAAGTAAAATTGGTAGTTGCAGTTAGAGTCTGTATAGAGAAATATTCGCTTATTTTTATAACGTTTCTCTATTTCTTCTAACAAGCGTGAGCCAATCCGCTTACCTTTCAATGTGGGATCAACGGCAAAATAAGTGACTTCGCCTTCTGGATGATTAGATGCAAATTCATGATACATTGTTTGATTGGCTTGATCATAAATACCTATTGCATCTTGATAGCCGGTCAATCCCATCAATTTTTCCACTACGTTGATAAACAGGCGTCTTCCCCATGAAACAGATACTTTCGTTTCCCCATCGAAGCGAGCAAAAAGAAAGCCGACAAATTGACCGTCTAGATACGCACCTAATGTGACTGTTGATTTCATCAATGCACCTGTAAGTGCATACTGACGATAGAGATAAAGTGCGATAGGATTTTCTGTATAGCTCGAAAAATTCATCCCTTGTGCTGCAAATTCACTTGCTTTATTTAAGTCTTTTCTATCAATTGAACGAATCGTTAATTTTTCCATATCCATCTACTCCTTTTGAAACAAAACTTTCTTTCTTTACGTAACTTTATTATAATTACTTAAAAAGTGACTTCCTATAGGCAATGATTCAACATCTGTCCAATAATGAACACTTAGAAAGATACTGTCTAAAAAAGGAGATACAAATGGATCGTCGAAGCAAAAGAACGAAGCACGCAATCAAACAAGCCTTTTTAGATTTAACGAAAGAAAAACCCATCAATAAAATCACGATTGCGGAGCTTTCACAACAAGCAGATATCGGGAGAGGGACGTTTTATACTCACTATGAGGATATCTATGATTTGCGTTCAAAAATCATTGAAGAATCGATTTGTACACTGACAGATATCTTCGATCAAACTTACCCCAACAAAGAGCAATATGACTTTCGCCGATTCGTCCATACTTTAGTCAATCATGTAGATGAGAACAAAGCTGTTTTTCACTTTTTCTTCAATGATTTCATGGATGATGAACTCTCTGTCCAACTTACACAGATCCTGATAAAAAGAGTCATGGACGAAGAACAATTAGATGTGAAAGATATCAAAAATAAAGTAGAGGTTCTTTTTTCTATTTCCGGCACTACTAGTGTCCTGACTGAGTGGATCAATGGAAATCTAAACGTGGAGAAAGAAGAATTGATTGCTATTTTAGATAACATCATCACACGGTTTTAATAAAAAAGAAGAACGACTATGCAACGACAATATCGTTGCTAGTGTTCTTCTTTTTTTCGTAAGTGATATCCTTACTCGAGTTGCATCAAAAATTCTCTTTGTTCATCACCTAAAGGGATGATTTTTTTCATAATACGAAACCGCCAATGTTTACTGCCGGTGGAAAAACGCCAGATAACTGATAAACCGCCACCTAATGTTACTTGTTCCTCTCCGATCGCTGTGCGTTCATACGTGAGATGATCAATAACCTTCGTTTGAAAAAAATTCAAAAATAAAATCGTCACTTTTGTCTCATCAATCAATAGAATTGCTTTACTACTGACACTGTCCATACTCTGAGATTCCGCAAAACAGCGAAACATTCCTGATGATCGATACGGACCTGTTAAACGATCCATCCATTTTCTTGTGATTATCATTCGTCTTTTCCTTTGTCCTCTCCTGAAATATGCCGTTCAATGTTCGACTTAAGAAACGTTGGTCACACTATCTGATCAGACAGTTTCTTTTGATAGTTTATTTTATCATAGATGTCTGATTTTCCTAGATTAATCAAATGAATGTATTTCAAAAAAAGGGAGCGACAAAAAAAGACTTCTAATTGACAGAAAACTACTTCACGTTATTCCATATCTTACACTATCTCTTAGGAACACATTCCAAAATATCTTTTTTACGGCAAGCACTTAATCATACACCGTGGAAATTGAAAAAACTGTAGCAAAGTCTTTAACTGACGTGCTTTCAGAAACAAAATCATCATATTCATACTCTTAGGATTTTTAACATTTTGGTTGGCACAAATTTGGCACAATCTACAAAAAAACCGCTAGAAACAAAAGTTTCTAACGGTTTTTTACGTCACAGGAGGGATTCGAACCCCCGACCGTCCGCTTAGAAGGCGGATGCTCTATCCAGCTGAGCTACTATGACAGCTTTAGCGGAACAAAAATAATTATAGATAAATTGAAAGCTTATGTCAATACAAAATAGTTATTTTATGAAACAAAAATTTTTATCGTACTTTTTTCTTACAGATTTCACTATAAAAATACAGGCACAATTTTCATATTGTACTTTTTTGCTGCGATCGACTTGTCATTTTAACATGGAACATGAACGTCTGTTTCGTTCAAAATAGTAAGGCAGAACTTGATTGGATTGATTCCCTACTTTCAACCTCTGCCTTGCTATCAATGAAATCGACTTAGCTAGTATTCTTTTGAATCTTTGCTAAAAAATCTGGCAATTATAAGTCGATCGTTTCTGCCTCTTTCGTGATCAAAATCACACCATCACCCAAAGGTAACAACGTAGAGGTCAAATCCGGATGTTCCATGACCACGCGTAGAAATTCATTCAATTTACGATGGATTGCTCGTTTTCCTCTTGGGATCTCTTCATCTGACAGAAGAATCGTCCCTCCTTGAAAAATATCATCAACCATCAAGACGCCGCCTTTTTTCAACACACGAAGGCATTCAGGCAAGAATTCGATATATTTTGATTTTGCACTATCCATAAATATAAAGTCATAAGGACCAGTCAATGTTGGCAAAATATCAGCCGCTTGGCCTTCCAATAATGTCACTCGATCCGTCATCTCTAAACGCTCATACGTCGCTTTCGCTTTTCTGATCATTACGTCAAAGCGATCGATCGTCGTCACATGACCGTCTTTTCCAATAACTTGCGCCATCAAACTAGATGAAAATCCAATCGCAGCTCCGATTTCAAGTACTTCTTTTGGTTTGATCTGTCCTAATAAAAACTGCAAAAAGACGACCGTCTCATGAGGAATGATCGGCACTTCCGCCGCATGTGCTTCCTCTTCGACTTTCCCCAATTCTCCAGTTAACTGTTTTTGTTTTGTCCGCATAAAATCCAATAACTCTTCTTTTACAACGGGACGATGCATCATTTCATTACGCATACTTCCCCTCCTCTTCCAAACATTATACGAAGAAACCTATCTTTCGACAAGAGGGAGAAGCTGGTAAATAAAAATATGATTATTGCATGTCAGAAAAAAAATCAGTTTCTTTCTCTCGGCGTTTTTTCAGTTCAAGGTAGGTATGCCAAGCTGTAATGGAAGACAAGCATACAGCGATTCCTAAGAATACCCATTTCATCCAATTGAACGCATGCCGTGAGAACAATAACCCTATGTACGGGATCTTGAATACAGGCGTGCCAATAATATTACGATCTCGTACTGCTTCAACTTCGATTTGCGTTTTTCCATCAGCTTTCGTGTAAAAATACTGGTGTTGATCTTCAATAGCAACGACCCTTCTTGTCACGATATGTTTACCTGAATTTTCATAGTAGGTGATCACATCTCCAACTAAAATCGTATCTGTCTTTCTTTTCTGTACATAGATCAGACTTCCTTCTGCATAAGACGATGCCATCGCTTGATCATCAATGATATGCGGTGTCAGTCCAAATACTCGAGGGAGCAGCACGACACACAAAATGATTGCTAGAAGAACCACTAACGAAATCGAACTGAAAAAAGTTATTTTTTTATAGATAGGCACATTGAACCTCCTTAAGAAACATTTTATTAAATCTATAATATAATAACGTAATTTTTTTTACAATATTAATACTCAGTTTGAGCATTCTCTATAAAAAAATAAAGAAACGAACAAAAAAACTATAAAAATACCTAAAAATTGACTGTTAAATGAAAAAAGTTTACTCTGGAATTAGATAATTTATTAAAGGAGATTTGTCTATGGTTCTTTTTAATAACGTACGTAATAAAATTATACCATTCTATACGAAAATCAAATGGAGCATACTTATTATATTTGCATCGTTATTTATAATAAGTATCGCTTATTTTTTTCATTACCTCTTCACACCAATTGACAATAAACAAATGTCTCAGATTGATGATTCATGGGTCTATTATTCCGAGAACGATCCTTATTTTCAGTTCGACAGTAACCATATCGACTACATGCCGTCCATCGACAAGAATGAACCATTTATAATGGAAACTACTCTACATAAAGAATTGGCGGATGCCAATCTCTTGATCAAAGGCAACCATCAATGGCTAAGTGTCTCATTAGATGACACGCTACTCTACAGTCGCTCCAAAGAAAGCGCACGAAACAATCCTGGATTGTCTTTATCGATCATCGATCTACCAGAATCCTATGTGGGCAAGACGTTGAAAATCGTTGTTTCCTCGCCTTATCAAAATTATGCTGGTCTGACACCCAAAGTTTATTTGGGAACTACCAGTCCAATGATCAGCTTCATTTTTTCACAATCGATCCCACAAGTCATCGCGATGATCTTGGCTTTCGTCATTGCCATCGGATTATTGATCTGGACTAGCTATATTCTCTACAGGCATAATAGATTAGATCGTTCATTATTGATTTTGAGCCTATTTTCTTTCGTGCTTGGATTTGAATCGATTTCGGAAGATATCTTGAGCGGTGTTCTTTTTGAACCAATCGTACATTCGATTTTTTCACACTTATTTGCAATCTTGACTTCTATACTGATTATTTTTTACTATCAGTCCAAAATGACGAACTATCAGAAATGGTATGGTTATTTCTGCTATTTCCAAACATTTGTTTTTGCCAACATCTTAATTTATGCATTATTTTCAGATTTTGAATTACCCGAATTGATGCCCTTTGCTAGTGTTGTTAGTGTTGTAAGCACCTTAGTTACTTCTATAGCAAGTATCGGTGAAGCATATAAACAAAATCGTTTTTTCACTGTATGTAGTCCTTGGATCGTTTTGATCGCTATCTTTCATTGTATGTTTTATATTCAAACTGCCTTAGGGATCGGGCATTCGATCATCAACTGGTCCACGCTCTTATTTGCGATTCTCCTGATTGTTATTGTCGGATACAACATCATGGAGAATATCATGAAAATCGATAGTTACCATAAAGAACGGCTTTTCTTACAAACTAAAACAGATCTGATCGAAACACATTATACAAAAATCCAAGCACAGATCCAACAAATCGATCAAGCAAAAAATGACTTTGTTGTACAAATGGAAGAACTGAGTCAATTGATTGATAAAAATGAACAAGACGAAGCGAAAACTTACTTAGAACGGATCGTAGACGAAACAAGACGATTGGATTTGTCTCTTTTTCCGACAGGTCACCAACTAACCAATTTGATTTTGGCTAGATATCAAGAAGTCGCTGCTAAAAAGAATATCAAGGTTGATTTTCACACCCATATCCCAGCTTCCTTACCGATCCATGATGAAGATTTCACACAATTACTCATCCATATTCTAGAGCACTCGTTTCGCGAAACACAAGCCATTGAAAATCCTTTGCATCGAGAAATCTATTTATCGATCCAAGAAATCAATTCTCACATCCAGATCCACTGTGAGCACAGTACACACTATGAGAAAAATATTTTTTCAAAAGATGTGACAGAAGAATTGATACGACAGGAACAGTATGACTTGATGATGATCCAGAACACGCTCGAAAAATACAGCAGCACCTTGATCCAAGAAAAAGATAAGTGGGTCGATCGCCTAAAAATCAATATATCCCCTGGCTAAAAAAGACCTTCAAAAGCAGTCAACCGGCTGTTTTTGAAGGTCTTATGATCTATTCAAGATTTGTCAGATCTGGGACATTAGTTATCTTATCCCCGTACAACCAAATAAATGATGTTCCAGAAACGGACATTCAACATCAAACTAAAAAATTGTAAAACGTGAAAAACTATTTTTCAATTTTCTATCTTACTTCCTAGGTCAAGACGCTTCTGGCACAACCTTATTTAGTACAATAACTCCAATAAATCTTGTGCTTCGATCGCACCAAAATACTTCTTGATATCGATCGTTTCAACTGCGTCTTGTAAGGTAGCTTTATCATATTTTAACCCTGTCAACACTTGTTCAACATCTTTGATATCTCCTAGACCAAAGAAATCGCCGAAAATTTTTACATCCTCGATGATCCCTTCTGAGACATTCAGATGTACTTCGATCGAGCCAATTGAAAAGCGTTTTTGGCGTGAAAAGTTGAAATCCGGTGATTTTCCATAATTCCAATCCCAATTTCGATAATACTGCTCAGAAATTTGATTGATTTTTTCCCAATCTTTTTCTGTCAATTCATAAGTTTTTACTTCTTCTACTGAAGACACCCCAAAGATTTTCAAAAGAATGTCTTCACGAAATTCTTCTGTTGTCATTCCTTGTTTTTCCTCAGGTAAGAATGGTTTGATATTTGTAACTCGCGAACGAATCGATTTGATTCCTTTAGATTCGATTTTTTCTTTTTTGACTTTAAGCGCATTGACTACCTCATCAATGTCTGAATCGAACATGATCGTTCCATGTGCAAACATTCGACCATTTGTAGCATACATAGCATTCCCTGAAAACTTCAAGCCATCGATCACCAGGTCATTACGTCCTTTTAATTCGGCACCTGAAATACCTAATTCGTGTAACGCTTGAATGATTGGTTTAGTCACCTTCGCAAAGTCACGGAACGAATCCCCATCATCTGGCATGATGAAACTGAAATTCAAGTTACCAAAATCATGATACACAGCCCCACCACCGCTTAAACGACGTACCACATGGATGCCATGCTCTTCAACATATTCACGATTGATTTCTTCGATCGTATTTTGATTTCGACCAATAATGATTGACGGTTCATTGATGTAAAATAGCAAGATTGGTTCTTCTAATGGCATCTCTTGCAGTAAAAAGGTCTCAATTGCTAAATTCACTCTTGGATCATGGTTTTCATTTGGTACAAAAATCATTCTGCTCGTCCTCCTATATGTCAAACACTTTATCGACTTCAGCTAAAGCAACTTCGATTTCTTCTCCAGCCGCTTCTTTTGCTTCATTCTCTAATTGTGTTAGGTCCCCAAATTGTGGCAAGTGTGTCAAAACCAGTTTTTTGACTTTTGCCGCTTTTGCGATCTCCCCGGATTCTTTTGAAGTGAAATGCGCTTTATGTCGCTCATTTCCTGCAAAAAGATACGTGTCCGCCAAAAAGAGATCCGCCTCTTTAGCAAATGGGATGAAACTCTCTAAATAGCCAGAATCTCCTGTAAAAACAAATACTTTTCCGGTGGCTCTTTCGACAATACGCATGGCATAACAAACCACTGGGTGAATCGTTTCCAAGAAAGTGATCGAAAATGGTCCGACTTCAAGTTCTTGGGTTGGATCATATGCCACCCCTTGGGACACTCCCGGCATTGTCAATTGTTCAAAATGACTGGCATCTTTCGTATGTCCATAGATTGGTAATATCTTTTCTTGATCTCTGTTTGGATGCAATTGCCACTCATATTGCAAGACACCTAGATCTGCGATATGGTCATGATGATAATGGCTGATGATCACAGCATCTAAAGCAAGCGGATCAAGATGGTCTTCCAATTTCACAAGCGTTGCGCTCCCTGCATCAATCAACAAATTAAATTGATCAGCTTGCAACAAATAACTCGTCGTTCCTTGTTTTTTATAAGGATATGCACCTAAGCAACCTAAAACGGTTAATTTCATGACTGATTCCCCCTCAAAAACTTATGCTACCACAATTTCTTATTTTCATAAGGAAAACTGCTTATCCTAAGTTAAAGTATTCCATTGGGCTACCTTTTTCAATACGGGCTTGTTCGTAAAACTGTGCAATCGACACATTGACGTAAGCAATCACCCAGAGTAAACCAAAGAATAGCGCAATAAATCCGAGAATATACCAACCAATAAAGGAAAGTTGTAGGAGAAGATAGGTACCAATACGATCTTTTAATAAAAACCAAGCATATTTCAAACTTTGGATAACTGTCAGTTTCGGATAGTCAAACTTTGTCCAAGCAGCAAATTGGAACAATCCTGCAACGATCGTCATCACAAATAGCGACACGACGAATAGTAAAGTTGTAAAGATTGCAAAACTCAGATCAATCGTAAAATCATTCATCATCCCTTGTGGTGAAGCATTTCCATTGAAAAGTAAATTGATATACGTATTGAACCCGCCTATCAAAAAACTAGGCAAAAGTATAATACCGTTGATCAACCAATTGAATACGGCATTTAAAAGATTGATAAGCAGAATCGGTACAAAATATTCTTTTTGAAAAACAGCAAACAACAGATTGGATTTTGCTCGCCCACCTCTGACCACAACTAACGAGATATAATAGACCCCATAAGTAAAAGCAAAGATCAGTACGTGTTGGATCAAAAAATTGAGTATGTTTGCCTGTGTGCTATCTGTTGGGAAGATGCCCACAAAAAGCTGCTGGATGATCAACCCAATAAAGACTGAAAGGAAAATGATCCAAGCATTGATCCCCCACTGTCCTTCTAAAGATGCCCGGGCTTTTTTTCGATATTCAGAAACATTCTTCATTACTCATAGCTCCTGATTTCTGCTACTTTTTCACTATCCAAACGTTTGACTACTTCAGTAACTAACTTCACTGTATTGAAGTAATCTTCTTCATGGATGATCGATGTATGTGAATGCAGATAACGAACGGGGACAGTGATTGCAATAGATGGCACACCATTACGTGACACATGCATTTGGCCCGCATCTGTTCCCCCACCGGTGATGACAGTATATTGGAATGGAATAGCCATTTCTTCTGCCACTTGGATCACAAAATTCAATAATTTTTTATGTGGGATCATCGAAGCATCGAAAATCAAGATTTGTGGTCCTTTACCTAAAACTGAATCTGCCTCTTTCGGTGTCATCCCTGGTGTATCTCCAGCAGTACCTGTATCTAAAGCAATCGCTATGTCAGGGTCAACCAAATGAGTACTTGTGCGCGCACCTCTTAAACCAACTTCTTCTTGTACATCACTTCCAGCAAATAAGACATTCGGGTGTCCTTCTTTTGCTAGATTTTCAAGTACACGTAAAGAAACAGCTGTCCCAATACGATTATCCCATGCTTTTGCTAACAAGAATTTTCCATCATTCATTCGACGATATTCAATATAAGGAGTGACCATATCACCAGGACGAATGCCCCATTCCGTCGCTTCTTCTTTGCTTGTCGCACCGATGTCAATAAACATATCTTTGATATCATACGGTTTGTTACGAACTTCAGCAGTCAAGACATGTGGTGGTTTTGAACCAATCACGCCATGGATAATTTTTCCCTCTTGGGTCTTGATTTCTACTTGTTGTGCCAACATGACTTGGCCCCACCAACCACCTAGTGTTTGAAATTCAATAAATCCTTTATCTGTGATCTTTGTAACCATAAAGCCAACTTCATCCATATGTCCGGAGATAAATACTTTAGGGCCCTTGCCAGAATCATGTTTTGCGATGATACTACCTAAACCATCGTAAAAAATATCATCTGTGAATTGCTCTGCATATTTTTTATAGACTTTTCGTACCTCTTCTTCATTTCCTGGTACGCCACGCGCAGTTGTTAAATCAATCAATAATTGTTCTTCATTTTTATTCAAACGCTTTCCCTCTTTTCCATACTTAATAGTAGAATTATATCATTGTTCACTGATTTTGGGGCAGCATATTTGTTTGATTTATGCAGTCTTATTATCAAGCCAATCTTCGTTTTAGTTTTTTTGGATCTGCTAACATCTCAAAAACAACCCATAACATCCACTTTATTTGGAAGTTACAGGTCATTCCTCACATTTCTTTATTCGACTTTTATTTTGATTCAAATGCATCACTTATTTTTCTGGTAGTGTATCCGGGGTCTGCAATTGCCAATCTTTACTATAGAAAGCATCGTCCATCTGATAATGACTCACTGGCTGCTCCTTTTCTAAGAAGGGTTGGATGTACTGATCTGCAGTCAACCAGCCTTGCCAACCAAGATGGATCGTATCTTCCATAAAATAGGGAACACTAGCCATCTTTGTTAAGTCTGCGATATGTTGAAATCCTTGTTTCTTTAATTGATACTTGACTTTTTTGGCAAATCCTTGCAACATTTCTTGAGACAAACCAGTATAATCACTCCACTTTTCATTCACTGGTGGAAGAATGAATAGTGCTTCAGTATGTTCATTTGCTAGTTGTTGCAATAATAATTGAAAATCAGAATATTCCTTTGAAAAACGATAATCCCAGTCTTTCTGTGAGTCTTTCAACTCATCTAAATGGTGTTTGATTCGGGTATTGTAGAAATCATCTTTTAAAGCAAAAGGATTATTCTTAGTTTTACTAGCACCGATCTGTGTAGCGAGCTGACTTAGTTGCTCTTTTTCATAGCTAGTCGGTAATGGTTTGGTCGCTTGATCGATCTGTTTTTGTTTATCCGTCAAACCAATTCCACTAAATAATTCATCCTCACGCTTCAAGATGTTCCATTTGTCTTCCAAGCCCGCTAATTCTTTATCATTGGGTTTGATTCCTTTTTGTACTGTACTTAAAATCCGCGTGATCTCTTCATCTTTTGAAACGATCGAAAAACTTAATAAACGTCGCGCGAAATAGCGATCTGATGCGGTCACTTTTTTTATTGAAAACAGCCAATCCAATGTCTGTAACTCTGAATAGTGGGTACTGAAATAGTCTTCCTTCACCCCGTCTTTTACGAACCACTGAGGAGACACGATAACCACTACTTTTTTATTTCTGAGATCCCTACCAGCTGAGCGCATCATCATGAACTGGCTCAGCGATTGAGTCCCAGGGGCACCTAATAAAAATGGTTCGTAGCTCCGTTGATATTTCTGGGCTAAAACAGAAGGATGAAAGGGACTGATCCGACTCAATTCACTTGAACCAAGAAAAGGCACATACTTTTTTTCAGTAAAAGCTGTATTTTTGATTACATCCCCTCGTAAGACGTTGTCTGACATCGAACTGGCTGCTCTATGAATGATTTCTGGGTCAGCTACATTCACGCGATAAGATGAAGTGAAAAAAACCGCAATCAGTATAAACGCAAATATCACTGGACCAAAAATCGCAAACAGCTTTTTCTTCATCGTTATCCCTTCAATTCGTTGATTTGATCAATAATTTTATTTGGTGTTGCCCATTCTTCTCGGTCAAATTCTGAGACAGGAACTTGTACATCAAGCTGTCCATCCAGCTCAACTAATAATTGAACAGACCCTAGTGAATCCAATAAACCTTCACCAAACAAATCGATTTCTTTATTTTCTTTCACTTCATCTGTACCTGTAATCTCTGCTAAAATCGTTAAAACTTGTTCTTCCATATCTATTCTCTCCTTTAAACTCGTCATTTATTTAAAAAATAGTTGATCTAAAAATCCTGAAAAAATCAATAAGCTAGCACACACCGCTTGAAACGTCATGAAAACAGAAAATGCGTGGGTCAAGCGATTGGAAGGAAGTTTTTTCTTCCGTTTTTTCTTGTAACGAATCCATGCATCTGTCACACAAATCAATGTTGCATGATAGATACCATACAAAATGTAGTACCATGTCAAACCGTGCCAGACACCCATCAATAGAAACAATGCAAAGTATCCGATATTTGAAGTCACGATCCTACTCTTGAACCATTTTTTCTTCATCAAGAAGAACATCAACCGCATATACACGTAATCTCTGAACCAGAAGGACAAAGACATATGCCAACGATTCCAGAACTCTTTGATGTTCCAAGCTAAAAATGGTTTGTTGAAATTGATCGGGGTATCATAGCCCATCAAATAACTCGTACCAACCGCAAACAAACTATAGCCAGCAAAATCGAAAAAGAGATACAAACTATAGACATACATGTAACCCAATAGCCACCATGAGATTCCGCCATGAGCCAAGGCACCTTTTGATACGATGGGTAACAGTACCTGTCCCAGATAATGACCGATGATGAATTTGTATAAAAAACCCATAAACAAATGATGGACCCCTTTTTCCAACATTTCCAGATATTGTTCCTTTGTTGGTGGTTGGAGCTGATCTTTTTCAAATCTTCGATAACGATCGATTGGTCCTGAAGAAATGGTTGGAAAAAACAACAAGAACTGAATATAACGGTAAGGATGATAGGTTTTGATCATACCGTCTCTCATTTCCATGATCATTTGTACCGATTTGAATGTTAAATAGGAAATACCCAGAAAACTAAGCAGTGATCCCTTACCAGATGTTAGAAATGGTGTGACTTTCGTAATCGCTAAAGGTAGAATTGCTAGAACTACCGCTAGATAAAACCATACACTCTGATTTCTTTTTTTTCGATAAGTGAAATAACACCAAACAAGTATACTTTGCCAGATCACATAGCCAATCAAAGCAAGTCCTTGTTGCCAATACGTTCCTCCAAAGCTGATGAACAAGAAAAAGAAAGTGACAAAAACTTGATAAGTTCCTAAGCGTTTCTGGAAAAATAGTAGAGAAAAAATGATTGGCGCTAACGCGAAACTCAGTAATAGAAAATAATACGGCTCCGCATAAGGAATCATATGTGGGAGACTCATCACCTATTCACCTCAGCTGTCAATGCTTTTCGATCAATTTTCCCATTGTTCGTTTGTGGCAATTGGTCAATAAACGCCACTTTTTGTGGGATCATATAGTCCATCAGAAAATCGGTCAACCTTTGTTTGATCGAACGTATCAACTGATAATTAGTATCCGGAATCGCTTGGTTCAGTACAACAAACGCCACTAATTGTTGGACTTTCGATCCTTGATATTTGGGCACAACGATTGCTTGTTTGATTCGTTCATCTTTAAGCAACGCATGTTCAATATCACCTAATTCAATGCGGTAACCATGTAATTTCACCTGTTGATCGATTCTTCCCTCAATAAAAAGCAAACCGTCCTCTGCTAAATATCCTGCATCTCCTGTTCGATAGTTTTGATGCCCAGTTACTTGAAAGAACACTTCTTTTGTTTTCTCAGGATTGTTCAAATAGCCTTTTGACACGCTAGGACCGCTAATCAAAATCTCGCCATGATCACTTTCGCCATTTTTCAAAATGGATACAGTAGTATCAGACTTGACATAGCCAATTGGTAAACGCTCATACGTAGCCAATACTTCTCTTGTGATCAATATACTAGAGATGGCTACTGTCGCTTCTGTCGGCCCATACGTGTTGTAAATTTTGGCTGAAGGAAACCGTTCGAGTAACGCTTGCGCCGTTTTTTTCGTCAATTCTTCGCCACAGAAAATGAACGTAGTCAGTTCTGGTAAATGTCCATCGTCAAAAGATGCGTCCATCAAGCAAATATCGACAAACGAAGGGGTTGATACCCAGATGTCCAGTTTTAATTGTGGTAAAACGGCAAATAGTTTTTGAAAATCTTGTACGTTTTCCTTAAATAAGGGCTTGATGATCCCACCGGAAACTAATGCTGGATACAAAGTGAATACAGATAAATCAAAAGAGAAAGGCGCTTGTGCTAAAAAAGCTTGTCCCTCTTTGATTGAAAAATCGCTCAAGACCCAATCGACAAAGCTCACTAAGTTATCATGACTGATTTGCACGCCTTTGGGTTCCCCTGTGGTGCCCGAAGTAAAAATCAGATAAAAATTTTCATCACCTTTCACTGCATGCTCAAATGGATAACCAACTATCGAGGCGATGATCGAGCGTAGACAATCTTTTTGGATGATTGGTAGATCTGTCTCAATCTCCCAGTCGCTTAAACTAATGATCATACTAGGTTGTGCGACACGTAAAATCGCTTCGATCCGCTCCTTCGGTGTATGGGCATCAATCGGTAGATACGCATGTCCTGCTTTCACTGCACCCAAGAATGATACCACCATCTCAAACTCTAGATTGCCGAACACGACGATTGGCCCTTTCGTAGTCAAACGCTTCTCTAAGTAATAGCCTAATGCATCTGAGGAGTGCTTCAATTCTTGATATGTGTGTCGCTCCTCTGCTGTCTGATATGCGATTCTCTCTGGGTCTGCTATTCCCCAAAAATCGATCGCTGCCACGATTCCTTTTTTCTTCATCGTTTCCCTCCTAGAATTCGTTATATATAAATGTTCCACCTTGAATATTTTTGTAATGATACAAATAAATGAGTAACAATAGTATCGTAGAATAAATAAGGGTTCGAAGCATAAAAGTTCGCCAATATCGAACCTGTGGTTGCTGCCACCATTGTTTCATCTCTTTTTCCTCCTATTTAGATCCTTAGTCAAATTCTACTCATTCCATCCACAAAAAAACATTTGTTTTACTAACAGAATGCGCTTTACAGCTAACAGTTTTGTCACTAACTAAAGAGAACAAAAAAAAGAGCCGTACGAAAATAGATTCGTACAACTCGATTCTGTCTTTCGTTCAGCTAGAATAAGATACCCTTTTTGCTCTATTCTTCTTATTCCTCAATGATCCGACAATACAAACGGCTAGTCATAAAGTAAAAGAGTAGGTAAATGACGATCAATAAGCCACAGACAAAGTATGCCAACCAATAGTCTGCCCCTTCTACATATTGAGAAAACACATTGATGGCAAATACAGCATGAGTGATGCCCAAAATCATTGGTGGAAAAAACATCAACGCATTTTGTTTATAGATCATCCGATTTGTTTTGCGTTGAGCAATCCCTAATTTTGTCAGCAATTGATAATTGGTTCGTTCAATTTCAGCTTCGGATAATTGCCGAACCATCAAGATACTACCAGTTGCAATGATCACGATCATCCCCACAAAAAGGGCAACAAAGATATTGATTCCAATTTGACGATCAGTGGCACGCAGTCTAGGATAGCGAGCATTATAATTCAAACGTGAAGCTTGACCTGTTAATTTATTTTCTGAGTATTCACTTTCCTCTGCTTTAGAAGCATCGGTATGGATCGTCCCAACTATCCCTTGATCGGTGATCTCATAACTATAATAAATCGTGTGGTTCCAATTAGTAGCTACTTCTTCATTTAATCGTTCGGTCAATTTTTCTTGATTGCCACCAGTTACATTCCAATTGATGATCTGAAAGTCTAATCCAGTTACACGATCAAAGATCGCTTGATCAACGACCAAGGTCGGTCCATAATAGGTCATATCTTCATCTCCCAGAAATCCCGGAAGCACCTGTTGGATCAATAGTTCTTGCTGACCAGGTAGATGGATCTTTTTCCCGTAACTAGAAAAATTACGAAACATCGATTCTATTGCATCTAACATGACCGTATGATTTTTTCCTGTAAGTTTGATTTCTGGCAGACTAGGTTTGATTTTGCGAAAAGCGTGATACTCTTTTTCAGAAATCAAATTGACTGGCTTGATCTCATTGCCGGCAGATACCGAACCAATGCTCAAGTCATAATAGCTACCTACTACTTTGTAATGAAAAACGAATTCATCAGTGATCTTCTGATTCTCTTCTGCTAAGATCGGTCGAAGTTTGTTTGCCGTCTGAGTATCTAATTGATAAGAAACAGGAGCAGCAATCTCTTCACGATGTGCAATGAGTGTCGATATACCAGTCATCCCTCCGATCATTGCCAAAGATAGACCGATAACTAATGTGATCAACGAATTCATTCGCCAACTTTTTAAAAGATGGATCTGTGTGTTCCCAATCAATAAAAAATTGGTTCCTCGATACTTGAATCTCGAATCGCTCAACAAATGGAGCAACAAGCGAAAAGAATAACAAAAGAACAGATAGGTTCCTAATAAACAAACAAAAAATATCGAAAATGGGAAAGCAATCATTAATCCTAGATTTACCTTTTTTTCAAATAGCTGACTAATCGTTTCTCTAAAGTTCCATGCGGCGAAATAGCTACTAGAAATCATCAATAGACCGATTACGCCTAATAAACGATGCCTTGTGCGAATACGCAACATTGAACTTTCCACTTGTTCTCTTTCCCCAAAACTACGATTCATGGGATAACTCCAAATCTTCCATAGTGAATAAAGAGAAACTGCTGAAAGAATGACAAAAAATACCACGACGGTTTCAACAATGGACGGGATAGAAATAAAAAAACGACTAGTAATATCCATCTTCATCATTCGTACTAAAATCATTTGAAACAATTTTGAAAAAATACTTCCCAATAAAATACCTAACATACAAGCAAAAAAACCAATAGTCATCGTTTCCAACACATAGATCGATGAAATCTGGAATTTACTGATTCCAAACAATTGATAGATCCCAATTTCTTTTTGTCTCCGATTGAGAAAGAAACGATTAGCACTGAGTACGAAAAAGAGTAAAACAACGGTAATGATCCAACTACCAAGCTTTAAAATAGTATCTATCGAAACATCTTGACTTGCCCTTCGAATCAGTGATTGGTCATAGGTCATCGCGCTAAAAGAGTAATAGATCATCGTCGATAAGGTCAAACTGAAGAAATAGACAAGGTAGCCCCTCGATTGTTTAAAAAAACTTTTTGCGGCTAGTTTATAAAGCATTGATTTTACCGCCTCCTCCAATCGTCGCCTGCATGTCGATGACTTTTTCAAAGAATTCTTTTCTCGTTCCTCGGCGGATCACTTCTGAAAAAATCACACCATCTTTGATAAATAAAATACGATTGCAATAACTAGCTGTATAAGGATCATGTGTCACTAATAAGATCGTTGATTTTTCGACTTCGTTGACTGTTTTTAAATAATTCAACAATTCTGTTGCTGATTTTGAATCCAATGATCCCGTTGGTTCGTCTGCGAAGATCACCTCTGGTTCTACTACTAAAGCTCTAGCTGCCGCAATCCGTTGTCTTTGTCCAACTGACATTTCATCAGGATAACGTTTTAGTAATTCTTCGATCCCTAAAAGCTGGGCAACATGTAAAACTCTTCGGTCCATTTCATCTTTTGCCATATTTTCAATAGCCAAAGGAAGTAAAATATTATCTTTACCATTCAATGTATCGATAAGATTGAACGTTTGAAAGATAAAGCCAATTTTTTTTCGTCTGAAATCACTCAATTCATGTTTTTTCATTTTTGTGATTTCATTCCCTTGGATCATCACACTACCCATCGTTGGTAAATTGATCGTTGATAAGATATTCATCAGAGTAGTTTTTCCAGCCCCACTTGGCCCCATGATCCCAATAAACTCTCCTTCTTCAACTGAAAAAGAAACATTGTCTAACACCTTGACCGGTGATTTACTACTTCCATAACTTTTACTTAGATGTTTTACTTCGATTATTTTACTCATGCTAATCCTCCACCTTTATCCTTAATTGAATAGTAGCACATCCTTTCACTTTTTTCCCTTTTGATTTTGTCACCTGACCACTCGAAAAATTTATCCATGAAATTTTTTTATTCAATTTTTTTATTCAAAAAAAAATAATTCGTATTTTCCAAAAGCTGATACCATACGTTTTCACTTTTTTTCACAAGATAATATACACCATATATAGTATACTCATTCAATTATACAGCGATAAAACACTATATGTAGCAGATAATTAGTTGCTCCTTTCTTCAATTTGTTTTATGATAGACAAGAACTATTTTTGTAGGAGCTGAAGAAAATGAAACGAACAGATCAAGAAATGGCTGTACTAGAAAAACAGCCTGAAACCAAAAAAATGACTGTCATCAAACGCGACGGACGCGAGGTACCATTTGATGAACAGAAAATAAATGCCGCACTGATCAAAGCAGAAAAGAAAATTCACGGTTCCTTATCTCCTATTACGTACGAAAAGATCCAATCAATCGCAGAACTTGTGATCAAAGAAATCAAAGATCGCTTCGCAAATAACGTAAAAATCTATGAGATCCAAAATATCGTTGAACATATTTTGTTAGAAAAAAACGAATATGCCTTAGCAGAAGAATATATCCACTATCGAACAAAACGTGATTTTGCTCGTAGTAAGGCAACAGACATCAACTTTTCGATTGAGAAACTGATCAATAAAGACCAAAGTGTTGTCAATGAAAATGCGAACAAGGATAGTAATGTGTTCAATACACAGCGTGACTTGACTGCTGGGATCGTTGGGAAATCGATTGGGCTAAAATTACTCCCACCGCATATTGCCAACGCACATCAAAAAGGCGATATCCATTATCATGATCTCGATTATCATCCGTATACACCAATGACAAATTGCTGTTTGATCGACTTCAAAGGTATGTTGAACAACGGGTTTAAAATTGGGAATGCAGAAGTCGAATCACCAAAATCGATCCAAACAGCAACGGCACAGATCTCACAGATCATTGCCAATGTTGCATCTAGCCAATATGGCGGATGTTCTGCCGATCGTACAGATGAATTGCTTGCTCCTTTTGCACAATTAAATTACAAAAAGCATTTAATTGATGCCAAAGAATGGATCGACACACCAGAACGTCAAGAAGCCTACGCAAAAGCCAAAACAAAAAAAGATATTTTTGATGCCATGCAAAGTTTAGAATATGAGATCAATACACTTTTCACTTCCAACGGACAAACGCCTTTTACTTCACTTGGCTTCGGTCTAGGTAAAAATTGGTTTGAACGAGAAATTCAAAAAGCGATTTTACAAATCCGGATCAATGGATTAGGAAGTGAAAAACGGACAGCAATCTTCCCTAAATTGATATTTACACTAAAAGACGGAATCAATCTGAAACCCACTGATCCAAACTACGACATCAAACAATTAGCATTAGAATGTGCCACAAAAAGAATGTATCCAGATATTCTAAATTATGACAAGATCGTTGAATTGACAGGAAGCTTCAAAGTACCAATGGGCTGTCGCTCCTTCTTACAAGGTTGGAAAGACGAGAACGGTGAAGAAGTGAATGTCGGAAGAATGAATCTAGGTGTGGTTACATTGAACTTGCCACGGATCGCCTTGGAAGCAGATGGTGACCAAGAAAAATTCTGGCAATTACTTTCAGATCGCTTGTCGATCATGAAAGATGCATTAGTTTATCGTGTCGAACGTTGTAAAGAAGCGATTCCTGCAAATGCACCGATCCTTTATATGTATGGTGCATTCGGTAAACGACTATCTCGTACAGACGCCGTAGACGAATTATTTAAAAATCGTCGAGCAACTGTTTCATTAGGCTACATTGGACTTTATGAAGTCGCTGCTTCTTTCTTTGGCGGTGAGTGGGAAAATAATGCTGAAGCTAAAGACTTCACTCTGGATATCGTGAAAAAACTAAAAGCCAATGCAGACGCTTGGGGGAATGAATATGGCTATCACTTCAGCGTATACTCCACGCCAAGTGAAAGCTTGACTGATCGTTTTTGTCGTTTAGATACAGAGAAATTCGGTATCGTTGAAAATATCACAGATAAAGAATATTACACTAATAGTTTCCACTATGATGTGCGTAAAAATCCAACGCCATTTGAAAAACTTGAATTTGAAAAAGACTATCCAAAATACTGTTCTGGTGGCTTTATCCATTACTGTGAATATCCAGTCTTGCAACAAAACCCTAAGGCATTAGAAGCTGTTTGGGACTTTGCCTATGACAAAGTAGGCTATTTAGGAACCAATACGCCGATCGATCATTGCTATCAATGTGGTTTTGAAGGAGATTTCCAACCAACTGAACGTGGCTTTGAATGCCCAGAATGCGGCAATCACGATCCAAAATCATGTGACGTAGTCAAACGAACATGCGGCTATCTAGGAAACCCACAAGCCCGCCCAATGGTCCACGGCAGACACAAAGAAATCTCATCACGCGTGAAACATATGAAGTAAGGTTGTGAGAAAAGCGCCCTGACCTGAGCAGTAAGATGGGAAATCAGAAAATAGCTTCTCATATTTTTTGATTTTTCAGCTTAATGTTGAAGGTCAGCTTTTCGAACACCGTAGATAAGGTTGTGAGAAAGCCGTTCAGCTTCAAGTAATAAGACAGAAGATGGGAAAATAGTTTTCTATATTTTTTCATCTTTTGACTTATTATCGTAGGAGTTGGCTTTCGAACACTGTAGATAAGGTTGTGAGACAACCGTCCAACTCCAAGTCATACGAGAGATAGCACCCCTTCTTCTGGCTATTTTCTTATGTCTCCTACGACCTTCAAGAATTTTTTATAACGGATACCATTTTATAATGAAAGAAGTTTTACTATGAGAAATCCTAAACCTAAAGAATGGCTGGCTCAAGATTATAGTCATGACTATATTGCCGATTATAAACCGTTCAACTTTGTGGATGGTGAAGGTGTTCGTAATAGCTTATATGTAAGTGGCTGTTTATTTGCCTGTGAAGGTTGTTTTAACAAAGCCGCTCAGAATTTCCGTTACGGCAAACCATTCACTGCTGAACTGGAAGAACAAATCATGGCTGATCTACGCAATGATTACGTCCAAGGATTGACACTCTTAGGCGGTGAACCTTTTTTGAATACGAATGTTTGCCTACGTGTAGTCGATCGAATCCGGCAAGAATTTGGTCACAGCAAAGACATCTGGTCTTGGACCGGTTATACCTTCGATGAATTATTACAAGATTCGGAAGATAAACTAGAACTGCTCTCGAAAATCGATATTCTTGTTGATGGCCGTTTTGAATGGTCAAAAAGAGATTTCAAATTACAATTTCGTGGAAGTAGTAATCAGCGCATCATTGACGTGCAACGATCGCTTGCTGAAAAACAAGTCGTCATCTGGGAAAAATGTACAGATGCTACGCAAACATATGAACAAATAAAAAAACAAGAACTGATTTAACTATACTCAGTTTTGATTGAACACAATAAAGAATGCTCCATCTAAAAGGCCAAGACAGAAGTGAATTTCGCTTTTGTCTCAAAGTCTAAGATGGAGCATTCTTTATTCTATTTCTGATTCTATCGCTTGCGTTTCCCACAAAGGCAACACAATATTCTCATAAGTCATCGGATCTAAATTCGTCAGTGTGATACCTAATAAACGAATCCCTTTCTCTATCCCTAAAATCTCTTCCCATATCAGACTCGCTTGATAAAACAGCGCTTCTTTTTTATAAACATATTCTGGTAATGTCACTCGCTTCGTTACTGTAGAATAATCGGTATAACGGACCTTCAAGACAACTGTTTTTCCATGTTTCTGAACACGTCGGAGAGACTCTTCTACTTTCTCAGCTAGCTGACGTAATTGACCTAAAACTTCTTCTTCTGTTCTTAGTGGTTGTCCATACGTATGCTCTTTTCCGACTGACTTACGCTCGCGGGTGACATTGACCGGCGAATCATGGATACCTCGTACTTTTCGATACAACGAATACCCCATTTTACCAAACTGTTGGATCAACATCATTTCACTGCATTTATACAGATCTTCTCCTGTAAAAATACCTAATTCATGCATTTTAGGAACAGTTTTCTTGCCGACACCATGAAATTTTTCGATTGGTAATGCTTTTAAGAAATCGACTGCTTCTTCGGGGGTGACGACCGTCATTCCTTTAGGTTTTTGAAAATCTGATGCAAGTTTCGCTAAAAATTTATTATAGCTGACACCAGCCGAACAAGTCAGATGCACCGTTTGCCAAATATCAAGTTGGATCATGCGGGCGATCTTGATCGCTGATTTACAATTGATTTTATTATTCGTGACGTCTAAATAAGCTTCATCAATACTAACTGGTTCGACTAAGTCTGTATAGCGATAAAAAATCTCCCTGACTTCTTTTGATATCGCACTATATTTTTGGTGGTCTCCCGGTTTGAAAATCGCTTCTGGACAAAGTTCATAGGCTTTTTGGGCACTCATTGCTGAATGAATACCGAACTTACGTGCTTCATAGTTAGCCGTTGTCACTACCCCACGCCCGCCAGTATCACTCGGATGTCTGGCGATCACTAAGGGTTTACCACGAAGTTCAGGGTGATCTCGTTCTTCAACGGATGCAAAAAAGGCATCCATATCGATATGGATGATTTTTCTTGACGTATCATTATGTAAAGGAAACTGTAATTCCATCAGACTCACCCCACTATCATTATACACGAACTTTTGTTCCCTTTCAAGAAAAGATCTTCCTTAAATCCTGTGAATACGCGCTGTCTTTTCTTTGGCACACGTCTCTATTTGTGCAAGTCTACTTATTCGTTTGGAGACGCTCAATATTAAATAACAATTCTTATGATTTTTAAACATCATTATATTATGCTATTATCTGTTTGTAAAAGACTGGCCAGTCTTAATTAAAATTAAAGGAGAGTAACCATGTTAAATAACTTAAAAAATAACATTAGTCCCGTTTTAGAAAAAGAGTTTAAAGAAATCAATCAGTTCAGAACTAAATTCTTAAAAAAAAATTTGACAAAAACTACTCCCGATAATACTCTACCATCCAATCATATTGTGAATACTTCTGATATTTTTACTTTAACTCCTGATAGTGCAAAAAAAATTGGTATAGCGTATCAGCAAATCAAATGTCCTGATGTTCAGACTCTCAAACTATTGACTGGAACGCCAGATTTTCTATTTGAAAATGAGTTGACAACCGAAGATGAACGCTTCAAAGTACTACCAGATATCAATTTAAAAGAAAACCGTACAAGTCAAAATCTATGTACTGTTCTAAAAGCTTATGTATATGGTAATTCTAATGATGCTCAGGTGTACGAGGAAATGTTGAATCGCTTTATCTTCCCTATGACTCTCCAGCATTATGGCAGCAAGGAGCAAAGTCTCACAATCAAAGAAAACACTAGTTTTGTGATTGATTCTGGCGATACTGTCTCCCTTTCTTTTAAGTCGGTGACATTAGAAAAGAACGCTAGTCTCGTTTGTGCACACACACATGTCCACTTTCAAACTGAACAGATGACTCAATTGGATCATACTTCCTTGAATAATGGAATTGTCGTCATTGGGACACATGGAGGAAATGGCGGGAATGGCGGGAATGGCGCAGCTGGAGCAAACGGCGGAAACGGTGGTTCAGATATTAATAAAAAATTGGGCGGAAATGGGACTGAGGGTGCAGATGGCTCTCCCGGAACAGAGGGTGGCAACTCATCTGAATGTACGTTTTATATCAAAAAACTTACAGGAGATACTCCTTTTGGCAGCTATGGTGGGAATGGCGGAAATGGCGGAAATGGTGGAAATGGTGGCAGTGGCGGAGACGGCGGAGACGGCGAAGACTCAAAGAGCTGCACGGATGGCGGAAACGGTGGAAACGGAGCAAAAGGTGGAAATGGCGGAAATGGTGGAAAAAGTGGAAACGGAGCAAATATAGTTATCTATATAGATGAAGGAGTGGAATATATTCTTACAGGTACACATGACGTTTCCCCAGGAAGTGGTGGACACGGTGGAAATGGCGGCGCTGCTGGAAAAGGCGGGTCTAAGAAAAGTGATGGCAAGCCGGGCTCACCGGGAACAAGTGGCAGTGCTGGAATAAGTGGTAGCGCTGGGCAAGCCGGGCAAAGCGGGAATATCTCTATTTTACCTTATCGTGATCCTGTAGATTAATCCGATTAACCACTCTTATATCACTTAGATGCAATCAAACGAACAAGCTGTCAAAATAATTTCTGCATCATAAAAGAGTGGATTCATCGCAGTAAACTAAATAGCTGTATTGTTCCCTTCTACTCTTTTCAAAATACGAAAACTAAAATTTAAGAAATGATTCATCAATAATAAACGGAGAGACGAAAATCTAAACCTGATTTCCGTCTCTCCGCTTCATTTATCTAGAATAGTTGATGTAGCTTGTTCTTCTTATTTCGTTTAATCATCCAATTCATGGAACTGACGATAAACTTCTTGTTTTTTTATTCCGTTTTTGACTGCAATCGTTTTGATTGCCACGTTAGTTTTTTCTCCTTGCTCAATCAATTGTTGTACCTGTTCTTTTAACGTACCTTGAAATTGTTCACTTGGTACGACCTCTTCGTTACTTCCCTCAACAAGTAAACAGCATTCTCCCTTGATCGGCTGTTTTTCTAAATAAGCAAGTAATTCTTCAATGTCTCCGCGTAAATATTCTTCATGGATCTTCGTCAATTCTCGACAAAGCACAACTTGACGATTACCGAACACTTCTAACATATTAATCAACGTTGCGGCCACGCGATAAGGTGATTCATAAAAAATCAATGTTGCTGTTTGATTGCGCAACGATTCCAACATTGTTTTTTGTTCTTTTTTCTTTCTAGGTAAAAAACCATGAAATAAAAATGGCTGCGGTACGAGACCTGAAGCAATCAATGCAGTCATTCCTGCGGTAGGTCCTGGCAATGCAACGACTGGAATATCTTCCTTGATACAAGCAACGACAAGCTCATGTCCAGGATCACTGATAGATGGCATGCCTGCATCACTCACTTGTGCTATCGATTTTCCTTCTTTTAGCCAGTCGATCAATTGAGGAATACGTTCTTTATAATTATGTTCGTGTAAACTTTTTTGGGCAGTTTGGATCTCGAAATGATTCAATAGCTTTTGTGTATTGCGTGTATCCTCACTTGCGATCAAATCCGCTTCTTGTAATGTGCGCACACTGCGAACAGTCATATCCTCCAAATTTCCGATCGGTGTTGGAACGAGGTAAAGTGTGCCAAACACGTGATTTCCTTTAAAGCTCTTTTGGTTATACATATGATTCTCCTTCTCAAACAGAGTAAAGGAAGCTACTCTAATTAAAAAATTTATCCTGGTAGTTCAACGACGAATACCGCAAAACAAGAATGCTTTGCGGTATTCGTTGACCGTGATAGAAGCCACTAGATCCTTTGATTTAGCGTCCACTTTCTCGATAGATCACTTCTAAACAGAACGCACAAGGTTCATCATTTTCACGTCTTGAACCATACAAATCATAACAAACATGAAATCCTTCTTCATAAATCTTTTCAAGATTCATTCGGGATTTTGATAGTTCCTGTTTGGCATTTTCAGCTGGAGCTTGCGCCACTTGGTTCAATTCACGAAGATGTTCGCGTAGTCGTTGATTTTCCATCTCTAAGGTGGTATTTTTCTCAACGATCTCATGCAGTGCATGTTTCATCTCTACTAATTCAGTCAATGTATTTCGTAACTCTGACTCCAATTGGTTCAACCCATCATATAATGATCTCTTATCCATTCATCTCACCTACTTGGATGAAATTTTTTAGTTCATCCCATTCATATTCAACAGGATTCTCCCGTCCGTTCAGTCGCACACTAACTAAGCGACTAAGCAGATTCAATCCTACGACTTTCCCTTTACCATCAGGAGTTTCAAGTGTTTTCCCAAAGTCAGGGAGTTCTTTTTTTGCGGCTTCATATGCTTCACTTTCATACTGTAGACAGCACATCAAGCGACCACACAAGCCAGAAATTTTAGTTGGGTTCAGTGATAATCCTTGTTCTTTTGCCATTTTGATCGAAACAGGCACAAAATCTCCTAAGAAAGAAGAACAACAGAGTGGTCGCCCACAAGGCCCGATACTTCCGATCATCTTCGCCTCATCCCGAACACCGATTTGTTTCAATTCGATCCTTGTACGAAAAACGGCCGCCAAATCTTTCACTAATTCACGAAAATCAATACGTCCATCTGCCGCAAAATAAAAAGTCAATTTGCTTCGATCAAAAGTATATTCAACTTGGACGATTTTCATTTCTAGTTTTCGATCTCTAATTTTTTCTTTCGCAATCAAAAAAGCTTTTTTTGCATCTTCTTCATTTTTGTTGCTTTTTTTAAGCTCAGCAGTTGTTGCTTTATGCAAAATGGGATTGATGGTTTCAGGTAAATCTTCCAGATCAATATCTCTTTTGGGAATAGCAACCGTTGCGATATGTAAAGTTTGCTGAGACTCGACTAACACTTTATCATTGTATGCATATTCTGAATCTCCGGGTGTAAAATAATAGACATGACCAGCATCTCTATAACGGACACCTACTACTTCTACCATTTGTGGCCTCCTTGATTACGCAAAATATAAATTGACAAATCAAAAAATCGTTTGTAATACAAATTGCTCAGCGACGGCTTGAAAACTCACATTGCTACGTAGTTTTTGTTCTGCTAACAAAAGACGTTCAATCGTTTGATTCAGCCGTTTGACTTTACCATACTCCCCAGATGTTATCGCCTGTTTTTGAGCTTCCTGATAATAATACATTAAAATTGAAAAACCAGTAAATTGTTGATTTTTTTCTTTAAATACTTTCACCAATCGTTTTTGGACATAGATAAAGGCTTGTGTATCTCTTTTATCCAAGTAGACAAACCATTGATAAATCAAGTCCTTAGCCTCATTAAACCATTCATCTTCTGAGATTTCAACTGCTTTTCCTAAACTGTTTGTCAAGAATGACAAAAGTTTTGCTTTTTCCACAGAAATTTGCTGATCTTGTAATTTTTGAATCAATGAATCCTTTGACAATTCTTGGAAATGCAAGGTTTGACAACGAGATTGGATCGTAGGTAAGATCCGACCAATGGCTTCCGTTTCTAAAATCGCTAGAAAATCACCAGGTGGTTCTTCTAAAAATTTCAATAAACTATTGGCCGCACTCGCATTCATTTTTTCTGCTTCCTGGATCAAGAATACTTTTTTCCTTGATTCATATCCGCTACGACTAAACTCTGTCTGTAAGCGGCGGATCTGATCGACCTTGATCGACTGACCATCGGGTGCAAGAACGAGTACATCTGGATGTTCTTGATTTTGGATCCGTTGACAATTATTGCATCTGCCACAAGGTTGTTGGTTGTTCATCTTCGTACAATATAAATGTTGTGCTAACCAAATGCCTACCTCATGCTTTCCTGTACCTTTTTCACCTTCAAAAAGATAAGCATGAGCGAGACGCCCATGCTCAAAACTTCGTTGAAGTTGTTGATACACGAGAGGTTGCATTTGCGCAAGTATGTTTTCTTGAGCCATAGTTCCTCCTAGAAATGGTGGAATCCTTCAACTGGTAAGACAAAGACTGTTGCTCCGCCCACTTCTACTTCTACAGGATAAGGAACGCCACCGTCCATTGAAATATCTAACGTTACTGGAGTAGAAACAAATTGTTTTCTTGACTCACATGTTTTTTTGATGATCTCTAATGCTTCTTCGACGCGATCGTCCTCGATACCAACGATAAATGTACTGTTTCCCGCTTTAAGGAAACCACCAGTAGAAGATAATTTAGTCGCACGAATGTTTGCATCGATCAATTCATTGGACAAACGGTTGCTATCTTTATCTTGAATGATTGCTAAAATGATTTTCATTTACGTTCACCTTCCTGACTTTCAAAATATTGTGGAAATTGGTTGATAATTGCGTGGTAACTCAATTGTAACACTTCTTCAAAACTATTTCTTGCATCGATCTTATGGATGCGGTCTGGATGCTCCTCTACCAATTTCAAATAGGCATGACGGACACGCTGGTGGAACTCTAATCCTTCTGAATCTAAGCGATCGATTTGATTCTGGCGATTTTTAGCGATTCGACGTAATCCTGTGTCAGAATCCACATCAAGATAAAGAGTAAAATCAGGAGTCGTTCCTTCTGTAGCAAATTCATTCAGTTCAGCAATCTCGTTTACGCCGATCCGACGACCTGCACCTTGATAGGCCAACGAACTATCGACAAAACGATCACACAAAACGATTTTCCCACTCGAAAGTGCAGGTAAAACTTTTTCGACTAAGTGTTGTCTTCGAGCAGCTGCGTATAATAAACTTTCTGTTCGCTCGTCCATGCGATCATTTTTCGGATCAAGGATCACTGCACGAATCTGTTCAGCAATTGGTATCCCACCTGGTTCTCGAGTTTGAATGATCTCTGTTTTTGCTACTTGTTGTAAAAGAGGAAATAGTTCTTTGATGATACTCGTTTTACCTGCACCATCAGGTCCCTCGATCGTAATAAATAAGCCGTTCACACTTGTTCCTCCATCTCTTCTCTTGCTTTTCTATTGTATCTGAAAATCTTTGTCGATCAAACTAACGCGATCAGACTGGTGTCAAAAAATCATAGTTCACGTCTGCCTTCGACCGCTTTCATTAAAGTCACCTCATCTGCATATTCGATATCGGAACCAACAGATAAGCCATGAGCTAACCGTGTGACTTTGATCCCAGCAGGCTTGATCAATCGTGAAAGGTAGATTGCAGTTGCTTCTCCTTCAGTGGTCGCATTCGTTGCGATGATCACTTCTTGGACCTCTGCATCATGCAAGCGTTGTAAGAGAGGAGGAATATTGATATCTTCTGGACCCGTGCCTTCCATTGGTGACAATACACCATGTAGCACATGGTACAAGCCACGATACTCACGCATCTTCTCCATCGCCATGACATCTTTTGGTTCTTCAACGACTAAAATGATACCACGATCTCTCGATGGATCTTTACAGATCTCACAAGGATCTTCTTCTGTGATATTTCCGCAAATACTACAAAAATGTAGATCACGTTTGACGCTCAATAAAGCTTTGGCAAATTCATTGACCACTTCATCCTTCATATCGATCGTATAAAAAGCTAGTCTTGTCGCTGTTTTTTGACCAATACCTGGAAGTCTCATATAACTGTCGATCAGTTTGGCAATTGGTTCTGGATATTGCATGTTCATTTCCCCTTCAGGAAAATTTAAAAGGGTAAGCCCTTAGTGTATTTTCCCATTGTTTTTTCTGATTCTGTATCGATTTTTTCTAATACGTCATTGACAGCCATCACGATCAAATCTTGTAGCATTTCTGTATCTTCTGGGTCAACTACTTCATCATTGATCTGGATATCTTTCATTCGACGATTACCAGTAAAAACGACTTTGACTAAGTCATTCGTAGAACTGCCAGTAAATTCTGTTTCATTTAGTTTTTCTTGGGCTTCGCCCATTTCTTTTTGCATTTTTTGGACTTGTTTCATCATCCCTTGCATATTTCCCATTCCGCGCATCATTAGTATCGCTCTCCTTTTCTAATCATCGATTACTGTGACTGCTGAACCGAAAAGTTCTTCAGCTTTCGTCACTACATTTTCTTGGTTTGTTTGTTCTTGAGGAAGCAATTCGATCTCGTCTGATTCATCATCAGATGCAAAAGATTCTTCGGCTTCTCCATCCTTTGCTTGGACGAGATAATTTTTTCTTAGACCGGGCCAACTTTCCCGTGTGATATAGACAGGCTCTGGCGCATAATCTTTGATCATGCGACTAAGTTGGTTGTGGATCGCTAATTGAAGCTCTTCGTCATTAGCTGCGCGCTGACAGACGATTTCATAATCAAAAGCAATCACTAGTCCATTAGGTCCTGCCGCAACTGGTTCACTTGCTTTGAGCATCGCTCGCTGGGTCACTGACAAACTCATCAAAAGATCATCCCAGACTTCTTTTACTTCATTCAAGTGTTTCCTTGTCGCCTCTTTTAGTACATTATACACCCGTTCCGTGGGAATACGGTATGTACTTGGCTGTTTTTTCTGAACAGGTGATTGCGTCGTTTGCTGATTCGCAGTGACTTTCACCGTACCATTTTTGATTTCTTTGATTTCCTTTTTCAGCTCTTGGATCTCTTGTTGCAATTGTCTTACTTGTTGCTGATCGATCTCACTAGGCACTTGCTGACTTTCATTTGCTGAAGATTGAGCTAGTTTCACTGTGGCAACCTCTAAATAAATGGTCGCGCTATTTGTAAAACGCACCTCATTTTGTGTATCGCTCAAAATTTGGATCATTTGAAACAAGCGTTGTGCCGGGATTTCTTTCGCCAATGTCGTGAATGTTTCTGTTTTGACATGTGAGGTTTCCTCTAATAGATTTGGCGCTTGCTGATACATCAATAGATCACGGCAATAAGACAACAGATCTTCTAAAAAGCGCCGTGATTCTTTTCCTGCCGCTAAAATTTGATTCAATTCTTGTAAGGCTTGTGGGATCTCTTTGCTAAAGCAAGCGGATAGATACGCATCCATCATCTCATTTGTCAAACTCCCCGTGACTTGCATCGCATCATCCAACGTGATCGTGCCATCACTGAAAGAAATCGCTTGGTCAAGAATACTTAACGCATCCCGCATCCCACCTTCTGCTGCTCGTGCGATGACAGTCAACGCAGGCGCTTCATAAGCAATCTCTGTTTGATCCAAGATATATTCTAAATGTTCGGTAATATCTGCTGCATTGATCCGTTTGAAATCAAAACGTTGTGTTCGAGAGATGATCGTTGCAGGGATTTTGTGCGGTTCAGTGGTTGCTAAAATAAAAATTACACTTTCTTTTGGTTCTTCCAGTGTTTTCAGTAAAGCATTGAACGCTCCAGTCGAAAGCATGTGGACTTCATCAATGATATAAATTTTGTAAGCGGCTTTTGTTGGTGCATAATTTGCTCGATCTCTGATGAAACGGATCTCCTCGACACCATTGTTACTTGCCGCATCGATTTCAATGACATCTTCTTGTGTCCCAGTCGTGATCGACTGACACATCTCACAATGATTACAAGGTTCACCATCTTTGCTGTTTGGGCAATTGATCGCCTTGGCAAATATTTTTGCCGCACTTGTTTTCCCTGTCCCTCTTGGTCCTGTAAACAAATAGGCATGTGAGGTTTTATGGGAAACAATCGCATTTTTCAATGTTTGTGTCACAGCTTTTTGTCCAACGATATCTTCAAATCGCTGTGAACGCCACACACGATAAAGTGCTTGATATGCCATAAGGATCCCCCTTCTTTTGAAAAATTCACTAACTTTTATTATACGTGATTTAGCAAAAAAAAACTACTATACTTTATTCGGTTGTAACAGAAGTGAGCAACACTTAGAAATAAGTCTTAACATTCAAAAAAGCTGCTCGTATTTTGGGATGTTTCGGCTAAATACCAATTTCTAACATCGTTTGGCTAGGTTGTGAAAGAAGCCTTAAACTCTAGACTATTAGACAGAAACATTCAAAATAGCTATTTCATCGTTGATTTTTTTGAGCTGTGTCCAAAGAGTTGCGTCTTGAACAGTATTTATCCAGATTCTGAAAAAAAGTTCAGTTCTAAAATGTATGGCTGAACGTGGAAAAGAGTTGCTCTGGTTTTCTACATCTTTCGACTGAGAGCATTTTCAGTCTCCTATGGTATAATACAAACATATACGTAGTAAAAAAATACTTGCTCACAGGGAGGACTTTTTATGGGACTTATTAAAGCAGCAACTAGCATGATCGGCGGCGGATTAGCAGATCAATGGATCGAAGTCATTGAACCAGACAATATGAGCGACACCACAGTTATGACAAAAGGTGTCAAGGTACGTAAAGACGATAAACGAGGATCCAATCGAAAAGGTACAGAAGATGTATTGACAGATGGCACAGTCGTTCATGTCTATCCGAACATGATGATGCTCTTGGTAGATGGTGGAAAAATCATCGATTACACAGCTGAGGAAGGCTATTATACGATCAAAAATGATGCTGCCCCTTCCATGTTCAATGGTTCATTGAAAGGTGCAATCGCTGAAACCTTCGACCGCTTTAAATTTGGTGGCGTGACACCACAAAAACAACAAGTATTCTATATCAATCTACAAGAGATCAAGGGAATCAAATTTGGCACAAGCGCTCCGTTGAATTACTTTGATAATTTCTATAATGCAGAATTATTCTTACGTGCGCATGGAACGTACTCTATCCATATCACCGATCCAATCTTATTCTATACAAATGCAATTCCTAAAAATAAGACGCAAGTTGAAATTGCAGATATCAATGAACAATATTTAGCAGAATTTTTGACTGCTCTTCAATCAGCGATCAACCAAATGTCTGCTGATGGGCAACGTATTTCCTATGTCCCATCAAAAAGTTTAGAACTAAGCAAATATATGGGCACAGCGTTAGACGATTCCTGGCGTGAGCTTCGTGGGATGGAGATTGTATCTGTCGCAGTTGCTAGCATCTCTTACACAGATGATTCGGTCAAACTCATCAACATGCGTAATGAAGGTGCCATGTTAGGCGATCCTAGTGTCCGTGAGGGCTATGTGCAAGGTTCGATTGCTCGTGGGATGGAAGCTGCAGGTAAAAATGATGCCGGTGCAATGACTGGCTTTATGGGCATGGGAATGAGCATGAATGCCAATGGCTCCTACTTAGCTCAGTCCTCACAAAATAATCAAGAACAAATCAAGCAACAACAAGAAAAACAAAACCAACAAACAGCGCAAGGCACTAATGATACATGGACTTGCCCTGTCTGTGGTACCGAAAACACTGGTAAATTCTGTTCAAACTGTGGTGGTGCAAAACCAGTAGCGAATAGTCAGCCAAAGCTCGAAATGAAATGTAGCGAATGTCATGAAGTAGTGGATCTTTCAAATGGAATTCCTAAGTTTTGTCCAAATTGTGGAAAACCATTCAAAGGTATCCCACTCGACTAGTTGAAAGGGGTGCCTGAATGGATGCTTTAACACATAAATGCCCCAATTGTGGCGGACCATTGACCTTCGATCCAAAAGATCAAAAATTTCATTGTGATTATTGCTTAAATGTTTATACAGAAGCAGAAGTCAGTCAATATGAAGAAGAACAAAAATCGGCCCGCGACATCAATGGGACTCAAGATCAACCAGTTCCAACGGATGACTTCACTTTTACAGCAGAAGAACAGCTCGATCAAATGGATGAAACAGAACGTCAAGCATTTGCAGATGCTGGTGGAACAACCCATACAGAGACAACAGCTGGACAGACGGCTACCGATGAGCAAAGCAACATGGAACTATTTTTATGTCCAAACTGCGGTGCAGAAATCGTCACAGAAGCCACTACAGCTGCTACCTATTGTTACTACTGCCATAATCCAGTCGTGCTATCAGGACGGTTAAGTGGTGACTTCTTACCAAATAAAGTCCTACCTTTTGCTGTGGAAAAAGAAGAAGCAATCAAACAGTTTCTCGCATGGACGAAGAAAAAATGGTTTGTACCAAAAGCATTTTTCAATCAGGATCAAATCGACAAATTAACTGGCGTTTATTTCCCTTATTGGGCAACCGATGCTGAACTAGATGGTTCCTTACAAGCCAACGGGACAGTGGTCAGGATCTGGCGTGTTGGTGATATCGAGTATACCGAAACAAAACAATATGCGGTTCACCGCGAAGGAAAGCTTTCCTTCAAAGAATTAGTAAAAAATGCTTTGTCAAAAAATACACAACAAAAAATGGTGGAGGCTGTCCAACCATTTCCATTAGCTAAAGCTATCGGATTCAAAAGTCAGTATCTTGCTGGTTTCCAAGCAGAGAAACGTGACATTGAGTACCAAGCAATCAAAGCAGATATCCAAAATGAGTTACGTGATTATTCCGAAAAATTGTTGCGAGATACAGCCAATGGCTATACTACTTTGACCGGAGTACGTACTTCTGCGGAAATCACTGGCGAAAAAAATGAATATGTCTTGTTACCGGTCTGGCTTGTTACTTACCGTAGCAACGATTCTAACAAGAAAGTCTATTATTATGCAATGAATGGCCAAACGGGTAAAGTTAGCGGTGTATTACCGATCAGTCATAAAAAACTCGCTTTGACCTCTTTTGGGATATTCACTGTTTTAGCGATCCTCTTTATGATTGGAGGCTATTTGATATGATGAGTAAAAAAAGTCTCTCCATTTTCTTTTTATTAGCTATTAGTTTACTGTGGACACCGATCGTAGGAGCTGCTACCCCAACAATCAATGACGACGCGAATTTATTTACAAGCGAACAAGTCAACACACTGAACCAACAAGCGAAAGAAATCAATGAAAAGATCAAAGGACAAGTATTTATCGTCACAACTACCTCAAATAGTTCAGAACCGAGAGATTTCGCTGACAACTATTTAAGAACCGCAATAGGAAATGATCAAAATGGTTCTGTTTTACTTTTAGATATGGGGCAACGAGAAATCTATATCTCCACTTCTGGAAATATGATCGACTATTTGACGGACCGCAGGATCGATTCGATTTTGGATGATGTCTATGATCAGATGACGAATGCAAACTATTATGCAGCAGCCCAAGCCTATTTGACCAAAGCTTCTACTTATGTAGATGAAGGAGTGCCTGGCGGTCATTATCGTATAGATGAAGCCACAGGTAAAATCACTCGGTATAAAGTTTTGACTACCGTCGAAATAGTGATTGCGGTGGCTTTGGCAGCTATCTTAAGCATCGCTTTTTATATGATCACCGCCTCACGATACCAATTGAAATCCGGGACATATAAATACCCATTCCGTGAAAAGGCAAGTATCAAATTGACGGACAAAACAGATCGTTTAACGAACTCCTTTGTCACGACTCGTCGTATCCCTAAAGCGCCACCCCCAGGAAGCGGTGGTGGTGGCAGCACGACTCATTCGAGTGGTGGCGGTACCTTTGGCGGCGGTGGCCGAAGTTTTTAATTCAATGAAAACAGAACACGAAACATGGATCAGACTATGAGGGAATCCCTCTATCTGGTTCATGTTTTTTTATACTATCATTAAATACTTACACACTTTCCCATACTGAAATAGGCATAGAAATAAAATTACGTTAAATAGATATATATGTTGATTTTTAATTTCATAAATGTATACTTGACTTATGTAAGCGTTTCAAAAATGAAAGGAGGTCGTACCATGAATAATAAAGAAACAGCTCCATCAATCATTCGTTTTGGGATGAAATCGGCTTGTTACTTGCTTCTTGCTTGTATCGTGAGTGGTATCTTCATTCCCTATTTATTCTATTTATTACACTGGGAAGTTCGACTGGGTGTCTTTCTCTTTCTTCCTCCCTCTTTAGCTGCTGTCATCACTGGCAATTATTATTTTATTTCAACTAATATAGGCTTTACTAAAGGATGTATCCGAACATTTCTTATTGCTACAGTCTGTCTCATGTCCGCCGCTTACTTATGGTTGTATCAAGGCATCATCTTCTAAATTCTATCGATAAAAAGGAGTGTCGAAATGTTAACAAAGTTTACAGAAATCATTGAGCGTTATTTGGCAGGTCCAATGGCTACAATTGCCAACCAAAGACATTTACGTGCCATTCGTGATGGGATCATCGCTACATTGCCACTAATTATCGTCGGTTCGTTTTTCTTGATCATTGCTTTTCCGCCCTTACCGCCCAGTTGGGGGATCTATCAGTTCTTGTCCGAAAATGCAGCAACTATTTTATTACCCTATCGCATGACCATGTATATCATGTCTCTATATGCGACATTTGGTATCGGTGCCAGTTTAGCCAAAACCTATAAACTAGATGTTGTTTCTGGCGGGTTACTCGCTACGATTGCTTTTTTGTTGACCTTTATCCCTGTCAATATTCCTCTTGAGGCTGCGGAAGCTGCTGGCACTTCTGGTTTTGTTTTGCCTATGGCCAATCTTGGCGGTGGTGGGATGTTTGTCGGAATCATAACTTCGATTTTTGCAGTCGAAGTGTATCGTTTGACGGATAAATCGAAATTCAAAATCACAATGCCTGAGCAAGTACCTCCTGCGGTTGCACGTTCTTTCGAAGCATTAACGCCAACCTTGATCGTGATTTTAGTCATGGCATCGATCAGCTATTATATCGGCTTTGATTGGCACACTGCCGTTTCAAAAATTGTCAGCCCTTTGATCAGCGCAACCGATACGTTGCCGAGTGTCTTGTTGCTGATTTTTCTAATCACTTTTTTCTGGGCATTCGGTATCCATGGCGTATCCATCATTGGTTCACTTGCTCGCCCCTTATGGTTGCAGATCTTAGAATCCAATACAACTGCAGCAGCTGCTGGTGAGGCGTTACCCAATATTGCAGCTGAACCTTTTTATCAATGGTTTGTTTGGATCGGCGGCGCAGGTTGTACGATCGGTTTAGCGATTCTGCTTGCCTTCACAGCCAAATCAAAATATGCTTCAAAACTAGGTAAGGCAATCATCACTCCTTCTATTTTCAATATCAATGAGCCAGTCATCTTTGGCGTACCGATCGTATTAAATCCGACACTGATCATTCCGTTTATCTTTGCTCCAATGGTTTGCGCAACCATCGCTTGGTTTGCGACTAAACTAGGCTTAGTCAGTGCTGTTACCATCACCGCACCATGGACGCTCCCTGGTCCTATTGGTGCTTACTTAGCTACAGGTGGTGACTGGCGGGCAGCCGTATTGAACATTTTATTAATCATTCTTTCCATTTTTATGTATTATCCATTCGTTAAGATTTATGATAAAAATGAATTAGCAAAAGAACAGGCTTTAGAAACTGAAACATCAAAAGAAACACCACTATCTAACTAATTTGAGAGATACTTAGAGTAAGATTGAGTCTACTTCTTTTATTTCATAAAAACAGCACCTACTTTCCTTAGAGAAAGAAGTAGGTGCTGTTTTTCATTACTGATTTTTTATTCTAGTGAAACTGATTTGTTTTAACTTATTACTTCAATACCCAGACACTGCTTGTTTCTGGATTGCTATTAGTATTCCACCATTTTGCTTCATAGGTCTTTCCTTTGTAGACAACTTGGTCACCACCAGAATATGCCTTGTTCGCTCCCCATTCTTCTGATTGTGTTTTATCTACTTTCTCCCAAGCCTGTGATGTATCAGGACGTTCTCCTCTGACCCACCATTTAGCACGGTATTGGATGCCGTTATAAATCACTAAGTCTCCTGCTGTGTAAATTTGGTCACTGCGCCAAGTATCTTGAATAACATTTTGCTCGTTGGTCTTGATTGTCACTGCCTGACTTTTTCCTGACTCATTACCTGCTCCATCATAAGCACTGACTTGGTAAGTATAGCTAGTATTGCTTGCTAGATTCGTATCAGTGAAATTCAAACCTGTTACTGAATTGATTTTTACACCGTCACGATAGATATTGTAGCCAGCCACACGTAGATTATCTGTCGCAGCAGTCCAAATGATCTGCGCGGTATTAGTCGTTACACTTCCCTGCGTCAAACCTGTTGGGATGCTTGGTGCTTCATCATCTTTTTCTTCTTGTCTTGTAACGACCGTCAAGAAGCTCGTTCTTTCTGATTCGTTCCCTGCTTCATCATAAGCGCTCACCTGATACACATATACTTCGTTACTCTTTAGATTTCCATCTAAATATTCAGGCTTATCCGTTGTTCCCACTTTTACGTTGTTCCTATAGATATTGTACCCTTTGACTTTCGTGTTATCTGAAGATGAGTTCCATGCTAATTTGACAGAATGACTTGTTACCTCATTCGCCGCAAGACCTGTCGGGATCGTTGGTGCTTCTTTGTCATTATTGTTCGTACCACCATCGATATCCCCTACTTCACCTGTCATCTCATCTCGGTATTCCCAGATTTTTTTAGTCAAGCTTGGTAGCTTTTCCATTTCGATTCGACTTTCAGCAGTCACTTGGATGCCCCATTTTTCAAAGAAAGGTTGCAAGTTTTGACCACTGATTTTTGAAGCTGCAACGACAAAATACTGACGTTTGTCTTGTTCCGTCGGCAGTGATCGTTGTTCGTTTCGATACATTTTATGTAAATTAGGATAGAAATCATCACCAAATGCTAGTTCCAATTGCCAGAACATTCCAAGTCTTGTCCAGACACTTTGGCTGTCAAATTGTTTTTGCCCTGTCCCATTCAAGTAGTTGAAAATAGTTGGATAACGATTATCTCTTTCTAAGCGACTACGCTCGCCCAGCGCTTTTTCTGCACGCATAGAATAGATATTTACAGTTACTTCACCTAAGTCTTTCCAATTCATTCGTGATAATTGGTAGGTATGACCAAGTTCATGCCAAATCCCCCATTGTCCCATAGTCGTAGGATTCAGTACTACTCTCATTGCATCTGAGGTGCTGCTATAAGCTGTATGTTGGTAAAAAGCGTACATATAATAGCCAGACTGAATAGTTTCTCGCAAATGTTGGAACAACCCAACTGGCTTACGATGGACAGCAGAACTACCATCTAAACCAGATGTTTGATTATGGAACGTAATGACTTTCTCATGTGCATTAAGAATCGTCTCAGGATCCTTTGCATCTTGGAGTGTTCGATTCGATCCTGTCACTAACACACGGTCACTGACTAGTTCATAGCCTACTGCTGTCGGATTATCGGCAATCATTTTTGTCCATTCTTGCTGAGTTGTTTCACCAAGAATAAATCGAGGAATCGTTACCCCGCCTTTGATTTCAATACTTAGCTTTCCTTGCGCTGTTTGACCAGATTCATTACGAATGTGGATCAGACCGACTTGCGAACCAGAAATCACATTACGTCCCTTAACCAGTTGTGTTCCATTTGCCGAGCCTTCCGAAAAATTCGTTAAAGCAGGTGTAGTAACTGTATACGTCGGTAGTTGTGTTTGATCAGTTGATTCATCTACGTATATCTCGATCACATCATTCGCACGTTTATATATTCCGGTCGATTGATTAGTACTCGGACCATATGGATTATCTAAAATAGTTGATCTATATGTATTTAGATTCTCACTCTGTTTGAGTTCTAGTTTAGTAGAAATATTTTGATTGTTTTGTACGATTGCAGAAGTGGTAGCTTTTTCATTATCCCCCGAATGAATAACTTCCTCTGCGGTAGTTACATCAGAAAACATAACCATCCCTAAAAGTGCAGCGCTAAATAATAAACTTTTCTTCATTTTTAAAATAACTCCCCTAAAATCATTTTTTATTACAAAATAACTATAACATCCGCAAGAATGTGTTATTTACCAATTTTTCTTCACATCTGAAAAAAATAAAAAAATTTTTATTTTATTTATGTTTCTACTGACAATTACCTATAAAATTGCTGTTTATACCACTATCCTTACCAAACAATGATGTAAAAAATAAATAAACAACAACACGCTTGCCATATTTTCTCACAATAATAAAAAAACATGTTTAGGCTATTAATCCTCTCCCACCACCTGAAATCGAATAAGCAGTGGAAACAGAAGTAACACTTTCAGAAATAAGGCACCATCCACGAAAATTTGAAGAACAATTTTTCGTCAATGGCACCTTATTTATCAGGGCTAAACACTTCTGTCCCATCTCGTGTTAAAATAATACTAGTTTTTTCAAGCAAATAGATTTTTCTTATACTGACCGATGAGCGCCACGAGTATAAGAAGTATCCCTGAACAAAGATAAACAACTTTCACGCCAAAAAGATCAGCAATTTTCCCCATAACTAGCATCGCAGTCGAAAAAGTGCCCATATGGATTACTCCTGATATCGCATACACAGAAAGTAACTTTTCTTCTGAAGTCTTTTGCTGAATGATCGTTGCTTGCGGAATATTTTTTATCTGGAAAAAGATTCCGATCATAAACGTACAGAGCAAAACAAATGACGCATAAGGGAGCAACACGACTAGCAAAGTTGCTACACCACCCAAAAAAGAGCCTCCTACGATTGCTTTTCCTTTACTTTTATCAAAAAAGGCCGGACTTTTCATCACGATCAAACTTCCGAGTAACGCGCCAATAAAATAAGAAGTATTGATATAGCCCCACCAGTTAGCTGGTTGTTCCAATACTACCGATACAAAAACCAGCACAATAGAAGAGGCCCATGCTGTATTGGCAATTCCTTCTATTGTATCCATGATCACGACTATCCGTATCAAAGGCTCTCTCCAAACGTATTGCCAACCTTTTTTCAACTTTTGCCATTTTGAGTGCTTTGCTGCTTTTTCAACAGCTCTAGGTAGAAATAAAAATAAAACAGAACAAACTAAAAATAGTCCCACGTCTATCCAAACTAGCTCAGAAACAGAAAACCAGATAAGTAGAGAAGCACCTACCGCCCAACTGCCGATATTAACGACTTGAAGCATCGTGCTAAATAAGCTATTTGCCCGAATCAACTGATCTTTTTTGATATATCGAGGAATAAGTGCCATACTGACTGGTTCCGCACATCCATCTAAAAATGCAATACAAGCAATCAAAAAGTAAATCACGCCTAGGTTAATTGGTTTAGGCAGATAAGAGAGATAGGCTGCTAGAACGGTCAAAAAAATGGTCTTCATTATTTGACTCCATTTCAACATTCTATCAAGCGATATTTTCATGGAGAATAAGGGTGTCAAAAAGCTAGCCAACATCATTGCTCCTGTAACGACGACTGGTACAACGGCTGAAGCAAATGCTGAATTTGTCCAAGAAAAAACTGCACTGATGATTGCTACTGTATAAATCGTATCACCAATATTCGCTACTGCTTGACCGAACATCAAACACAAAAAAGCTTTTTTATCCTTCATTTTTTTCTCCTTTTTCTGCGCCTCTTCTCTTACATGTTTTTGTTGCAAGAGATCATTAATTACCAAGGAATTAATATGAGGTTTTGCCATCCTTTTATAATCTATATTATCACAAGTTAGACTTTTAAAATTAGAGATTAGAATAATAAAAATATTCGGGTCATAATTTGATTTACACCCAATTATTTGGTAGAATTAAGCAAACATTCGGGTTGAAAATACGTTTAAACCCAATTATTTGCCTAGGAGAATTATTATGTCTAGTAATTTATACAAAAATGAGCTAATTGATTATTTAAAAAATAAATCAGAAGTTTCCACACAAGAACTCTTGCTATTTTATCGGCAATTCACTCCCGAATTACCATTGAATACCTTACGTTGGCGAATTTATGCGCTCAAACAACAAGGAATCATATATAGTCCCAAAAGAGGTGTCTATGCACTCAATGAAAAGGAGACATTTGCTTTAGCACCTAATGATAAAATTTTACGCATAGCCAACCTTTTACAAACCAAGTTTCCGTATATGAATTTCAGTATATATTCTACAGGATGGATTGGGAATCTATCCAATCACATGTATCAGACAAATAATCTGATCATTGAGATTGAGATTGATACCTTAAATGCTGCCTTTCATTATTTGAAGGAACGGTTTCCAAATACTTTTGTATCTCCGGATCAAAAGATGTATGACTACTATATTAACCCTTCAGAAGAAAATATTATTGTCAATAGGTTATATGTTGATGCTCCTTTAAATAGGTTTGATGGAAGCTTTTATACTCCTAAAATAGAAAAATTAATTGTCGATTTACTTGTGAACAATCCGATTATTCTTCCAATCAGTTCTTCAGAAATCCATACAATTATCTCTACTGCTCTAGATACGTACAATATTAATTATTCAACACTTACTCGTTACGCAAACAAGAGAAATGTACACCAAGAACTTAAAAAAATATTGCCTATATAAGGAGAAGAAGAATGATTCAAGAATCAAGTTTTACTACTGACTGGTATGCCTCTGTAGAAAATAACTATCAAAACTTAGATCATAACTTATTGGACAAAGTAACTCACGCTTTATATTTACTAGAAAAGCTTACAGATACTCAATTAGAGTTTATTTTCAAGGGTGGAACTTGTTTACTTTTATTACTGGAAAAAATCAAACGATTCTCTATTGATATTGATATTGTTATTACTGAAATAATCTCCAAAGAAAAACTTTCTGATACGTTACAAACAATTATTGACTGTTCTATTTTTACCCGATTTGAAGAACAATCACGCTATCAAACTGAGATTCCAAAGGTTCATTTCAAGTTTTTCTATCCATCGCCATTAGATGGTACAGAATCTTATGTGTTACTTGATATTTTATTTGAACCCTCTCCCTACAATCATTTAATAGAACTTCCAATCAAAAGTCCTTTTGTTGTTACTTCACCACCAAACAAAATAGTTTCCGTCCCAGATATCGAAAACATTCTAGGCGATAAGTTAACTGCATTTGCCCCAAATACTACTGGTATTCCTTACAATAAAGGAAAAGAAATGGAAATTATTAAGCAGTTATTTGATATTGAAAGTTTATTTGATCAAGCAATTGATTTAGGTAAAATAAGAGCTGCATTCATCAAATGTGCTAAACAAGAACTTATATGTCGCGAATTAAGTAGCTTGAATCCTGAAGATGTTTTAGACGATATCTTAAAGACCGCATGTATCATTGGAGGGCGTGGTAGTAGCTATAAAGAAACATTCTTAAAATTAGAAGATGGAATACGTAGAATCAAGTCTCATATCATTAGTAGAAACTATATTTTAGAAGAAGCTGTGGTCAGTGCTTCTAAAGCTGCATATTTAGCTTGTCTGTTAAAATCTAATCATACTAATATTGACCATTACAATTCCTCTAAACCTTTATCTGAACTAACTGGCGTTCCACTCTTTAAAAAAATGGGAAAGATTAAAAAATTTAGTCCAGAAGCATATTATTATTTTGTGAAGGCTCAAGAAATTATTTAGATATAACAAACGAATAAACCTAACATTTAAGATTATTCGTAAACACATAACCAGTAATCAGAAGAAACAGCAAATCGTTTTGCAGTTTTTATGAGCTCTACATAAGAATTACAAAAGATCAAAAAAAACAGACTATCCTGATAGGATAGTCTGTTAAACCTTGACTTAACAATGGTTTGATTATTCTGCAGCGTTTTCGTCTTTGAGACCGTATTTTTTGTTGAAACGGTCCACACGTCCGTCTGCTTGTGTGAATTTTTGACGTCCAGTGTAGAATGGATGTGAGTCAGAAGTTACTTCGACGCGGATGACTGGGTATGTATTACCGTCTTCCCATTCAACTGTTTCTTGTGAAGTTTTTGTTGAACCTGACAAGAATTTGAAACCAGTTGTAGAATCCAAAAATACGACTGGATGGTAATCTGGATGGATATTTTCTTTCATGCTATTCGCTCCTTTGCCCTGCTTCATTTGCTGAACCAGAGTTGATTTGTCGATTTACAACATTTACATCTTACCATGTTTCCTATAAGCTTGCAATTATCTTTTTAAATTTCTTGTGGGATTTTTTTTGCCAAAAGAAACATCTTGGAAATCTTTAAAAAATTGTTGGTTATTTTTAGTTTTTCGCAAGAAACGGATCAATTGTTCCGTATATTCTAATGAGTCGCCAATCATATGCTTACGGAGTTTCCAGATTTCTTCTAGCTGATCACTATCCATCAACAACTCTTCTTTACGAGTACCTGATTTTTTGATGTCGATGGCAGGGAAAATACGGCGTTCTGATAATTCACGAGATAGTTGTAATTCTAAGTTCCCTGTTCCTTTGAATTCTTCGTAGATGACATCATCCATCCGACTCCCAGTATCAACTAATGCCGTAGCCAAAATCGTTAAGCTACCGCCTTCTTCAATATTTCTGGCAGCGCCAAAGAATTTTTTCGGTTTGTACAGTGCAGCAGGATCGATCCCTCCACTCAATGTACGACCACTTGGTGGTACCACTAGATTATAAGCACGAGCTAAGCGAGTGATACTGTCCATCAAGATGACGACATCCCGTTTATCTTCAACTAAACGCATGGCACGCTCTAAAACCAATTCAGAAACCCGCGTGTGGTTTTGTGGTTGCAGATCAAATGTGGAAGAAACCACATCGCCTTTGACACTACGCTCAAGATCGGTTACTTCTTCAGGTCTTTCGTCGATCAATAGAACGATCAACTCCACTTCTGGATGATTTTCAGTGATCCCATTAGCGATTTCTTTTAAGATGGATGTTTTTCCTGCTTTCGGCGGTGCAACGATCAACCCACGTTGTCCAAAGCCAATCGGCGAGAAAATATCGATCATGCGTGTTGCAATTTGTTGCGGTGTCGTTTCTAAACGAAGTTGCTTCTCCGGATAAAGCGGCGTCAATGCTGGGAAATGCGGGCGCTCTTTCGCATCTTCAGGATCTCTCCCATTGACACTTTCAACGTGCATCAATCCGTAATATCGTTCTGATTCTTTAGGCGGTCTTGCTTTACCAGCTACTTTGTCACCGTTTCTTAAACTGAAGCGACGAATTTGGGAGGCAGAGATATAAATATCTTCGACACTTGGACCATAGTTGATCGGACGCAAAAAACCATAGCCGTCTTGTCCAACGATATCTAAAATCCCCTCCATATAGTAAAAGCCTTGTTTTTCAGCCTGAGCTCGAATAACAGCTAGGGATAATTCCTTTTTGTTCATCTTACTATAATAAGGAATCTTGAATTCTTTTGCATAACTGTAAACATCTTTTAGTGTTTTGTTTTCCAGTTCGGCCATTGTCAAATAATCGCTCATTCGGCTTCCACTTCCTCCACCATTTTGATACTTGCTCCAATTGCTGTTAATTTCTCGATGATATGATCATAGCCACGCAAAATATATTCGACATTATAAATCGTTGTCGTGCCTTCTGCCATCAATCCAGCAATGACTAAACAAGCACCTGCACGCAAATCTGAGGCAACGACCTCCGCGCCATGAAGTTTATTCGGCCCATTTAGGATGATCATATTCCCTTCTACTGAAATATCAGCACCCATTCGTGCTAATTCAGGGACATGATTCACTCTTTTGGAATAGATCGTGTCCATGATTTCAGCTGTTCCTGTAGTCATCAATAATAACGGTGTCAACGGTTGTTGTAAGTCTGTGGCAAAACCTGGATACGGATAAGTCATCACATTCGCGGCTTTTAAATTCTTTGAAGGATAGACTTCGATCTCGTCTTCACTGATTTTCATGCTCACACCGATTTCTTGAAGTTTAGCAATAAAACTTTCAAGATGCTCATAGATCACATTCTTGATTTTTATACCATTTCCTGCAGCAGCAGCTACAGCCAAATAAGTCCCTGCTTCGATACGGTCAGGAATCATGAAATGACGGCAACCATGCAGTTCTTCTACTCCTTCAATACGAATCACGTCAGTGCCTGCTCCACGGATCTTGGCACCCATATTGTTCAATAATGTCGCAACATCAATGATTTCAGGTTCACGCGCCGCATTTTCGATCGTCGTCTGTCCTTTTGCTTTCACTGCGGCTAACATGATATTGATCGTTGCACCAACAGAAATCACATCCATAAACACACGATTTCCATGAAGCGTTTTGTTTTCTGTTCGTAGGTACATCGCACCATGTTCATTTGTGACTTTTGCTCCTAACGCTTCAAATCCTTTGATATGAAGGTCGATTGGACGCGGACCAAGGTAACAGCCACCTGGTAGACCAACAACTGCTTCGCCAAATTTAGCTAATAACGTGCCCATAAAATAGTAAGAAGCACGCAAGCTATTGATCTTCCCACTTGGCATCGGTACTGAAACGACACCGCGTGGATCGATTTCTAATACATTGTTTTCAAAACGGACAGTCGCGCCCATAATTTCTAAAATTTCTATCAATGAATGAACATCTTGAATGTCAGGTACACCTTCCAAGATCACAGGAGAATCTGCTAAAATCGCTGCTGGTATTAAGGCAACTGCACTGTTTTTAGCACCACTGATCGTTACTTCACCAGTCAATGGACGATTTCCTTCGATGATTATTTTTTTCATTTGTTCCCCACCTTGTTTATTCCTCAAATTTTATACATATGCTTGTATTTTATCATAGATGAAACGAAGAAACGAGTATCGTTCCTTTTATTTAAATAAAAAAAGAGAACAATCGCCGGATCGGCACATTGTTCTCTTCTATCAGTTATCTCGTTTGATCTAACTTTAATCGATTATGCTTTGTTAGCAGAACCGAACCAGTCGATATGAGATTCAGCATCTTTAACGATTGCTGCTTTACCTGGTGCTAATAATTTACGAGGGTCAAATCCTTTACCTTCGCGGTCTTTACCAGCTTCGATATATTCACGAGTTGCTGCAGCAAATGATAATTGGAATTCAGTGTTCACATTTACTTTAGAAATACCCATTGAGATAGCTTTTTCGATTTGATCTTGAGGAATACCAGATCCGCCGTGTAATACTAAAGGTACATCTGAACCTACAGCATCAGCAATTGCTTGTAAGTGATCAAATGCTAATCCGCTCCAGTTTTCTGGATATTGACCGTGGATGTTACCAATACCACATGCTAAGTAGTCAATACCTGTTGCTACCATTTGTTTACATTCTTCGATGTCTGCTAATTCGCCTGTTCCGATGATTCCATCTTCTTCTCCACCGATTGAACCAACTTCACACTCAACTGAGATTCCTTTAGCGTGAGCTTTTTCAACAACGTCTCTAGCTAATTTCAAGTTTTCTTCGAATGGTAAATGAGAACCATCGAACATAACTGAAGTATAGCCAACTTCGATACATTCTAATGCTGCATCGTAGTCACCATGGTCTAAATGGATTGCCACTGGAACAGTGATGTTCATTGATTCAACTAAATTAGTGATCATGTCTTTACATACTTTGTAACCACCCATGTATTTAGCTGCACCCATTGAAGTTTGGATAAGTACTGGTGCTTTTTTAGCTTCAGCTGCTTCTAAGATCGCTTGAGTCCATTCTAAGTTGTTTGTGTTGAACCCGCCGACAGCATAACCGCCTTTACGAGCAGCTTGTAAAAATTCAGCTCCTGATACTACTGGCATAATAAATTCCTCCTAAATTTTGTGAAAACTAAATTTGTTAAGATGATCCTTAACCAACGAACCTATTTTACCAAACATTTCACTAGTTTTCTACTAAAATCAATAAAAATGAAAATTTTCAAGACGCTTTTTTCATTAAATAAATAAAATTCACTGAAATATCGTAGGTAAAAGGTTCTCTATAAACATTTAAAATATTTATTAATAACAATTCTAATAATTTGACACCCGCTGATTTTGACGGATCAATTCCTAGCATTTTTTATTTTGATTCGCGTTCCGTTAACGAAGCACCAACAAATGCTTTGATCAATTTCTGTGGACGGTTCGGACGTGAGATCAATTCTGGATGGAATTGACATCCAACAAAGAATTTCTTCTCGGTGATCTCAACGATCTCAACTAAACGATTGTCTGGAGATACACCTGAAAAGACTAAACCATGTGCTTCAAATTGTTGACGGTATTTGTTGTTGAATTCATAGCGATGACGGTGACGTTCTTGGACAACTTCTGCACCATCATAAGCTGTAGCAGTAGTCGTGCCTTTTTTGACTTTACATGGGTAAAGCCCTAAACGCAATGTTCCACCAAGATTTTCAACGTTCTCTTGATCTGCCATCAAGTCGATGATGTTGTTTGTCGTTTCTGGAATTGTTTCTGCTGAAGCAGCATCTTCTAGACCTACGACATTGCGAGCAAATTCAACACAAGCCATTTGCATCCCTAAACAAATCCCTAAGAATGGGACATCATTTTCACGAGCATAACGAATGGCTTCGATTTTCCCTTCGATTCCTCGATCACCAAAACCACCTGGTACTAAGATCCCATCTGCCTCTTTCAATCGTTCGTCCACATTTTCACTCGTCAATTCATGTGCTTTGACCCAATCCAATTCGATATCTGCATCAAATGCAAAGCCTGAATGTTTCAATGCTTCCACAACTGAAATATACGCATCAGGTAATTCAACATATTTCCCTACTAAAGCAATGCGAACTTTTTTCTTCAAGTTCAAGACACGATTTTCTAATGCTTTCCATTCTGTCATATCTGCTTCTGGCGTTGAGAGCTTCAAATGATCACAAACGATCCGATCCATTCCTTGTGATTGCAATAATAACGGGATTGAATATAGTGTATCTACGTCTGGTGATTCGATCACGGCTTCTGGTTCAACGTCACAAAATTGTGCCAATTTATTTTTGACATCTTGAGATACAGGTTGCTCTGTGCGCACGACTAAGATATTTGGTTGGATACCTAATCCACGTAACTCTTTCACGCTATGTTGTGTTGGTTTAGTTTTCATTTCACCAGCCGCTTTTAAATAAGGAATCAACGTTGTATGGATATACATCACGTTATCAGAACCAACATCAGCTTTCATTTGACGCAACGCTTCTAAGAATGGTAGTGATTCAATATCCCCAACTGTGCCGCCGACCTCTGTGATAATGATATCTGAGTCAGTCATTTTAGCTGCACGCATGATTTTTTCTTTGATTTCATTTGTAATATGCGGAATCACTTGGACAGTTGCGCCTAAGTACTCCCCTTTACGTTCTTTACGCAAGACTTCTGAATAAATTTTTCCTGTCGTCACATTGGAGTATTTGTTCAAGTTGATGTCAATAAAACGTTCGTAGTGGCCTAAGTCCAAATCCGTTTCTGCTCCATCATCCGTAACGAAAACTTCTCCGTGTTGGTATGGACTCATTGTCCCTGGGTCCACGTTGATGTATGGATCAAATTTTTGGATCGTTACTTTCAATCCACGATTTTTCAACAAACGGCCTAAAGATGCTGCTACGATCCCTTTACCAATCGATGAAACCACGCCGCCTGTCACAAAAATGTATTTTGTCATATGTTCAAAAACTCCTTCTTGTTTTATCTGCAGGAAAAGTCTAAGAAAATAAATAAGGCTCCCTATCCTTCTAAAGAATAGGGAGCGTTGATTTCTGTAAACTTCTGACCCTCTAAAAGGGTGCCCAAGGTGTATATTACAAGCTATCTAAACGAAAGTCAAGTATTCAATTATGATTGAACAAATTCACTAAACAAGGATACACTCACTTTCGTAAAAGACTTTGATTAGTATTCAATTGATCAAAGTAAGAGGGAAAATGGCAACATAGGAAATGTTACCGAAATTTTAGGAAAATATAGGCAGAAAATGTTACTATTAATATTGAATTAAAAAATATATCCAGAAAAGAGGAATATTTATGAAAGAATCTTATTTTGATGGTGGACTTGCTACTTATATTGGTACATCGATTTTAACTTCACTTATCACCATATTAACGTTAGGTATCTGCGCACCTTGGGGATTTTGTTTTTTGTATAATTGGAAAATCAAACATACTGTAATCAACGGAAAAAGACTCTATTTCGATGGTACAGCAATGCAATTATTTGGTCATTGGATCAAATGGTTATTACTCACTCTCATTACTTTAGGAATATATGGTTTCTGGTTAACTATTAAATTAGAACAATGGCGAGTGAAACACACACATACAATCGATTGATGTTTACATATGATATTAAATAAATAGCAGTAAATCAGTTCCTTAAAATTCATCGCAAAACTAATTAATATACTTACAAGAAATGCATATTCCGTAGATAAAAAAATGCCGAATCATGGATGGTTACTCCATAGATTCGGCATTTTACATTTTTTATTATTTTCTACAGACTAGATCAATAAAGCTCTAAATATTGTTCTCTTTCCCATTCAGAAACGGTTTGTCTAAAGGCAGCCCATTCCAGACGTTTTGCCTCCACAAAGTTTGCAAAGATATGATTGCCTAACGCATCGATCATCACTTTGTCTTTGCGTAATTCTTTGATGGCATTGTGGATCGTTGATGGCAGATCTTGGATTTGTGCTTCTTCACGTTCTTCTTCGTTCATCACGTAGATGTTACGATCAACAGCCGGTGGTGGTGTCAATTCATTACGGATACCATCTAAACCTGCTTGTAATAAAACAGCCATTGCTAGGTATGGGTTCGCTGCTGGATCGACAGAACGTAATTCTAAACGAGTGGATAAACCACGAGATTCCGGTACACGTACCAATGGCGAACGATTACGTCCACTCCATGCCACATAAACAGGTGCTTCGTAACCTGGAACTAAACGTTTATAAGAGTTGACCGTTGGATTGCAGACTGCCGTATACGCGCGCGCATGTTTCAATAAGCCACCTAAGAAATGATACGCAGTTTGACTTAATTCTAAATCTCCGTTTTTATCGTAAAAGGCATTTCCATCTTCATTGAATAGAGACATATTGCAGTGCATGCCAGAACCGTTGATCCCGAATAATGGTTTTGGCATGAAAGTCGCATGCAAGCCATGTTTACGAGCGATGGTTTTCACGACTAATTTAAACGTTTGGATATTGTCACAAGCATCAACGACATCCGCATATTTGAAGTCGATCTCGTGTTGTCCAGGAGCCACTTCATGGTGAGAAGCCTCCACTTCAAAGCCTAAGCTTTCTAATTCCAATACGATATCTCGACGGCAATTTTCGCCTAGATCCGTTGGTGCAAAATCGAAGTAACCACCTTTGTCATTCAACGTCGTTGTGATGCCACCATCTTCATCTAATTTGAACAAGAAGAATTCTGGTTCAGGCCCTAAATTAAATGAGGTAAAGCCAAGTTTTTTCATATCATTTAATGAACGTTTCAGATTGCCACGAGGGTCACCAGCAAACGGAGTACCGTCTGGATTATAAATATCACAAATCAGGCGCGCCACTTTGCCGTGGTCGCTTTCCCATGGGAAAATCATCCAAGTAGAAAGATCAGGATACAAGTACATATCACTTTCTTCGATTCTGACAAATCCTTCAATCGAAGAACCATCAAACATCATTTTATTCTCAAGTACTTTGTCGATTTGACTCACTGGAACTTCAACATTTTTGATTGTTCCTAATATATCTGTAAACATCAAACGTAAAAAGCGTACGTTCTCATCCTCAATGATTCGTTTAATCTCTTCGCCTGTGATTTGTTTCTTTACCATGGTATCCCTCTTTCTTTTTTTTATTTCATTCAGTCAAAGTATTGACGTTGTTGCAAGCCTTGTGACTGATAATGTCCTGTTTTGGCTAACCCGCCTTGAGCTAATATCTCATCACGGAAAATTTGACGAACGTCGTGATCGGTCAGCGGTTTTTTACTTTTTTCTTCTTGTTTTTTCGCCTGTGCCATTTCATAGACCCGTTTGATTCCAGCCATATTCAATCCTTCTGAAAGATAGTCTTTGATCTCTAATAAAATATCGATATCATTCAGTGAATACATGCGTCGATTCCCTTCACTTCTCTCAGGGTGAACAAATTCCTGTTCTTCATAATACCTGATTTGTCGAGCAGTCAAGTCTGTTAGTTTCATAACTGTACCAATTGGAAATACTGACATTGAACGACGTAATTCCTTTTCTCCCATCTGACGTCTCCTTTCGTCCTATCAATTGAATAAAGTATACCAATCACAAAAAAGACTGTCAACCTCTCATGTTAGGTTTCCTTACATAAGAAACGGTTTTTTTTATAAAAAAACTTGATCCACTTCTAAATGAAGTCGATCAAGCTCGTTTTTTTCTTATTATTTCATTTTTAAAATAACTCATCTTTTTTTAGCCATTTTGAATTTTCATTCGCAAATCCACGTACTTCATAGCTATTTTGTTCTTCAATGAAGTGTTCATCTAATACAAGTGTCTGCCGTCTCAACTCACTTAATGTTTGTCCTTGGTCACTCGGCACAAGTTTCGTATAAGGAAGCATCAACTCCATCAACTGCCGTTTGATGGCCTCGATCAAGCGTTCTTTCCCCTCTTGTGTCTGAGCAGAAATCAAGACATTCGGAAATAAAGTCGGTGTAAACCCTGCTGTATCGATCTGGTCTGATTTATTATACACAGTCAATACAGGCATTTCTTTCATATCTAACTCATCCATCAACTTTAAAACCGTTTGTTCTTGCAAGATTCGATCAGAAGAACTTGCATCGACAACATGGAGCAAGAGATCCATCCCTTGGCTTTCTTCAAGGGTTGAATGGAACGCATCAATCAACTGGGTGGGCAGATCTTGGATAAAACCAACGGTATCCGTTACAGTCAATTCGAATCCTTCCGCAAAACGCCATTTTTTCGTCAGCGGATCAAGGGTGGCAAATAGTTGATCTTTCGCATATGATTCGGCCTGCGTCAATAAATTAAGGATTGTTGATTTACCCGCATTCGTGTAACCGATCAAACCAATTTGAAACACTTCACTACTTTGTCTTTTTTGCCGATTACGTTCTCGATGGGCCTCCACTGCTTTTAGCTCTCTTTTTACGCCTAAGATCTTGTTTCGGATATGCCGACGATCCGTTTCCAGTTTCGTTTCTCCTGGTCCCCTTGTACCGATCCCACCACCAAGACGAGAAAGCGACTCGCCTTGTCCAGCAAGACGAGGTAGTAGGTATTGCAATTGCGCCAATTCGACTTGCAGTTTTCCTTCTTTAGATCGCGCACGCATCGCAAAGATATCCAAGATCAATTGGACTCGATCAATGACCGGCGCCCCTACTGCATCGGTAATCAGCTGACTTTGACGCGGAGTCAATTCGTGGTTGAATATGACAAGATCTGCCTCATAAGCATCTGCTAATTGAGTCAATTCTTGAAGCTTTCCTTTACCGATCAACGTTTGACGATCCACTTGCGGTCGTTTTTGCGTGAGTCTATATACGACTTCACCAGCTGCTGTATCGATCAATTGTTCCAATTCTTTCATTGATTCAGCAAAATATCGCTGATTTTCTTCCGTTTCCACACCAACAATGATTACTTTTTCTTTTGCTTCTCTCATGTCCTCACCTCTTTCAGCCAACCTTCGATGGCATTTTCGATCTCTGCTAGATCTGTCGGTTTTTTCAAGAGATCGAACCAATGCGCCGTCAAGCGATTACGAAACCAAGTCAGTTGTCGTTTGGCATAGCGCCGAGAGTTCAATTTGATTTGTTCGACTGCCTCATCTAGAGTGATGTTTTCTTCAAAATAAGGAAAGAATTCTTTATAGCCGATCCCTTGACTGGCTTGAACCGCCCCTAATTCATAGACCTTTCTTGCTTCTGCAATCAATCCCTCTGTGAGCATTTGATCCACTCGTTGGTTGATTCTACTATAAAGGAACTCACGCTCCGTATCCAGACCGATCATATAATAATCATACAAGCACTCAGGTCTTTCTTTCGGTGCCATGATACTGTAGCCTGTTGTCTCAAATACTTCTAATGCGCGAATCACTTTTCGCTGATTATTCCAATGGATTTTTCCCGCCGCAAGCGGATCGCGTTCATTCAAATAAGCCCAAAGTTGTTCTTTTCCTAGTTCTTCAGCCATTTTTTCATATTTCTCTCGAATAGCAGAATCCGTTTCTTCATTTGCTCCTAATTGAAAATCGTACAATAACGATTGAATATATAAACCGGTGCCACCGACGATGATCGGCAAATGTCCTCTTTCGGTGATTTCCTTGATCAACTTGCGACCTGCCTGTTGAAAATCCGCTGCCGAATACTGCTGGTCTGGCTCGATCACATCAATCAAATGATGAGGAATCCCCATCATTTCAGCTGGCTTGATTTTTGCCGTACCGATATCCAGATGTTTATAAATTTGTAAGGAATCTCCACTGATGATCTCGCCGTTGAATTTTTGGGCAAGTGTCACACTTAACGCTGTTTTACCAACTGCTGTGGGTCCTACGATCACTAATACTTTTTCCATATGGCTCCTACTTTTTCATTAATTGTTTAACATACCAAGCACGTTCAGGAAAGTCTGTGATGAGTGCATCCACAGGTTCCTTTAATCCTCTTTCAAGCTCTTCTGTCGTATTGACTGTCCAAAGACGAATACGCTTTGGAAACTCCTGTATTTCCTGAGGATGCGCAAATGCCCAAGTTGCTTTAGGGTGAAGACCTTCAATAAAAGGTAAGGTCTTAGCTAGATCTAATTTTTTCATTGAATCACTCATTAAAAGATCCAATTGTGCCTCTGGTTCGATGACGGATAAACGTTCTAATGAACGAAGGTTGAAACTACAATAAGCATGACGAAACGGCCACTCATTTTTTGTCATAAGTTCAGATACTTGTGCTTCGATCCCTTCATACTCATACTTGTCCGTTTTGATTTCGATCATCAATGTTCCTCGATAATTTTTTTGGAGAAGTAGCGAGAGTACTTCTTTTAGCGCAGGGATTTTCGCTGCTGGGAAATCTTTACTAAACCAACTACCTGCATTCAATTTTTTCAGCTCTTCGAGAGTCTTTTCTCGAACAAGGCCTTTGCCGTTGGTTGTTCGATCAACGGTTTCATCATGGATAACGATTACTTGACCGTCCTTACTAAGATGGACATCTAGCTCGATCCCGTCCGCCCCCACTCTTACTGCTTCAGAAAAGGCGGGCAATGTATTTTCCGGATGGGTTCCTTTACTTCCTCGATGTGCATAAATCTGTACCATAGTCCTCACTCCGATCATCCCTATTTTACCACAGGAACAAAAAAGAAAAAGCTTGGACTCCTTGTAAGTGCCCAAACTTTTACTTTATCAAAATGTTTAGTTTCTCTTATCCTTGAATAAACAATATGTTTTGTTTAGCTCCACACATCATCTTTTGAGAAAAAGCCGATTGGTTGTCTCGTCGTATTTTTCAACTGGGATTTTTTCTCATTGATCATTGCGGTCAAATTATCTGTAAAGTTTTCCAAAATGACACGCCCACCTTTGTAAGCATAGCCGCCGATCTTCATCGTTTCATCCGGTGAAAGAATCACTTTGCGGTGAGCGATATTTTGGAATAATTCATCTAAAATATAATTTGGTAAATAAAAATTATTTTGTGCAGAAAATGATTGCAGATACGCAAAGTCATCGATTGTGATATAACAATCGTCAAAAGCATCAAAGCTGACATATTCTTCCAACAAGCTCGCACGCTTTTGGAGAATCTCATTGATTTTTTTATTTAATTGATTCAATGTTTCGATTTCTTTGACTTTCAGTTCCAATTCGCGTCTACGTTGCTCTTTATTCTCAAGATGACGCATTTGGATCGCCATCCCTAAGTAGACTAAGATCGCTCCTACTAATACACCGATAAAACCTGTGATAGCAATTACCAATTACGGTTCCTCCTTCTTATTGATTTCTTTTTTATCATAACATAAACTCACTTTATGAGACTAGCTCTCGGAAAGTTTTTTCATTTGACCTTTATTGACCAAAAATGTATACTACTTTGTAGGTAATCAAAATCAATTTATGTTACACTATTTCTAAACAAATCAAGGAGGAACCTTATTATGAATTTAATTCCTACAGTTATTGAACAATCCTCACGTGGGGAAAGAGCCTACGATATTTACTCACGTTTACTGAAAGACCGCATCATCATGTTGAGTGGACAAGTAACAGATGATTTAGCAAACTCAATCATCGCACAATTACTATTTCTAGATGCACAAGATTCTGAAAAAGACATTTACATCTATATCAACTCACCTGGTGGTTCTGTGACTGCTGGAATGGCCATCTATGACACAATGAATTTTGTCAAAGCAGATGTCCAAACAATCGTTATGGGGATGGCTGCTTCAATGGGAAGTTTCTTATTGACTGCCGGAACAAAAGGGAAACGATTTGCTTTACCAAATGCTGAAATCATGATCCACCAACCACTTGGTGGCGCACAAGGACAAGCAACAGAAATTGAAATCGCTGCGCGTCATATCTTACAAACCCGCGAACGTTTGAATAAAATCTTAGCGGAACGTACTGGTCAACCAATCGAAGTGATTGAAAAAGACACAGATCGTGACAACTATATGACTGCTGAACAAGCCAAAGCATATGGCTTGATCGATGAAGTCATGGAAAACAGTGCTTCATTAAGCTAATCAACCTATCAAGATCAAAAAAGAAGGCCTTCATCCTTGGATGACAGACCTTCTTTTTTTGCTGTAAAAACATGTGTTAAAACTATTGTTGCCATTCTTTGAAGAATCCTTCTGCATGTTTTTGTCCCATTTCGATATAATGCGTGATATTCTGTTTATTTTTTTGGATTTCTTCTTCTGTTAACGGACGGATTACCTTGGCTGGTCGACCAAAAGCTAAAACATTCGGTGGGATGATTTTTCCTTCTGTCACAAGTGAGCCTGCTCCGATCAAACTATTCTCCCCAATGACTGCATGGTTCAAAACAGTCGCTCCCATGCCGATCAATGCGCCTTTTTCAATTTTACAGCCATGAAGCATACATTGATGTCCGACTGTGACATTTTCAGCAATCTCAACTGGGGCATCATGATCGACATGGATGACCGTCCCATCTTGGATATTGGTTCCTTTGCCGATCTTGATCCAATTGCTGTCGCCACGAACCACTGCTTGGTACCAAACCGTGACATCTTCTCCTAATTCTACATCACCGATAACCGTCGCATTATCTGCTATAAACCTTGCCATCTTTTTCCCTCTTTTCATTTATTGAAGAAAAAAGGTCCTAGAAGGCTGTTCGCCTCTAGAAACCTCTTTTCATTATTCCGCTGCTTCAGCAAATTGGCTGTTATAAAGTTTCTCATAGAAACCGCCTTTTGCTAATAAACTTTCATGTGTTCCTTTTTCAATGATTTGGCCTTGATCCATCACTAAGATCAGATCGGCTTCACGGATCGTTGATAGACGGTGAGCGATCACAAAACTCGTTCGTCCTTCCATCACTTTATCCATTGCTTTTTGGATCAACGCTTCAAGTCTCGTATCAACGGAACTAGTCGCCTCATCCAGAATCAATATCTTCGGATCGGAAACAACCGCACGAGCAATCGTCAGCAATTGTTTTTGTCCCAACGAGACATTATCTCCTTCTGAATTGATCTCCATTTCATAACCATCAGGCATCGTTCGGATAAAATGATCGACATTCGCTGTTTTCGCTGCATCAACGATCTCATAATCTGTTGCATCTAATTTACCAAAACGAATGTTGTCGGCAATCGTTCCCTCGTACAACCAAGCATCTTGCAGTACCATCCCAAACATGGAACGAACATCACTTCGACTCATCGCTTTCGTATCAATACCATCAATCTTGATGGCGCCATGCGTCACATCATAAAAACGCATCAATAAGTTGATCAATGTTGTTTTCCCAGCACCCGTTGGTCCGACAACAGCTACCATTTGTCCAGCTTTCACCTCAAAGTTCAAGTCTTGGATCAATGGTTTCTTCGGATCATAAGCAAAATCGACATGTTCAAACGAGACATTTCCATGGATCGTTTCTGGCAAAGGAACATCGGTCTTGTTTTCTTTTTCCTCAGGTTCGTCTAAAATCTCAAACACCCGTTTCGTAGCTGCGGATGCACTTTGCAACACAGAAGATAATTGCGTCACATTACCCATTGGTTGGCTGATTTGCCAAATATATTGGATAAAGGCTTGTAATTGCCCAACCACAATGACTCCAGAAATCACATAAAAGCTTCCTAAAACTGCCATACCGATATACGTAGCGTAGGCAGTTAATTGTACTAACGGCATCATCAATCCAGAAATAAAGGCTGCTCGAAACCCAAAATGTTTCAAGCTATGGTTGACCTTATGAAATCCTTCAAATGTTTCTTTCTCACGACCGTATACTTTTAACACACTGAATCCAGTCATGTTTTCCTGAACATAGCCATTTAATTCACCTAAAGAATTTTGCATTTCTTGGAAATATTTTTGAGAAGCATTGATCACTCGTTTAGAGATCCAAATTGACGCTGGAATCATGATCATTGAAATCAACGCCATGACCGGTTGGATATAAAACATCATCGCTGCTGCCATCGTAATCCCTAAGATTGCATTGACGATACCGATAAAGGCTTGTTGCAAGGCGCCACTAACTGCATCTACATCATTCGTGACACGAGATAAAATATTTCCTTGTTGATTTTTATCGAAATAAGAAACCGGCAAACGATTGATTTTTTCTTCAATATCTCTACGCAAGTCTTTCATGGCACTCTGAACAACATTTGTCATCAATACCCCAGAAAGCAATTGAGAAATACTATAACCTGTACCAACCACCGCGATCCAAATCAAACAGTTGATGATATAAGAAAAATTGATTGCCTCATTATTCACTAGATTTTTGCTGATTTCTGTTGTTGGAAGCCCGACGACATAAGGCAATGCCGCATTGAAAGCCACCGTTAAAAATGTAAATAGTAGCACGAAGATAAACGTCAATCGATAAGGACGGATATAGCGAGCTAAACGTTTAAAAGAAGCGAAGGTTTTTTTCATGCTAGTTCCTCCTTCGATAATTGAGAAGCGGCAATGTCGTAATAAATCGGACAATTTTCTAGTAGTTCACGATGTGTGCCCATGCCTACTACTTCTCCTTCATTCAATACGATGATCTTATCGGCGTGCATGATCGTACCCACACGTTGGGCAACAATCAATACGGTTGATTCAGTTGTTTCTTTTTTCAATCTTGCACGAAGTTTTGCATCCGTTTGATAATCAAGTGCTGAAAAACTATCATCGAAAATATAGATTTCTGGTCGACGGATGATTGCCCGAGCAATGGCTAACCGTTGCTTCTGCCCACCTGAGAAGTTTGCGCCACCTTCAGAAAGATGTTCATCATAACCGTCCGCTTTTTTAGAAATAAAATCAGTCGCCTGCGCAATATCAGCCGCACGTTCCATTTCCTCTTGCGTTGCATCTTCTTTTCCGTATCTCAAGTTTTCAGCGATCGTCCCAGTAAACAATAGTGCTTTCTGTGGAATAAACCCGATTTTTTGTCTTAGTTTACTCAACTTGTACTTACGCACATCTACACCGTCAATCAGGATCTCACCATGAGTAACATCATAAAAACGTGGAATCAATTGGATCAATGTAGACTTCCCGCTACCTGTACTACCAATAAATGCCACTGTTTCACCAGGTGAAGCAGTAAAGCTGACGTTGCGAATCACTGGTTCTTGCGAATGTCCAGGGTAAGCGAAGGTCACATTTTTAAATTCGATGTAGCCTTTCGTTTTTGTTTCTGATATGCCATTTGGATCTTCAACAATAGCAGGAGTAGCATTTAAAGCTTCTTGGATACGACTAGCAGAGACTGCTGCTCGCGGATACATCATAAACACACTCGCAAACAACATAAATGAAAACAACGCGTGGAAAATATACTCAATAAAAGCAATTAGATTCCCTACTTGCAACTGTCCATCTGCAATTTGTAGCGTACCGCTCCAAATAATCAAAATCATCACGATATTGAATAAGAAGAAAAAGCCAGGTTGAGCAACCGCCATCAAGCGAAAGAGGCTTTTAGAACTTGAAGCATAGTTCTCGTTGACTTTTTCAAATCTTTTTTCTTCGAATTTTTCATTTACAAACGCGCGGATAACGCGTAGACCTGATAGGTTTTCACGTAAGATACTATTGATCCTGTCTAAATTCTTTTGTTGGATTTTTGATAAAGGTTCAGAAAACTTAGCAATCCCAACAACAGCCAATAATAAGAATGGCAATGCACCAATTACATATAAACCAAGAGATGGACTTGTTCGCATAACCATATACAAACTAACAACAAACATCATCGGTGCCATAAAACCGATTCTTAAAATATTTTGTAGAAACAACATGATTTGATACGCATCATTGGTCGTACGAGTGATCAATGATGATACGCCTAGTGTTTCATACTCTTGATGTGAATACGTTTGGATATGTTTGAACAGATCATCACGAATGTCTGCAACGATATTCGTCGTGATCCTTGACCCAAAATAACCTAAAAATATATTCATTATGATCCCGATCACAGTGATCCCGATCATCAATAGTCCTTGTTGTTTCACATAGTCAAAATCATCGTTGAGGATTCCAACATCGATCATGCGTGCTAAAATAGTTGGTAGACCTAGTTCGATCAGAATAAAGCCGAACACACAAATAAAATTCAACACCAAATATTTTTTGTAGCGCATGGTGTAATGCCACATTAACTTCACTTTATCATCTCCTTTAAATATTCTATCTTGCCATTACTTTCAATAGTAGCACAATCTACTACTTTATAGAACACTACATTTTTTAAAAAGAAATTTTTCTGAAAAATATTTTCTCTTCGTACGTTTTTTCATTTTACAGTGACCGTTTTCTATACTTATCTCTTGATTTATGCTAGAATAGCAATTAACTATTGTATGTTTCATACAGAGGATCCGAGTAAAAAATATTCCAATTGGATAAGCAAATGCGAGGCTTGTCTCTTTAAGGAGAATCAAGTATTTTTCTTAAAGTATAAAAAAACATAGGTGGCTTGTCCCCTCGTTTTGTGTTGTCCAAAAAATACGCTAAATTACTGCTTTAAGCAGATAAAGGAGACATAAACCATGATTTACAAAGTTTATTATCAAGAGTCAAAAATCCGTAACCCAAAACGTGAAGAAACACAATCGCTATACATCGAAGCAAACAGCGATGTTGAAGCACGCCAACGAGTGGAAGAAAATACCCCATACAATATCGAATTCGTACAACTTCTAGAAGGTAACCATCTAGAATACGAAAAAGAAAACCCAGCATTCACATTAGTGGAGTTTTAAGATGAAACTTTCCATCAAAAATAATGAGACAGGCGTCTTTGCGATTGGTGGATTAGGTGAAATCGGGAAAAATACGTATGGGGTACAATTCCAAGATGAAATCATTATCATCGACGCTGGAATCAAGTTTCCAGAAGATGAACTGCTTGGCATTGACTACGTCATTCCTGATTACAACTATATCGTACAAAACATACACAAAATCAAAGCTTTAGTGATCACTCATGGACACGAAGACCATATTGGTGGGATACCTTACTTATTAAAGCAAGCAAATATCCCGATCTACGCTGGCCCTCTAGCTTTAGCTTTGATCACAAATAAACTGGACGAACATGGCTTACTTCGTGACGCTGTGCTAAATGAAATCAATGAAGACACTGTGATCCGTTTCAGAAAAACATCCGTCAGCTTTTTCCGAACGACCCATAGTATTCCGGATGCTTTAGGTGTGGTTGTCAAAACACCTTCTGGTAACATCGTGGCTACTGGAGATTTCAAGTTCGATTTTACACCTGTAGGAGAACCAGCAAATTTGCATAAAATGGCTCGTATCGGAGAAGAAGGCGTTCTTTGCCTCCTTTCAGATAGTACCAATGCAGAGATTCCAACGTTTACGAAATCAGAAAAAACGATTGGCCTTTCTATTTTGAAAATATTTGAGAAAATCGAAGGTCGGATCATTTTTGCCAGCTTTGCTTCCAATATCTTCCGTCTACAACAAGCAGCGGAAGCCGCTGTAGCAACGGGTAGAAAAATTGCTGTTTTCGGGCGTAGTATGGAAAATGCGATCGTCAACGGACAACGTCTCGGCTACATCAAAGTGCCTGACGGTACCTTTGTCGATGCGCATGAAATCAATCGTTTGCCTGCAAATGAAACAATGATCCTATGTACAGGTTCGCAAGGTGAACCAATGGCTGCATTGAGCCGCATTGCGAATGGTACCCATCGTCAAATCCAAATCCAACCAGATGATACGGTGATTTTTTCTAGCTCACCGATCCCAGGTAATACAACAAGTGTGAACCACTTGATCAACTTATTGTCTGAAGCTGGTGCTGAAGTAATTCATGGAAAAATCAATAATATCCACACATCTGGTCATGGTGGTCAAGAAGAACAAAAATTGATGCTTCGTTTGATGAAGCCAAAATATTTTGTACCGGTGCATGGTGAGTTTCGGATGTTGAAGATCCATGCCTCTCTTGCACAAGACACAGGTGTACCAGCTGAGAATTGTTTTATCATGGAAAACGGTGATGTATTAGCATTGACAAGTGATTCTGCTCGTTTAGCTGGAAAATTCGTCGCTGGCGATGTGTATATCGATGGCAGTGGAATCGGTGATATCGGTAATGTTGTTTTACGAGATCGTCATTTACTTTCAGAAGAAGGACTCGTTCTTGCAGTGACAACTGTCGATATCAAGAAAAAAGAAATTCTAGCTGGACCAGATATCCTTTCTCGTGGCTTCGTCTATATGCGTGAATCAGGGGATATGATCAATGAAGCGCAACGTATTTTGTTCCACGCATTGCGTGATGTGCTAAATGCCCCCGACTGTTCGGAGCACAAATTAAAAGAAGCGATGGTCGGTGCATTACAACCTTACTTGTTCGATCGTACAGAAAGACATCCAATGATCATCCCTATGGTGATGACACCGGATCAAAACTAACTTAAAACCGAGGTCGGGCCAGAAGTGTTCAGCCTCGATAAATAAGGCGCCAGCCACGAAATTTGTTCTTCAAATTTTTGTAGCTGGCGCCTTGTTTATCGAAGCGGTTCTTCTGTTCCCGCCGTTTATTCGGTTTTAGGTGGTGAGAACTAATGTCCTACTCCCAGATTTTTATAGAAAAAAAAGCGAGACCCACAAAAATGTGAAAGAACAATTTTTGTGGGTCTCATCTTATTTTTCGAGGGAAACACGTTGGTTTCAACCTCTGTCATCAATTATTTGGTTCGCTCCATGACGAAGCAAGCCTCATAACAGTATATTTTCGTATAGATTACGCTTTTTCAACGTTTGTAGCTTGTGGGCCACGATCTGAATCTTCTACGTCAAAAGTAACTGCTTGACCTTCTTCTAATGTTTTGAATCCGTCACCTTGGATTGCTGAAAAATGTACGAATACGTCGCTTCCATCTTCACGTGAGATAAAACCAAATCCTTTTTCAGCGTTGAACCATTTAACTGTTCCGTTTTCCATTAATAATACCCTCCTCGTGCCAAAGCACTTATTTGATTGTAACATTGCTCGTGTACGATAGAGGTGCAACAGATGTTTCAACTTCTATTCCCAAACAAAATTACATTATAATTGTACACTTGGTTGTTTTTTTTTGCAAGAAAGCTACATCATTCTTTTTCCATTAATCCTTCTTCACGCAAACTAAAGTATTGTTTGCTGCCAATAATCAGATGGTCAAGAACTTCGATCCCCATCATCTCTCCACATTCCTGAATGCGTCGTGTCAATCGCATGTCTTGCTTGGACGGAAGAACGTTGCCGCTGGATAGCGATAGGTAAACCTTTGATGTTATCGCCAGTTTTTCCCCCACTTCACACCGTGCGTACGACTTTCACCGTACACGGCGTTCCCCCGTTAGTTCATTACTTCATGTTTGTCTCAGTCCGGTTTTAAATTGATTACTGAATGAAATTTTTGTGTTTCCTACTGCTACTCGCAATTTATTGACTTTCTCTAATTCCGAATCCGACAAGTTAAGGTCTTGCAAATAAGATAGAAGTGTGTCTTCACGTGTTGCGTGAATCAATCGATGAATGGTATCGCTAATCAAAACGAGATTAGAGTATCGGTCATCTTTTGATTTGATCCATGGGATTTTATGGTGACAGTGCAATTGTGTGACATCCAACTCTTCGCCTGTAACCGCACATTTTCCTTGTTGGGTCACAAATAGAGAAATACGATTATCGTTAAACTCAATTGTTGCTCGTTCGCCAATCACTGGATGGCTTCTAAGCCATTGAAGTGCTTGCACTGAAACTACTTGAAGCTTTTTATGAATCAGTTTTCTACCTTCTTCTGTATACTTACACACACCGTTGTGCTTCATTAAAGCCGTTCTCGTCTTTATAAAACCAATCGGTATAATCGGTATATCGTTAATATACCTTGTCATTTTCGATTTTAGATACGGTCGAATACCTTTATCACGAGTTTTATATTTTGATGTCTTCTTTATTCCCAAATATTTAAATCTGTGCTTCTCAACTTGGGTTAATTGATACTGGATCGGCATCAAATCGGCATTGACTTGTGTTGCGATTTGATAATAATTGTGAATCCCGATAACCATACTATTGTAAATGTTTAGGTGACGGGTAACATCATTGCCGTTTGGTGCTTTTTGTATCAATTTTATCTGATCTTTGAGCTGTTTCTTGATCCTCTTTTTGGCTTTATCACAAATATGGGATTGGCAAACATAATTCTTACGTCCCATTCTGTCGTATCCTTTACGTTCCATTTTCAATTCAAATCCAAGAAACTCACTACTTTTCTTTTTCAGATTTGTAATCTTTGATTTTTCTGGAGAGATAGGTAGTTTTAACCGTTCTTCCAACCACATTTTGCTTGCTGTAAAAATCTTTTCAGCATTTGCTCTTGTAGTTGTAAAGATTTTAAAGTCATCTGCGTAACGGACTATATACATTTCTTTTAGTGTTGACGTTTTTCTCAACCGTTTATATCTATGTTGGTGATTCCATCTTTCAGCCTTTTCGTTGTAATAGTCATTAATGTTTTCACAATTGAAACTTTCCCATTGTTTCGCGATCCACCAATCAAATTCATTCAAATTGATGTTTGCCAACAACGGGGAAAGAATCCCGCCTTGTGGTGTCCCTTTCGTTGGATAGATCGTTTCTCCATTAGGCATTTGGATAGGTGCTTTTAACATTTTACGCAAAATCACGAGTAGTTGTTTGTCTTGTATTCCCAACGTCCATATCTGTCGCAATAATTTTGTATGATCGACTTCATCGAAGAATCCTTTGATGTCTACATCGACTACCTATTGCATTTTTGCTCGATTAATTCGCCCCGCCGCTGTAGAAACAGCGTTTTCTGCTGAACGGTTTGGTCGAAAGCCAAAGCTGTGTTTATAAAACTTTGGTTCACAGATTGGTTCAAGGACTTGTAGGATACATTGTTGTGCGACTCTATCCCACATTGATGGGATTCCTAGTGGTCTGGTTTTCCCATTCGGCTTGGGAATCTCTACTCGTTTTACTTTTCGAGGATTGTAATGAGTGAAACGTTTCCTGACTTTGTTGACAAACTCCTCTGTATCCAGCTTCTCGATATCGTAGATAGTCACCTTATCTATTCCAGGTGTCGCACTACCATTATTACGTTTGATATTTCGATAGGCTAGAAGAATATTATCTGTTGAGGTGATGATCGTCATCAAGTTTTTAAATTTTTCGCCCTTATTACTTCGCTCATAGATTGAATCGAAGACTTCGGTCATACCATAATATTCCGCATGGCGTAACCGTGTGTTTTTCATTCTAGGGATCTTCTTAAAACTTTCTTTCAAGGTCTATCACGCTCCTTATAGGTACGTGACCTTTTGAGTCATACCAGAATCCTTTGCTATGACTGAGTTGAAGTATATCAAACTAACGGCTAGAGGCTGTTGCTCCATCTCCATTACAGAAATTTCTTCGCTCGTGCCTCCACTCTCACTGCCACAAATTTAAGTTTCCTCTTTATGATTCCCCTTAAAATCGCTTCATTGAGTATACTCTCTCCACGATGACAGCTTTCCACGTTCCCTTTGCTTTATCTTATGTCTTGACTTAGGTGCCAACTCTTACCCAATGTTCTCTCCACAGCCTGTAACTGTGCATGGAGCTTTCGGAACCACCATAGGTACTCGCCCACGGAACATAACTAACCTACTGTTAGCCTTACCCATTTCTAGGTATTCGCCACTTATGGATATTTCATTCGCTGGTTCGTCAGTGTTTCACCACATTCTCACCTTATCAAGTTTAACGACTCCCGACCTATCAGATACACCCTCTACCGCTAGAGAGATTTCGTTGCAGTTCACTATTTTAATCAACAGACGGTATCTTTCAGCCGACTTCACCGAGATTCACACCTCATTCCCAATATATGAAATGACGCATGTCGGAGTATCAGAGTAAGCGCTTCAGGACGTTACTCCTTCATTTCACCTATCAAGCAAAGAGTTCACGACTCTCTTATTTCTGAGAGGACGTGCGTAATCTTTTCAATTACGAACGTGTCTCACGATGATTATGAGCAAGTACAAGCCGTGCTGCTGAATAGCGGACTGCGTAATGGAACACTTCACGTGGATGTGCGATTGTCTGATCCAATGACCCGATGAACAAGGTTTTCTTTAGTAAGATTTGATTTTTGGTATCGAGATAGATGCAAACTAAATGTTCTTGTTTTTGATCTTTTAGTTCTAGGATCAATTCTTTTGCCAATTCATAACTCGCATGGACAGTCGTCGTTTGACGCAACTGATCGACTTGTATCCGTCGACCCAGCTCGATCAATGCTTTGATCTCTAAGGCTTTGACCCGACCAATCCCACGAACCGCTTCTAATTCTGCTAGTGTTGCTTGTCTCAAGAGCGCTAAACCACCAAATTTCTTCAATAACGTACCCGCAACTTCTAATACATTATACGGATGCTGACCAGTCCGAAGCAAAATGGCTAAAAGCTCTTGATCTGATAACGCATCCTCTCCATAAGTCTCCATCCTCTCCCTTGGTAGAGACGTAGCGGGTACTGTTTGAAGCAAATTTTTTTCCATAAAAAACCTCCTTTCCCGTGCGCTCAAAATAAGATACGGAAAAGGAGGATATTTATTTTATTTTTATTTGATCAATGCCGGAACTTCGTGAAGTGAAGAAACAATCGCTGTTGTCTTAGCGGCTAATTCATCAGAAGGTGCTAGTAAATCTGGCACCATGATTACTGGAATTCCTGCACCATACGCTGCTAATACCCCATTTTGTGAATCTTCTAATATCAATGTCTCCGCTTTTTCAGTACCTAAAAACGCATGGGCATGTAAAAAGATTTCTGGATCTGGTTTTGCACGTTTGACATTTTCAGCTGAGACGATCGTATCAAAACGATGACGTAGATTATTTTTTTCTAGCAACAGTTCAATGACATGTCGCTGATTACTTGATGCGACTACTTTTGGGATATCTTTTTCTTCCAAAAAGTTCAAGAATTCTAAAACACCTGGTTTTAATTCAACTTGACCTGAAGCAAAACGATCAAGCGTTTCTTGATAGGAATCGTCGATAAATTTTTGGACAGTTTCTCGACCAAAGCTTGAAAAAATAGTATGGTAGTTCGCCCAAACTTCTTCATCAGAAACGCCTAAAAATCGCAAGTAAAGCTCTTTGTCATAGGGAAACCCCATCCGATCGGCTACTGTTTGGGATGCCTCATAATAAACGATCTCTGTATCAAATAATAAGCCATCCATATCAAAAATCACTGCATTAACTTTCATTTTTTCCTCCCAACTGTACAAGCAAACGTCGCACTTCCGAAATAAAATAGAGTGAACCTGTCACTACAAGAACATCCTCAGCCGTCATCTTCTCCAAGATCTCTGCAAGCCCAAATTGCCACATTGAAACAATCGTAACTTTCTCATCAGTCGTTGCTTGGATATCCGACAACTCGATTGCTTTAGGATAATCAAAAGTAGTGACGTAGATTGTTGCATCTGGTACTTCTTGTAATTGGTGTAACATTTTATCAACCTCTTTTGTTCGTAAAGCAGAGAACAAAAGATGGACATGATAGCCTTTGAATTCTTGTTTAAGATTTTGGACTAAGCGTGCCATCGCATGGGTATTATGCGCCCCATCTAAAATCACTAAGGGTTCTTCACTTAATCGTTCCATACGACCTGGCCATTGCGCCTTTTTCAAGCCATTGATCACGTCTTTTTCACGGAATGGAAGATTCATCCGTCCACAATAGATTTGATACATTTCAATCGCCATACCCGCATTTTCAACTTGATGTCTCCCGATCATATGGATCGTCAACTTAGGGATTTTGCCAAACTCATTTTGGAATGAAAAAATTTCGCCCCACTCTTCTGCCGGATGTTTGTAACTGACTGTGTAAGCCTCTCCCCATGCGTGTTGTGTAGCATTTTTTAATTTTGCTTGTTTTTCGATCACTGCCAAGGCTTCAGGTACGATATTTCCAGTGACCAGTGGCACATTTTGTTTGATGATCCCTGCTTTTTGAGCAGCGATTTCTTCGATCGTGTCGCCCAAAATATCTGTATGATCCATACCAATCGTTGTGATACCCGTCAACAAAGGTTTCGCTACGTTTGTTGAGTCGAGTAAACCACCCAATCCCACTTCAATGATCGCGACGTCCACTTGTTCTTCCAAGAAATAATCAAATGCCATAGCAGTCAACGTTTCAAATTCGGTAATGCCAGCTACTGCTTCAAATTGATCCATCTGCTCAACTAGCGGTTGATATTTCTTTACTAGTCGAATCAATGATTCATCAGGAATGCCTTGTCCATTGATCGAAATGCGCTCATTGAAGGATTCGATATATGGGGAGGTAAATGTTCCGACTGTCAAGCCGGCTTCTTCTAATAAATATCTTAAATAAGTCACTGTTGAACCTTTGCCATTCGTCCCTGCAATATGGATCGTTTTGACTTTTTCTTCTGGGTGTCCGACTACCTCTAATAAGGCCTCTACTCTGTCTAATCCAGGACGTGAGCCAAATGGTAATCGGCTATGGATCCAATTGATTGCTTCTTCGATTTTCACGTTACTATCCCCCCATTCCTCTTCATTATAACAAAAAAGCTTACGTAGGAAACAATGAAATCCAGAAGAACTCTTTTTACTTAAAAAAGAGAGGCAACTTCCGTCACCTCTCCCTTTCGTTTTATTTGATTGATTTTAATTGCGCAATACGTTCATTGACAGCTGCTTGTTTTTCTAAATAATCTTTTTCTTTTGCACGCTCTGCTTCAACTACATCATCCGGTGCATTCGATACAAAACGCTCATTACTTAATTTTCCTTGTACACGTTTCACTTCGCCTGTCCATTTTGCTAGTTCTTTTTCTAAACGTTGGATTTCTTCTTCAATGTTGATCAGCCCTGCTAAAGGTAAGAAGATTTCTGCGCCAGTCAAGACCGCTGACATTGCTAGATCCGGTGCAGTTACGTCACTTGAGATCGTCAACTCTTCTGGATTACAGAAGCGCTCGATATAGCTAGTGTTTTCATTTAAGAATTGATCGATCTTCGGATCATTTGTTTTGATCAGTAACGTGATTGGTTTTGATAATGGTGTATTCACTTCAGAACGGATATTACGTACAGAACGAATCAATTCTTTCAGTACTTCCATCCCTTTTGAAGCAGCTTCATCATCGTATTCCGGTTGCACGACTGGATAGTCAGCAACTACTAAAGATGTGCCTTTATGAGGGATGTGTTGCCAGATTTCTTCTGTGACAAATGGCATGATCGGATGCAATAAGCGTAAGATCTGATCCAACGTATGGATAAGAATACTACGGTTGGTTTGTTTCGCTACTTCATCCTCACCGTAAAGTGTTTCTTTACTCATCTCGATGTACCAGTCACAGAAATCATCCCAGATAAAGTTATACAATTGGCGACCTGCCTCACCAAATTCAAATTGTTCAAATAAGTCAGTCACTTTAGCGATTGTTTCATTCAAACGTGTCAAAATCCAACGATCGGCTACAGTTTTCTCACCTGAAAGATCAATATCTTCTACGGTCATTCCTTCAACATTCATGATAACGAAACGAGAAGCGTTCCAGATTTTATTGATGAAGTTCCAAGAAGCATCCATTTTTTCGTAACTAAAACGTACGTCTTGTCCTGGTGCTGAACCATTGGATAAGAACCAGCGTAACGCATCAGCACCGTATTTTTCAATGACTTCCATTGGATCGATCCCATTTCCAAGAGATTTACTCATCTTGCGTCCTTGTTCATCACGAATCAATCCATGGATCAGTACATTCTCAAATGGACGACGTTCTGTAAATTCCAAGCTTTGGAAAATCATTCGGCTTACCCAGAAAAAGATGATATCATAACCTGTTACTAATGTACTTGTTGGGAAGTAACGTTGGTAATCTTCATTGTCTTCGTCAGGCCAGCCCATTGTTGAAAAAGGCCATAGCGCTGAACTGAACCAAGTATCCAACACATCGGGATCTTGTAACCAGTTTTCACTGTCTGCTGGTGCTTCCATGCCCACGTACATTTCACCAGTTTCCTTATGATACCACGCAGGGATCTGATGTCCCCACCATAGTTGACGTGAGATTACCCAGTCATGAACATTTTCCATCCAGCGTAAGAAGGTTTGGTTGAAACGTGGTGGGAAAAACTCAACTGCATCATCAGTTTCTTGATTTTGGATCGCCTTTTCAGCTAAAGGTGCCATTTTTACAAACCATTGTGTTGATAAACGAGGTTCAACAACTACCCCTGTACGCTCAGAATGGCCTACATTGTGGATCATCGTTTCGATTTTGATCAGACGCCCAAGTTCTTTTAGATCCGCAACGATCGCTTTACGTGCTGCAAAACGGTCCATTCCTTGATACTTACCTGCTAATTCATTCATCGTGCCATCTTCATTCATGACATTCACTCGTGGGAGGTCATGACGGTTACCGACTTCAAAGTCATTTGGGTCATGTGCGGGCGTGATTTTTACAACCCCTGTTCCAAATTCCATGTCGACATATTCATCTGCTATGATCGGTATTTCTTTATTCACTAGTGGTAAAATGACTTTTTTACCAATCAATGCTTGGTAACGCTCATCTTCTGGATGAACAGCGATCGCCGTATCACCAAGCATCGTTTCTGGACGAGTCGTTGCAATTTCCACCACACCTGAACCATCAGCCAATTCATAGCTCATATGATAAAAGGCACCTTCGATTTCTTTGTGGATCACTTCGATATCAGAAAGAGCTGTGCGTGCTTGTGGGTCCCAATTGATGATGTATTCGCCACGATAGATCAACTCTTTTTCGTATAGGCTAACGAATACTTTACGAACAGCTTCAGACAAGCCATCATCTAAGGTGAAGCGTTCACGGCTATAATCCAAAGATAAACCCATTTTTGCCCATTGTTCACGGATATGACCGGCATATTCTTCTTTCCATTCCCATACTTGATCAATAAATTTTTCGCGACCTAGATCATAACGAGAAACACCTTGCTCACGTAGTTTTTCTTCTACTTTTGCTTGCGTTGCAATCCCTGCATGGTCCATCCCCGGTAACCATAACGTATCATAGCCTTGCATTCTTTTTTGTCGAATCAACATGTCTTGCAATGTTGTATCCCAAGCATGACCTAAATGGAGTTTACCAGTCACATTGGGAGGTGGGATAACGATTGAATATGGTTTTGCTTTTTTGTCGCCACTAGGTTTGAACAAATCTTCGTCTAACCAGTTTTGATAACGCCCCGCTTCAACTTCTTGCGGATTATACTTTGTCGATAGATTCTTTTCTTCCGTCATACTGTCTTCCTCCTTTGAAATAAAAAAAACGCCCTAAATACTTTCGTATTTAGGACGTATAAATTACGCGGTACCACCTAATTTGTAATAGTTGCCTATTACCTCTCAAAGTGAGTTAACGATCACTACTCGTTCATCTCTACTCGATTCAAGACAAAAACTCCCAAGCTACCTTCACTAGCTTTCGCTAAGAACGTTCCACCATTCGTTCTCTCTCTCTAAACGTCGGACTAGTTACTCCTCTTGATCAACATCTTGACTCATTTTACAATGGTTAGTAGCCAAAGTCAATAAAATCTCTTGATGAATCGCTGTTCGATTCACATAAAAACGCCACTTTTGCACGATCTTCCCGCTTAGTTTTTACTTGGAAGGAAAGACTTGCGAATAATTTTCATCAAAATAGATCAACGTCTGTAGTTCAGTTGTCAGATCGATGTATTGCATATGGACATGTGGCGGAACGTTGACACGATCTGGTGCAAAGTTCAAGATCGCAGTAATGCCTCCTTTGACGATTTCGTCGATGGCTGCTTGTGAATACTTACTTGGCACAGTTGATATCGCCACTTTGATTCCTTCTTTTTCAACGATTTCACTAAAGCGATCCATAGGATAAACCATCACACCTTCGATTTCTTTTCCGACGATGGCTGGATCATTGTCAAATACACAAACAATATTCAAATTTGCATTTCTTCTGAAATTGTTGTGTTTCAATGCTTTTCCTAAATTCCCAAAACCAACTAAAGCGATTCTTTTTTCTTCCTCTGTGTTCAAAATTCGATCAAATACTTCAATCAAATAGGGAACATCGTACCCATAACCGCTTCGTCCTAATTCTCCTAAATGAGAAAAATCTCTGCGGATCGTGGCAGAAGGTACTTGTGTGATCTCACTAAATTCATTTGATTTGATTCGTTGAACACCAGAATCATTCAACATATTCAAATAGCGCAAATATAAAGGCAACCGTTTCGCTGTTGCTTTTGGTAACGTTTCTGATTTTTCTCGCATATCGTTTCTCCTTGTTAATCATTTCACATAATTTTAGTTTAGCATGGAACAAGGAACCTCGCAATAGGAGGAAGCTTAACTCCATGAAAAACAAGAAAAATAAGGTACCATCCACAAAATTTGACATACAATTTTTGTGGATGGCGCCTTATTTCTCGAGGCTAAACAATTGTCTCGTCCTCTTTCACCTGTCTACTTCTTGAGACTGGATCTTTTATTACGAATGATCGACTCGTACAAGAAGTACAAGTTCCTTCGTTTAAAGTAAATCAGAAAATTCTTCTACTTGTTCTTTTGCTGTTTCTGTGTGGATCGTTTCGATCTTTAATCCTGCCACTGCACGTTCGATCATCCCATCGATATCCAAACGTTCTTCGTATTGATGCACTTTTTCTAGTCGTGGACGAGTTTTAGGCTGTGGCGGTGCAAAGATCGTGCAGCAATCTTCAAATGGTTGAATGGACAAATCAAACGTATCGATTTGTTCAGCCACTTCGATGATCTCTAATTTATCCATCGTCGCTACAGGACGAATGATCGGTGTATTCGTGACCTCATTGATTGCCACCATACTTTGGAGTGTTTGGGAAGCCACCTGCCCTAATGATTCACCATTTAAAATCACTAGTCCATGACGAATACGGCGGATCTCATCTGTCAAACGAAGCATCATCCGACGTGTGATCGTCATCCAGTAGCCTTGGGGCACCACTCGTTTGATCTCTTCTTGCACTTCTGTAAACGGTACTTCGATAAATTCGATTTTACCAACATAGGGTGTCAGCTTCACTGTTAAGTCTTTCGCTTTTTGCAAGGCTTGTTCACTCGTGTAAGGTGGACTAGCAAAGTGGACAGCTTCAATTTCTACCCCACGTTTCATGGCATAATAACCGGCAACTGGAGAATCGATCCCTCCAGAAAGCATCAACATACCTTTTCCACTTGTACCGACAGGCAGACCGCCAGCTCCTTTGATCGTCTCATAGGAAAGATAAGCCCCATCTCGGCGGATTTCCACACGCAACGCAATATCTGGCTTTCTCATCTGTACTTGGATATCCGGAAAAACATCGATGACTGCATTTCCTAATGCTTGGTTTAGTTCGTTGCTGTCCAATTCAAAGCTATGATCACTACGTTTTGCAATGATCTTGAATGTTTCTTTTCCTGTATAGATTTCTTGCATGATTTCCTGAACCGCTTGTTTTAAACTTTGTACTTCTTTTTCTACTCGCACGCTAGGTGAAAAGTTTTGGATTCCAAATATCTTCGCTAACTTAGGGATGACTAAGTCTCCGTCTACACCGTTCAACAGTAGATGCATCCGATCACGCTCTGCGTGGATCTTGATTTCAGGAAAATCGCTCAATGCCTGTCTGACATTTTGTGCCAACTGCATAATAAAACTTCGACGATTTTTTCCTTTTGTTGAAAGTTCACCATAGCGAACCATGATTTCACTGTACTTCACAAAAACACTCCTCTGTTTCTTAATTGATGACTGAAAATTTCTTGTACAACTGTTTAAAGATGATCATGAATTGTTCGACTTCTGCCATCGTATTGCTTTCATCTAAGCTGACGCGAATCGCTGAAGTAGCTAAATCATTGGGTACTTGCATCGCATGCAGCGTACTACTTGCCATGTGCTTTCTAGAAGAACAAGCGCTTGTCGTAGAGACAAATATTTGTTTTTCTTCTAATGCATGGACCAATACCTCACCACGAATACCTTTTAATGAAAAACACAAAATATGGGGTGCGTAATCTTCACCTTCAGAAAAAATCGTTACTTTATCATACGTATGTAAAGCTTCAATCAATGCTTGTTTAAGATAGGCAGTTTGGTTTGGTTTTTGTGCTTTGATATCTAGAGCTAAACGCAGGGCTTTTGCCATCGCGACGATTCCCGGCACATTCTCTGTTCCACTCCGTTGATTTTTCTCTTGTCCGCCTCCAGTGAACAGCGGTGCTAACCGGCGGCCTTTTTTCCAATAAACAAAACCAACACCACGAGGCCCGTGGAATTTATGGGCAGAAAAAGTGGCAAAATCCACACGTTCAGTCAACCATTCCTCTAAAGGAACTTTACCAATGGCTTGTACCGCATCCACATGGAAATGGATTTTAGGAAAATCATTTAAAAAACTACTGATTTCTTTGATTGGTTGGATCGCACCTACTTCATTATTTACTGCCATAACGGAAACTAAAATCGTTTCTTTACGCACTAATTTTTTCAACTCATCTACGCGGACGATCCCTCTTTTATCGACAGGAGCAATACTCACTTCGATACCGAGTTTTTTTAACTGCTCAGCTGTTTCACTGACAGCTGGATGTTCAACGCCTGAAATGATCATGTGGTTACCGTAACCTAGTTTTTCAAGCATCGTTCCTTTAAGCACCCAGTTATTTCCTTCTGTTCCACCTGATGTGAAATACACTTCTTCAGGGGAGACAGCAATCAGTTCAGCGATTTGTTTTCTCGCTTGTTGTAGCAGGCGGTTCGCCTGATTGCCTAAATCGTGTAGACTTGATGGATTCCCGATGATCCGTTGACTTGTTTTGACATACGCATCCAAACTTTGCGGATAAATCGGTGTTGTCGCACTATTATCGAAATATATCATATTTAAACCTTCTTTTTTTGAAATTCTTACCTATTATAACGGTTGTCCCTTGTGCTTTCAAGTGGCGTTTTCTCTGAGTTGGACTCTATAAAAAAATCGATCGAATCAACGTATTTCTCTACCCAATAGTTACTAGTCAATGACTCCCAAAAAAAGACAACACTCGGCACTTGCCTGTGTTGTCTTTTTTGATCGCAGGATTATACTAAATCAGGATGATTGAAGTAAAAATCTTCGATTCGTTTGAATGCACCTGGTTCTGTGCGCTCTAATGCTGTGCCGATCTCATCCAAAGCCTCTTGATAGTGATATTCTTTATTGAATAAGTAATAACTCTTTTCAATGGCTTCTTTCACTTCTTCATGTGTGTGACGGTAACGGTTCGCATATTGCAACATTTGCTCGGTTAATGCTGCTGCATCCACTAGATCGTGGGTTTTCTTATCAAGTAACTCTAGATCTTCTTCACATAATGCTACAAGACGTTCGACCTCATCCATGTTGACTCTGATTTTATTCAACACAGTACTCAATTCTTCGATACGTTCTGTTGCCACAAAGAAAAACTCTAGATAATCATTTGGCAAACCTGGTAATCGTTGTTTTTCAACAAACCGTTTAAGACTGCGCAATTTAAATTCGAATGTATCGATTTTTTCTTGCGCTTCTTTTTCACCTTTTCTTAGTTCGTGTAAAGAATCGCTGATTTCAACCTGTTGGTTTTCAATATCTTCTAATACTTTGAAGACTTTCTTATAGAACGTTCTTACTTCTGAGTAAGCCACTTCATGTTGTTGTAACTGTGGTTTGATTTGTTCGTTTTGGCGTTCGATTTCTTCCACTTCTGTTTGGAAACCACGTACACGCCCAATTTCGTTATGGTTCAATGTATAACTTTGAGCGGTATGATCTAATTCGATCAACAATTGACGATTGTTTTTTGTCGCATGTTTGATATATTGTTCGATCGTTGCTTGATTTTTAGTCACAAATGCTTGTGCTTCCATCTCACGTTCTAAAATATCATATAATGCATCGATCAGATTAGCCGTTTCACGATTTTCAAATTCAACAGTTTCAACTTCCGTTTTCTCAATATTGATCAACGAACGTTCGATTCGACGATTGATCGTTTCGATATCGCCAAACAGGTTTTCTTCTGGAAAAACATACTCCTCTTTGACCAAGCGGTCATAGGTCTCTTGGATCTCTTCCACTTGCGCCGGGAAAGTCGTATTCAGATCTTCAAATAATGGCGGGATTTTTTTCATTAACGCATCCACTTCATACGTGTGTTTTTCCGCTTTATCCAGCACTTCACGGGCTTCCACTGGATCACCTGAAGTATTTAACGTAACAAATTGTGTAAACTCATTTTCAATCGTTTTCACTTGCTTTTGTAACTCAGGTAAAGCTGGACCGTATTGCTGTTCTTCTTCTCGGATCGTTGCTTTTAGTTCCTCATAAACGTCTAAAGCTTGTTGAACAGCTAAGGAATTACGTTCTTCTGTTTCACGCAATTCTTTTAAGCCTTCACGAATCTCCGCAACTTCTTTTTCCATTTGGTTCATGGTTGCTTCGGCTTCTTCTACTGCTTTTTTTCCTTTTAAGAATCTAAAGCTCTCGTTGAGATTTTCGACTTCAAAGATCTGACTTTCTAACTCGGCAAATGATGAGGTAGAGATGTCGTTCCATTTTTGACTCCATTCACGAAAGGTATTTTGGCTTTGCCCCACTAGATGCATTTTTTTGACATCGTCAACTTCTTCAATCACAGGCAAGTCGAATAATTCTTCCTTGCGTTTTTCTAAGACGTCCAATCGATCTTGGTTTTTTTTCTTCATTACGTAACTAACCAAAAAAGCCAGAATGGCGACTATAATGATTGCAATGACGATCCCGATGATAACATTATTTCCCATTTAAGGTTCCTCCGTTTTCAATATGCATCTACTGTCTCTATTTGTTTATGATCAGACGAATCTGATTTGCATAACATTGTAAATACGTCTTTCGTGCAAAAAGACATCTATTTTATATTATAACATACTATGTTCAGTCATACACTACCTACATAAAAAATCTTTTGGCCATCTTTCTACCAACTAAAATGAGAAGACCTTATCAAGGACCCGTTGAAGAATTTTCTGTGGCAAACTTTACTTGCTCTGCCTTCTTCATTTGCTCCTTGATTTCCTTTGCGATCCTTTCTTCAGGCGCGTAATCCTTTTGCCAATTGTCTGGCTTCAATACTTTGTTTGTAACAGGATCGTAGTGAGGTTTACCATCTGGAAATAGTTTACCCATATTCGCTTGATGGACAATATCAAAAATCCTCGTAGGATCAACGCCCAGCAAAGAAAAAGAGCCATACGTAAAATAAAGCAAATCGGTCAGCGCATCTACTTGCTCGACGAGACTTTCCTCTCCCCAAATCTGTTTTTTAAGAATCTTTTTTTCTGCTTGATCAATTGCATGATGCAAGTATTGGACGGAATCATGCAATTTTTTCGCATCACCGTCACTCGCTGCTGCCACAAATTCAACTAACTCTTCGATTTTGAATCCTGCTCGATCATCCGCATGTTCTTTAGTAAATGCAGTGGGTCGCTCTGGTATTCTTGGATCGAATGTCCGATGGAATTGTTCTACTTTTTGATAAGGTGTTTCTGGCTCCATAATGATTCTAGTCCTCCTAACTGACATACATTCAATCAACTATCCCGAAATGCTTCAAACCTTTATAAATACCATCCGCTTCATTTGATGCTGTGACAAAATCAGCTTGCTGCTTCACACCAGTTGGCGCATTCCCCATTGCAACACCGATTCCTACTCCTTTTAGCATTTCAACATCATTGTAATGATCGCCAAATGCCATGATTTCAGACAATGCCATTCCTTTGCTTGTCGCAAACTGTTGGATTCCTAACAATTTGGATCCCCCTTTAGGAATAATATCGACCGTATAAGGATTAGAACGTTGGAACGAACACTCTGGGAATCGTTGGATGAGTTTTTCTTGCTCAGATGTTTGGCTCAATAAAATGCATTGATAAATCGGTTCATTCAATATCGCTAAGGTTTCATACCGTTTACGTTGACGATGTGGACTGAACACTTGTAAGATTTTTTTCAACAGACGTACAGGGAATTTTTTTGGTAAGTGATTGACGATTTTTTTGATGATGATCGATTGTCCTAGCATCATCGTCGTTGAACCATCTAGTTGATCTCGCCCACCAAAAATGATTTGTCGGTGATGAGCATCTGAAAAGTGGACGATATCCGCTAATACTGTTTTATCAAAAGGATGGTCGACGATCGTTTGATCACGGTCAAAGACTAATTGACCATTGTAGACGACGAACATGTCTAGTTCAAGTTCATCGATCACTTCTTTGATTCTTACAGGGCTGCGCCCAGTGGCAACACCGCATAATATGCCCTTTTTTTGTAGTTGATCAATCGCATATTTAGTTGAAGCCAACGCTTTTGCTTGGTTGTTGACTAATGTGCCATCGATATCAAAAAAAACTGCTTTGATCATGTCGTTCCATCACCTCTTCCGATTATTATTTAGTAAAAATTTCTAGTTGAACAGTTTCAATTCTTATTGGTAAGGCGTGCGTGCTACTTTTTATATAGAGTGATTACAAAAGACAGGTCTTCAAAACAAATCGATTTGTTTTGGATTCAGCTCATCTGGTTCGATCCCTAAGATCTTTTGTAATGCCAAGGCATTTTCAGCCGCATCTCCACCAGAGTTATTATTGAAGATCACCCCAACATATTTTGTTGACCCGTCTACTTTTTTGATGGCTGCTGCTAATTCCTGTAACTCTTCTTCAGAATAGCGATACAACGTTCTTTTTTTTCGCCAATCCTGATCATTTGCTTGCCAACCTTGCTCATTTCTTCCATGAAAACGAAAAAGGGTAAAATCCGTATTTGTCACATAAGGATCGAAAGGAATCGTCGTATTCAGTAATTGTGGTTCATCAATGATTGCTAAGGAAAACATTGCACGAGTCATAAACTGTCTCGTGCGTGACAGAAATTGGTCGCTATACCAAGAATAGTCACGTAACTCAATAGCTACCGGATAGCCATTGAACCATTTTCTTAGTTTTCTTAAATAGGCGACATTTTCTTTGGTGCATTTAAATGAAGCAGGGAATTGAACTAAAAAACAAAAGAGTTTTCCTGACTCGCTCATCGGTGCCATCACATCCAAAAAGTGTTCAATCATCTCTTCTTCGGATTGATAATACTTCTGCCAGTCGCCTTGACCGCTAATTCCTTGGTAAGCTTTCATCACGAAGCGAAAAGATGCCGGTACTTCATTCACCCACTTCTCCACAGATGACTTTCTTGGGATACCATAATAGGCGGTATCTAATTCGACTAATGAAAGGACACTCGCATAATCGTAAAGAGTATTATTCTTTTTTCCTGTTAATTTGTCATGTTCTTTAAATGAAGTCAAGCCAATTTTGATCACGACGAATCACTTCCATTCGTTTAAATTCATTTTATCTTTGTTCTCAAGTTGTTCCGTTTGATTCATTCATAGCAAAACTCTTTTATATAGTATACAATAAGCTAGAAACCCTATGCAAAATTATTCGTGAGGAAGTTCTGAAAATGAAAAAAATTCTTATCTTACACACAGGCGGCACGATCGCCATGAAAGAAAATTCTTTAACAGGTGGCGTAAGTCCAGATGTGGCTAACCCACTATTAGATGCAGAAGTAACGATTCCAGAAAATGTTGATTTGATCATGGAAGATATCTTTAATCTTCCTTCCCCGCACATCATGCCTAAACATATGTTACAACTTAAAGAAAGAATCAATCAAGCCGTTCTTTCTGACATCCAAGGTGTCGTGATCACCCATGGGACAGATACGTTGGAAGAAACAGCATTTTTTCTAGACTCAACGATTGGCGATAAATTACCGATCGTCTTAACAGGAGCGATGCGTTCAAGTAATGAGTTAGGTAGCGATGGTCTATATAATTTTGAAAGTGCGATTCGAGTAGCAAGTTGTGAGGAAGCAAAAGACAAAGGTGTTTTAGTCGTGATGAACGATGAGATCCACTCAGCACGCTATGTCACTAAAACCCACACGACTAATGTCGCTACTTTTCGTACTCCTACGTTAGGACCAATCGGTTTGATCACTAAAAATCGTATATTGTTTATGCAAGAATTACTTGAAGCGCAAAGACTAGATATCGCATCAGTCAAAGGAACGATCCCAATCGTCAAAGCCTATGCGGGTATGCAAGGTGATTTATTAGAAGCACTTGCCCATTCGAAAGTCGACGGTCTGGTCATTGAAGCTTTAGGCGCTGGGAACCTCCCTCCGCAGGCATTAACAGCATTAAAGAAACTCTTGATCCAAAAAATACCAGTAGTCTTGGTTTCTCGTTGTTTCAACGGAATCGCTGAACCCGTCTATGATTACGAAGGTGGCGGAAAAGAACTCGCAAGTATGGGCGTTATTTTTTGTAATAGTATCAATAGCCAAAAAGCTAGAATAAAACTTTTGATTGCCATTAACGGTGGCTTGTCAGAAGAACAGTTGATCAAATTTATGACACAATAGAAATCAAATTGAGTAATACAGGGTTTGCTCGCCTCTTCATATGGAAAACTCAATAGACGCTACAATCACATCATTGTTAAACGGAGTTCCAAATGAAACTCCTTTAGAAATAAGCGCGAAAAAGAAAGTGAGACAAAAATAAAATTCATTTTTGTTTCTATCCTTAAAAGCGAATAAACGGTGTTCCAGAAGTAACTCCTTCGGAAATAAGCCGAGAAACCCAAAAATTTGAAAAACAATTTTCGGGTTTCTCGGCTTATTTCTCGGAGCTGAACACTTCTGTCACAACCTCTTTTCGCGCTTATTTATCGAAGCAAAATATCTCACAATCTTATCTCACTCGATTTATTTTGTTTCTTCATTTTTCTCCCATAAGATATTCGCTGCACAATAAAGTTGCTCTTGCATTCTGATCTCATGTCTCGTTTTTACCTCTGTTCCAGACACCGTTTGTTCATAATGACTCTCGATCTCATTGCCATATTCAACTTCTTTATCAAAACGGATCAACACATGTTTAGGTGTATGTGTTGTCAAAAAATCGTAACCTAAAACATCAATGATCCAGTTGAAGTACATCGCATTGTTCACATGTTGATTGCTGTCAATATCATAAAATCGCACACGATATGGCAACATCAAGCCTGATTCGATTGGCTCGATTTTTTCTTGTCGTTTGATTTTCTTGATTTTTTCACTTTCAAAAGGTGCAATGATTTCTTCATTCACACTACTCATCTTACGGTTCACTAGATCCATCAAAACAAATACTGATTCGATTTCAACTAATTCATTTCCTTCCTCATCATGAATCCAAAAATTACGATAGCAAAAGAATTTATTATACTGCATCGCTTGTGTGGTAACATCGATTGTTTCACCTACATGAGGCAAGCGATTGATTTTCATCGAATAGTTCGTGATTACCCAAGTCAAGCCAAAGCTACTGACAAAGTCGGTTCCTCGACCTAAATGATCACTTTGTTCTTCCGAAGTCTTGATGACTACACCCAGCATGGACGGAAAAGTCATTGTTTTGTTGATATCACATTCATAATAAGATACTTCATGTTTTTTTGTATATTTTTGTGCCAAAAGAAAACCTCCAATTACTTCTTCATTAATATATGATCGACCTGTGTCCCATAACTCTCTCCAAACATATTGAGATGCGCCAACAAGTAATAGAGTTGATAGAGTGGCAAACGACTCTCCCAGCCCTCTTCCAATGGCCAGCTTTCTTGGTAAGCTTCCAGGAATTCAGGACGAAAGCCACCGAACAACTGACTCATCGCAATATCTTGTTCGCGATTCCCATAAGAAACTGCCGGATCGATAAACACTGGTCTTCCTTGCCTATCATAGAAAACATTACCACTCCATAAATCTCCATGCAAGAGGCTAGGCGTAATCTTCCGATGATCGTCACGATTTAGTAGTTCTTTTTTTAACCGCTGATACTCTTTTTCACGTGTTTCATTCCATCGATTGTTTTTCTCCGCTATGTCGATTTGAGCCTCCAAGCGATTTTTGAAAAAGAAGGTCCACCAATCTTCTTCAAATGTATTGAGCTGTGGTAAACTGCCTAGATAATTGTCCTTGCGAAAACCAAACTGTGGTGCAGTTGAACGATGGATTTTTACTAAGTCTTTTGCCAGTTCTCGAGGATCACCTTTCCCTGGTTCGATCCATTCCATCAATAGATAGGCACCTTCATTTGTTTCGCCTAACATATAAGTTTCAGGTACTCGTACATGTGGTGCAAGCTCTTTCAGACCATCCACTTCTGCTTCAAAAAAGCGTTTGGTCACATGAGGATGGATTTTTAGAAAATAGGATTTTTGCTGTTCTTCAATTCGATAGTTTTGATTCACATCTCCCCCAGTAATCGGTATCACCTTACCACTCAAACGAATCTCTGTTAACACTTCTTGGATATCCATTTTCACTCCTCCTTGCTATTTCACAAGATCGATGATTCATCAATCAAGTACGCCCGCAACAACTCCTATATCATTTTAAAGTATAACACAGGTATTTATAAAATCCTGAAATCAAGAAATCAACAAAAAACAGATACAGAAAACTATTAAGTCTCTGTATCTGTTTTGATTGATATTGAAATTAAGCTAATGCCCCCATTGGGTCCCAAGGAGCTAATAAAATTGGTTCAGCATTAAATGCGGCTAGCTGTTCTTCCGTCAATAAATCTTTGCGGACAACGATTTGATACGTATATTCATCCATCCACTCATCACTCATCACAAAGAACCCTTTATCTCCGACTTTTTCTCCCCAGCTGTTTTCGACTTTCCATTTAGTTGATTTTCCATCAACTAAATCGACACCAGTCAAGACCATCGCGTGAGTCATCAAGCTTTCTCCATGATCTAAACGTTCCGCTTTAGTCATAGAAAAATCTAAATCAAATAATTCATCCATCTCATAAACATCTGTTGCCATGATGCCACTATCTCTTGTAGAAGATTGACCAACATCACACCCAAACCACACAGATTCTCCTTGTTCCAATTGAGCAATCGCTAAATTTTTGAACGTTGTCATATCGACATTAAGATATTTGACTTCTTTTCCTCCCACAACATTCCCTAACATTTCGACCGTATAAGAGCGATCGTAAGGCTTGTCTGCCGTCGGTGCATTGATGATACTTACATAATCATCCAAATTTACACCAATATATTTATCGTAAAACATTTGTGGAGTCAATTGTTGATCGATATGGTAATTTTTTTCTTCATCTCGGTACTCAAAATCAAATTCAGTTGGTGGCGTACCTAAAGAAGTTGTTAGAAATTGATAGATCCCTGCTAACATCTTTTCTTTTTCTACTTGGATCTCTTCATTTGTTTTTCCTTCTGCCACTAATTGACGTAGTTTAACGGCGTCTTTACGCAATAATTTGTTTAAGTAGTTATTCAAATCACGAGAATTTGAGCTATTCGCGCTTTCTGGCATCACTGATTTTGGTACGACACCATATTTTTGGAATAATGATACGATCATATCCCATTGTCCACCATCTTGTTGGGGAACAGCTAGTAAAAAAGCGACTTTACGACTGTCTAATGCTTCATTACCAGTTGCAAGAATATTTTCATAAAAATAGTTTGCTTTCTCATATTTATCCCAAAAGAAAGTATAATTTTGTGATAATTCAAATTCTTTTAAGTGGAATTGATTCAACAATTTGTGACGGAATGTATTCAACGCCGCAAACATCCAACAACGGCCAGATTGTTTTTGGTTTGAGACTTTCCCAGTCGCTAGATCTACAGAAAATACCGGTGTGTTTTTTGTATGTGAAGCAATATTTTCTGCTGAAGCTGTGATCCCATTTTTTACAACAGCATTTTGTAAAGCTTGTTGCTTTTTATTCGTTTGAAATTGATCGGCAAATTTTTTTGTCATATCTGGTGTAATCGCGTTCATTTAATCATCCTTCCCGATTGAAAATATACCTTCATTTTACTCTTTAACCCTTCGAATTACAATGTGCTATTCTGAAAATTCAGAACAATCATGCGATTCAATCTACGTATTTTCATTGGAAAACAAAAAAATCCAGAAGAATACTTCTGGATTTTGTGTAGTACTCCGGCAGTAGGACTCGAACCTACGACATCATGATTAACAGTCATGCGCTACTACCAACTGAGCTATGCCGGAATCAAATTACATGAATATAATATCAATTTTCATCATATAACGCAATACTTTTTTTTCGATTTTTCAAATAATTACTAATTAACCATCGTTATTTTATATTTGTGAAAAACAACTCAATTTCTTTTAAATGTCGTCTGTTCACAGAGAAAAGTTATTGACAAATGACTATAAATTAGTTATCCTATTTAGGTAGTAAAAATGCCGCTTTAGCTCAGCTGGTAGAGCGCTTCCATGGTAAGGAAGAGGTCGACGGTTCAAGCCCGTCAAGTGGCTTTGTAGAGATTGTGACAGAAGTATCCAGCTCCGAGAAATAAGCAGAGAACCCAAAAAAATTGTTCATCAATTTTTTTGGGTTCTCTGCTTATTTCTGAAGGAGTTACTTCTGGAACACCTTTTATTCGGTTTTAAGGACAGAATCAAAAATGGACTTTATTTTTGTACCATACATTAAAAAAAAAGATAGTATCTCCTTAAAAAGACACTATCTACTGATTTTAAGCAAATCGGTTTCTTTAATATTTTAGGCATTCTCAAAATAATGTGCAATGAATCTTTGATTTGAAACTCGATTAATCCTATTAGGTTGCCCTAGCTTAATGGAAGCTCGTGGATTAAATGGCGTTACAATTTGGTTAACCATACTTATACTTGTATTTTCAATGGAAACTGTGTTTCCTAAAGAATATATCCCGACTCTATAAATCCGCCATTTGTCACTATTAATATTCCTACGATTATCTACTAAAGAACCCACAATTCTCTATTGCTGAAAGATTAGCAGTCCTATATCCCCCTCCAGCGTGTAAAGGATCACCAACAATTTGATAAGTATCAGCAACATTACTTATGAATCGATCGATTTTTAATTTGAGGGACTACTATATTTCCATCCGTACTTACAATATGCGAATCTAGCATTATACAAAATGTTGTAGCTAAAAAATTGCAAGTCGAATTTTAAGCGTTTCCTAAAATTCGGATAATAAATCGCTGACTAGTACCTCCATTAGCTACTTCAAGTGGTCTCAATATAAGCGGACTACCCAGCCAGGCAGCAGGATAAGTCATAATACGATTTTCACTCACATTTTGAATGTATACTGTATTTCCATTCGCATGTGATCCAAAACGGAAAATTCGCCACTTATCGCTATTGATATTCCAACGTGTATCAATATTCTGCCCATTTGCTGATAGATAAGCTGCTCTGAATGTCCCTCCAGCATTAAGAGGACCACCTACAATTTGATAAGTACCATCTTCATTGTTATAGAACATAACCCATCTTTGATTTGGAAGGCCCTGGTCTTGACGCATAAATACACGACTGGTAGTGAACATATTCCACTCTAGAACATTTCTCGGATTTTCTAACATCTGAATTGATACAATCCTGTGATGGTAGGTATTTCCTACGTTAGTAGCTCGATTTATAATTTGAGGCTCTGCGGTATTTTCATCCGCACTTACAGTATATCCACTAATTATTGCACTAAATATCGTACAAACAAAAATTCCAAAAATCAGTTTAGTAATTTTTTTCATAACTTAGTCTCCTTTATTCCGATTTGCTTAGATATAGTATCTCAGTTTTCTTAACAAAAATTACATTTTGATTAGCATTGCAACAAAAAAATACTTCGAAAACAAATTTTAAATTAATCTAATTTTAACAAATAAAGAAACTGGGACAAAAATCGTCTCGCACAATCAAAAACTGAATAAACAGCGGGAACAGAAGCAACCTCCTTCACTTGACTGAACTCATTAACTCTTATTGACAAATAACCAGTTTTCCAAGATTAATCCGGAACAAAAAAGAATCAATCTAAGCTTCTCTCTGCTTCGATTGATTCACGATGAAATTCTCTCAATTTGAATTCACCAAACTACTTGACGAAGAGCCTTTTTTTTATGTAAAAACAACAAAAAAACACAACAGAATCTGTTGTGTTTCAAGTACTCCGGCAGTAGGACTCGAACCTACGACATCATGATTAACAGTCATGCGCTACTACCAACTGAGCTATGCCGGAATAATAATACCAGCGTGGCGGCGTCCTACTCTCACAAGGGGCAACCCCTCACTACAATCGGCGCTAAGAAGCTTAACTTCTGTGTTCGG